>NZ_JBSFKQ010000038.1:0-76240 GCF_053598615.1 Kitasatospora sp. NPDC001095 | reverse complement strand
ACTTTTGGCACGCTGTTGAGTTCTCAAGGAACGGACGCTTCCTTCGGACCGCCTTCCAGCGGGCCCTCCGGGCTTCGTTCTTTCGTGTTTCCAGCCTATCAGATGTTTTCCGCTCCGTTTTCCGGAGTTTCATTCATCCGATTTCCCGTAACTGGCCGGGATCGCTTTCGCGACGTCCACCACACTAACGCATTTCGAGCGTCACTCGAAATTCACACTCGCTCCGGTTGGCGGGAACGCCAACAAGCCCATTTTCATGGGGATCAGAGCGAGAGTGGGTCTTGCCGAGTGGGATGGCCGCTCCAGCGACTCGTTCAACACTAGGCCACCTGGACGACATCGTCAAACGCCGAGGGCCGGATCTGTCCAGATCCGGCCCTCGAGGCTCGAAACCGCAGCTCAGAGCAGGTTTGTTTCAGCCATGGCCACGCCTCAGCCGGCGACCAGCTCCGCCGCCGCCAGGTTCCGCTTGCCGCGCCGCAGCACGAGCCAGCGGCCGTGCAGCAGGTCGGCCTCGGTCGGCACAGCCTCCTCGTCCGTCACCTTGACGTTGTTGAGGTAGGCACCGCCCTCCTTGATCGTCCGGCGCGCGGCCGAGCGACTCGGCGACAGGCCGACGGCGACCAGTAGGTCGACCACCGTCTGGAGCTCGGACACCTCGGCCTTCGGGACCTCGGCCAGGGCGGCCGCCAGGGTCGGGGCCTCCAGGTCCGCCAGGTCGCCCTGGCCGAACAGCGCCTTGGACGCGGCGACCGCGCGCTCGTACTGCTCCGCGCCGTGCACCAGTGTGGTGAGCTCCTCGGCGAGGGCGCGCTGGGCGAGGCGGGCGGCGGGGCGCTCGGTGGTCTCGCGCTCCAGTTCCTCGATCTCCTCCTTCGAGCGGAAGCTGAAGATCCGCAGGAAGTTCGGGATGTCCCGGTCGTCCGCGTTCAGCCAGAACTGGTAGAAGGCGTACGGGGTGGTCAGCTCGGGGTCGAGCCAGACGGTGCCGGACTCGGTCTTACCGAACTTGGTGCCGTCGGCCTTGACGATCAGCGGCGTGGCCAGCGCGTGGACGGACTTGCCGTCGGCCTTGCGGATCAGGTCCGTGCCGGCGGTCAGGTTGCCCCACTGGTCGCTGCCGCCGGTCTGCAGGGCGCAGCCGTAGCGGCGGTTCAGCTCCAGGTAGTCCATGCCCTGGAGGATCTGGTAGCTGAACTCGGTGTAGCTGATGCCCGCGTCGGAGTTGAGCCGTCGGGCGACGGCCTCCTTCGCGATCATGTTGTTGACCCGGAAGTACTTGCCCACGTCACGCAGCAGGCTGATCGCCGACATTCCGGACGTCCAGTCCAGGTTGTTGACCATGCGCGCCGCGTACGGGCCCTCGAAGTCGAGGAAACGCGAGATCTGGCCACGCAGGCGCTCGACCCAGCCGGCCACCGTCTCGGGGTCGTTGAGTACGCGCTCGGCGGTGGGCTTCGGGTCGCCGATCAGGCCCGTGGCGCCGCCGACCAGACCGAGCGGGAGGTTCCCCGCCTGCTGGATGCGACGCATGGTGAGGATCTGCACCAGGTTGCCGAGGTGCAGGCTGGGGGCCGTCGGGTCGAAGCCGCAATAGAACGTGACCGGGCCGTCCGCGAACGCCTTGCGCAGTGCGTCCTCGTCAGTGGAAAGGGCGATCAGCCCACGCCACTGCAGCTCGTCGACGATGTCCGTCACGGTCACGCTTCTCCTTCGATCGGGCGTCCGCCCGGTGCCGGCCCGATTCGGTCGGGCCCCGGGTCGGTACGACTCCAGCCTGATAGAGCCTACGCGGTTCCGGCCAGCGAGTTTTCCCCGAGGCACCCCACCGGGTCGGAGGGCCCGCTCTCCCGGGCCCCTCCCCGATACCGGAAATTCCGTTGTTCGACGGCTGCGGGCCCATTCAGAGTGGTTCCACCGCCGTGCGGCGGCAGTGACGTGTGTGGAGACGGTCGTGCCGCCGTGGCACGCCTGCGGGAAGGGTGTGCCGAGTGCGCAACACGCTGGTTCTGAACGCGAGCTACGAGCCCCTGACGACGGTGTCGCTCCAGCGCGCCGTCGTCCTGGTGCTCCAGGACAAGGCGGTGGTGGAGCAGGCGCATCCGCTGCGCTCGATCCGGGGGACGGGCGTGGCCGTCCCGGTGCCACGGGTGATCAGACTGCAACGGTACGTACGGGTGCCGTTCCGACAACAGGCTCCGTGGTCGAGGCGGGGCGTCCTGGCCCGCGACCAGCACCTGTGCGCGTACTGCGGCCGGCGGGCCACCACAGTGGACCACCTCCAGCCGAAGTCGCGCGGTGGTGCCGACAGCTGGATCAACACCGTCGCCGCGTGCGCGGAGGACAACCAGCGCAAGGCGGACCGCACGCCGGAGCAGGCCGGGATGAAGCTGCTGCGCCGCCCGTTCGTACCGACGCCGCAGGCGAGTCTCATGCTCGCGCTCGGCCTGCGCAGCTCGGAGGTCCGGGACCTCGCCGACTGGCTGCCTGCCGTACCGGGCCGACCCGTCTCGGCGGCGTGAGGCGGTTTCCAAGCACAGGGGCGTTCTCGGCGCTCTCGGCTCCCTCAGCGCTGTCGACGCTCTCGGAACTCTCGACGCTCCCGGTCTGAGGACGCTCCCGGCGTCCGGACGGCGGCGGGTGCCTGTGGGATGGCATGGACGGAGGGGAACGGACGGAGGTCCTCAGTCCTTCGCCTGGTACCCCGCCGCCGTGCCGTAGTTGGTCGAGTGCTCGGGCACCACGACCACCTGCCCGCCGCCGATCAGCACCCTTCCGGAGATCAGGAGCGAACCGGTGCCGGCCGGGAAGTTGCCGCCGATCGCCTCCTGGCCGCCCGCCAGCGGGAACCTGCTGAGGCGGGCGGGCTGGTCCCGTCGTTCATCGGCGGCGAGCACCAGCGACCCGCCGTCGATGCCCACGGCCCGGGCGGCGCCCTTGGCGGCGGTGGGCACCTTCCAGCGCTGCTTGCCGGTGTCCAGGTCGTAGCCGACGGCGGCCACCTGTCCGCCGCCGTTCGGAGGGGCCAGGGTGGTCACCATCGTCCGGCCCTCGAAGTACACGCCGGGAGTGGCCGAAAACGTACCGTGGGCGACGTCCAGCCGACCGCCGTCGACGGCCACCGGGATCTCGGCGGCCGGATCGCCGCCCGTACCCCAGGCGAACAGCCGGTCCGCCTCGGGCTTCTCGCCGGTGGTGAGGACCACGGACGGCTCGGCGGACAGCACGGTCACCGTCTTCGGCTGGTTGTTCAGGCCCCGCCACCAGGCGACCTTGCCGTCCGCGGTGTTCAGCGCGACGGTCTGGTCGGCAGGGGTCGAATCGGCGCAGGAGGAGGCGACGAGCACGGTCTTGCCGCTGACGCCGCCGGAGAGGGTGCAGAACTTGCCCTGGCCGGTGTACTGCCAGACGTCCTTCCCGTCGGCGGACTCCCAGGCCAACGCCCGGTCGTCACCGACGGCAACCACCTTGTCCTCGGTGACGCCGACCCGGGCCGAGTACGCGCCCTTGGCGTCCGAGAGAGTCCTGTTCCAGGCGGTCTTGCCGGTCTTGGTGTCCACCGCCGTCACCAGCGTGCAGGGGCTCTTCGGATCGGCCTGCGGACGGAACAGCACCGCGCCCAGACCCGCCTGGTTCACCCCCGCCGACAGCCCGCACGGAGCGGCCCCGGCGGCCGGCGGCTCCACCGACCAGGTCGGCTTGCCACCCGCCCGGTCATACGCGCGCACCCCGGAGCCGTCGGCCCGGACCACCACGTCGGCCAGCAGCCAGCTGCCGATCAGCGTGTCGTCGCCCCCGGACGAACCGGTCGCGGCGGGCTGCGCGGCCCACGCCCGGGCGTGCGCCACCGCGAAACCCGGCTCGCCGCCGCTGCTCGCCGCCGCGCTGCCGCCGCCCTCGGCACCAACCGTCAACCCGGCGGCCACCAGCACACCCAGCGCGGCCACACCGGCGCCGGTCCGCACCAGCAGGGCCTTGCGGCTGGGCACGTGCTCCCCGGTCAGCACCGCGCCGGCGGCCTTCCGGGCCTTGGCGGAAAGCGAGGAGCCGGAGCCCGCGGCGGAACCGGAACCGGCTCCGCCGCCGGCGCCTCGACGAGCAGCGGCCCTCGACGGTGCGGCGGTCTCGACCTGGCGCTCGGGGGCCTGTTCCCGAGAGGTCCCCGCAGGCTGCTCGGGGCCGGGCGCGGGTGCCGGCTCGACCTCTTCGATGTGCACGTAGCCGTCCGGCGAGTACTCCGCCCCCGCCGGGACGTACAGCCCCTCAGCGGCGGCGGGCTGCTCCGACGTGGCGTACGGCGCGTAGGACTGGTGCTGCTGTGTGTGGTCGGGGTACTGCGGATACGGCTGGTACTGCTCCTGGCCGTCGTACCGGCCCTGGACGTAGCCACCCTCGACATAGCGGCCCTCGACATAGCCGGTCGGACCGAAGCCGGACTGGCCGTACCCACTCTGGTGGTACCCGCTCTGGTCATGGCCGGCGTGCCCGTAGCCGCCCTGGCCGAACTGCTGCTGCGGATGCTGTTGCTGCTGCCCGTACTCGGCTGAGCCGTAGCCCGGCTGCGGCTGCCACTGCGACGGCTGCTGAGGTGCCTGTTGCTGCTCGGAGTAGCCGCCGCACGCGTCGTTCTGCCAGTCCTGGTGGCCCTGGGGCGGCCACGGCTGCCGGGGGTGGGCGTCTCCGAAGGGCTCCTGCGCCATCCGTTCCCGTCCCTCCGAGCCGTCCGCCTGCCGATGCGGCAGTCAGCATCTCACGCCCGCCCGGAGGCGCCGCCCGGGCCCTCGGCCCTCGGCCGTACGGTCCCGGGCTTCGCGGTCGTTCCGCGTCAGGCCGCCGACTCGGCGCGCAGGGCCTCGTCGATCCGGGCGGCGAGGGAGAAGTCGAGCCCGGTGAGGCCGCCGGCGCTGTGGGTGGACAGGACGAAGCGCAGCGTGCGCCAGCGGACGTCGATGTCTGGGTGGTGATCGAGCGCCTCGGCCTGCTCGGCGACGGCGACGACCACCCGGATCGCCGCCGGGAAGTCCGGGGCGTCGGCGGTGCGGGAGATGCTGTCACCCTCCCGCGTCCACTGGGGCAGCGCCACCAGGGCCGCCGTGATCTCGTCCTCGTTCAGCCGTACCCTGTTGCTCATCGCCGCGCTCCTGATGGGTCGTCGGTCCGGTGCCGGGATTCCGGAGTGCCGGGACTCCGGGCTACCGGAATGTCCGGGGTTCCGGTGTCAGGCGGCCTTCCGCCGCGGACGGGCCACCAGTTCGCCACCACAGCTGGGGCAGCTGTCGGCCATGGCCTCGGTGCAGTCCGGGCAGAAGGTGCACTCGTAGGAACATATCGAGGCACGGCCGTCCGCGGTCAGCGACACCGCGCAGCGCTCGCAGCTCTCACGCATCTCCAGGGCCATGGCGTACTTCTCCGATTTGCACACGATGTGACGGTTGTTCAGCTCAACAGAAGCTTGGCGACGGCCACGAGACCGACCACCACGATGACACCGCGCAGCGCGGTCGGGGGGAGGCGGCGGCCCACCTTGGCACCGAGCAGGCCACCGACCAGCGATCCCGCCGCGATCAGACCGGCGGCGGCCCAGTTCACGGTCGAGGCGAAGAGGAAGAAGATCGCGGCGACCGCGTTCACGATCATCGCCAGGGCGTTCTTCACCGCGTTGATCCGCTGGAGGTCCTCCTGGAGCAGCATCCCCATCAGTGCCATCAGCAGCACGCCCTGCGCGGCGCCGAAGTAGCCGCCGTAGATGCCGGTCAGGAACACCCCGATCAGCAGCACCAGGCTGCCGTCCGGATCGCCACCGGGTCGGCGGCGGGCCGCGACGGCCTTGGCCACCCGCGGCTGGATCACCACCAGAACGAGCGCGAGCAGGATCAGCACCGGGACGATCGCATCGAAGGCCCCGCTCGGCAACTTGATCAGCAGCAGCGCCCCGAGCAGCCCGCCGAGCAGTGAGGCGGTGCCCATGCGCAGCACCCGGCGGCCCTGGCCCACCAGTTCACGGCGGTACCCGATCACGCCGCTGAGCGAGCCGGGGACCAGGCCGAATGAGTTGGAGACGTTGGCGGTGACGGGCGGGATGCCGACGGCGAGCAGGACCGGGAAGGTGATCAGCGTGCCGGAACCGACGATGACGTTGATCATCCCGGCGCCGACGCCGGCCGCCAGGACGGCGATCGACTCCCAGAGCGTCATGGGTCGCCTCTCCTCTCGGTCCTGTCCGAGGGGATCATGCCGGACGGCCTCGCGCGCCGACCAGACCCGCCCACGATTCGGGACGCACGCCACACACCCCGGGACGTACGCGTCGGCCTCCCGAAAGGCCGAGGGCCCGCCACCTCTCGGCAGCGGGCCCTCGCCAGTCATGGGGTTCGACCGATCACTCCGGGTCGATCTTCGGGTACTCCCGAGCCGGGTCCACCCGGGGACGGGCGGCGCCCTTCTCGGTGTCCACGGGCCGCGGGCCGGCCGCCGGGTCCAGCGGCACCTGGGTGGCCGCCGGGGCGGTCTGCGTGATGCTGGGTGCCGCGACCGCGCCGCCGTTCATTCCGCCGTTGCCGGTCAGGCCGGTGAAGGCGCCGCCGAGGCCCTTGAGCGCGTCGCCGACCTCGCTGGGGATGATCCAGAGCTTGTTGGAGTCGCCCTTGGCCAGCTCGGGCAGGGTCTGGAGGTACTGGTAGGCGAGCAGCTTCTGGTCGGCGTCGCCGTCGTGGATGGCTTCGAAGACCGTCCGGATCGCGGCCGCCTCACCGTCCGCGCGCAGGACCGCGGCCTGCGCCTCACCCTCGGCCTTGAGGACCTCGGCCTGCTTCTCACCCTCGGCCTTGAGGATCTGGGCCTGGCGCTGGCCTTCGGCGGTGAGGATCGCGGCGCGCTTGTCCCGGTCGGCGCGCATCTGCTTCTCCATCGAGTCCTGGATGGAGGTCGGCGGCTCGATCGCCTTCAGCTCGACACGGTTGACCCGGATGCCCCACTTGCCGGTGGCCTCGTCCAGGACGCCGCGCAGGCCGGCGTTGATGACCTCGCGCGAGGTGAGGGTGGACTCCAGGTCCATCGAGCCGATGATGTTGCGCAGCGTGGTGACGGTCAGCTGCTCGATGGCCTGGATGTAGCTGGCGACCTCGTACGTCGCGGCGCGGGGGTCGGTCACCTGGTAGTAGATGACGGTGTCGATGTTGACGACCAGGTTGTCCTGGGTGATCACCGGCTGCGGGGGGAACGGCACGACCTGCTCGCGCAGGTCGATGCGGTTGCGAACCCGGTCGATGAACGGGACGACGATGTTCAGCCCAGCGTTGAGCGTCCGGGTGTAGCGGCCGAAGCGCTCCACGATCGCGGCGCTGGCCTGCGGGATGACCTGGATCGTCTTGATCAGCGCGATGAAGGCCACCACGACCAGGACGACCAAAACGATAAGGACGGGTTCCACGGACTCTCCCCTAGACGACCAGGGCGGTCGCGCCCTGGATTTCGACGACGTCGACCTGCTGCCCCGGCTGGTACACCTGGCCCGGGTGGAGCGCACGGGCCGACCAGATCTCGCCTCTCAGCTTGATCCGCCCGCCCTCCCCGTCGACGGTTTCCGCGACGACCGCGGTGGCGCCCTGGAGCGCCTCGATGCCCATCTTGACCTGCGGGCCCTTTCGAAGCTGCCGGTAGGCGATCGGGCGGACGAAGACCACCAGAGCAACCGAGACGACGACGAAGGTCACGGTCTCCAGGACCACTCCCCCGCCCAGCGCGGCCACGCCGGCGGCGGCCAGCGCCCCGACCGCGAACATGGCGAACTCCGGCATCGCGGTGAGCACCAGCGGTATGCCGAGCCCTGCGGCGGCCAGGAGCCACCAGATCCAGCTGTCCACACGTCCATCCTAGGGAGCGAAGGCCTTCGAAGCGGACAGTTCCCGCAGGTCGAGGGGCGGAAACCGGTCGCACGTGCGACCGGTTCCGACGGCCTTCCGGATGAACGAACGGACGGGGCCTCAGCCCAGCGGCAGACCCTGGGCCGACCAGCGGTCTCCGTGCCGCTCCAGGGTGAGCGGCAGGCCGAAGCACTTGGAAAGGTTGCGGGCGGTCAGCTCGGTGTCGATCGGCCCGGCCGTGAGCACCTTCCCCTGGCGGATCATCAGGACATGGGTGAAGCCCGGCGCGATCTCCTCGACGTGGTGGGTGACCATCGCCATCGCCGGGGCGAACTCGTCCTGAGCGAGCGCGCCCAGCCTGCGGACCAGGTCCTCGCGGCCACCAAGGTCCAGGCCGGCGGCGGGCTCGTCGAGCAGCAGCAGCTCGGGGTCGGTCATCAGGGCGCGGGCGATCAGGGTGCGCTTGCGCTCCCCCTCGGAGAGGGTGCCGAACTTGCGGTCTGTGAGGTTGGCCATGCCAAGGCGGTCGAGCAGGGCAAGGGCGCGGGCCTCGTCCGACTCCTCGTAGGTCTCCTGCCAGGTGACCGTCATGCCGTACGCGGCGGTGAGGACGGTCTGGAGCACGGTCTGCTCGGCGGGCAGCTTGTCGAACATGGCGGCGCCGGCCAGGCCGATCCGGGAGCGCAGCTCGAAGACGTCGATCTCACCGAGCTTCTCGCCCAGCACCGTGACCTTGCCCGAGGTCGGGAACAGGTACGAGGACGCGATCTGCAACAGCGTGGTCTTGCCGGCGCCGTTCGGGCCCAGGATGACCCAGCGCTCGCCCTCGGAGATGGACCACGAGACCTGGTCGACCAGCGCGCGCCCCTCCCGGACCACGGATACGTCCACCAGCTCCAGCACGTCGCTCATGCCTACGCCTTCCCCAAAAAACAAGATTCTCGGCCGTCGGTGCGGGCGGCGAGCCTACTCCGGCAGCCGGTGGGCACGGGGTGGGTGCGCCGCACACGCATGGGCAAACCTACGCCACGCGGATGACCGCCGATTCCGTAGGCTGGCCGGATGCTCGCGACACCTGCCGACAATCCGTACGAAGAGCCCCGTTCGGGGCGGCTCACCGCATGGGGCAATGCCCTGCTGGCTGGTCTGGTCCCTCCGGACGACGCCGCCACGGCAGTCCTGGGCGCAGACGAGATCCATCGGGTCACCGGGCTTCCCGGCGACGAACCTGGCGAGCAGCACGGCCTGACCTGGGCGCTGGGCCGACTGCGAGTACTCGGTGTGAAGGGTCTTCGTCTCGCGCTGCCCTCAGCCGGGCATCCGCTCGGGCTGACCGGCCCGAGGGCCTTCAACGAGCAGGCCATGAGTGCGGGTGAGGCCGTCCTGGCTGTGGGCGCACCGCTCGGGCTGGTGCCGGAGGTGGAAGTGTACGGTCCGGCCGGCGACCGCTCGGCCACCGTGCTGTGGCGCTGTTCCGAGGTCAATGACGCACCTCCGGCGGACGTGCCGTCGCTCCACGAAGCCGAGCGTGAGCTCGCAGACGGGCTGAGGGAGACTACCGCCATGCTCGCTCGCCTCGACGTGGCCGGGGCCGGGCCTGAGGCCCTGCGCGCCCTCGATGCGTACCGCCGGCGTGGCCACAGCGAACTGCTCGCCCCCGGCTACCCGTCCCGGGCCGTCCGCGTCCTGGAGTCGGCCCGCCAGGTGTCCGCCCTGCTCACCATCGCCTCCGGCGGCCACGGCGCTGCCGTCAGCGCCTCGGAGATGGCGGCCCGCCAATCCGTCCTGACCCCGCTGCGGCGCACCGCCCGGCGCGCCCAGGTGGCCGCCTACAACGCCCTCGTCGACGAGCGAGACGACCGCTGAGAGGTGGTGGGGCCCGGAGCCGGCAGCGGCGAGCGCGATCACCTCGGCGCGCTCGTACCTGCCGTCGGGCCCGATGGTCAGGTCTCCCTGCGTCGTAGCGGCCGCCAGCCTGCGCCGGGACCACCCCAGGATCTCGGCCGCCTCCTCCTCCGAGAAGCTCGCCGCAAGCCGCCGCTCCAGCACCTCGACCGCGGCTCTCGCCGTGTCCGCGGCCTTGCGCATGCGCTCCATGACGGCCTGCTCCACCGCGGCAAACGGGACTGCGGCCAAGGTCTCCCGGCTGTACGTCGGCCAACCCCGGTATCCGCCACAGGGTCGCAGCTCCCCTGCGGCGGCAAGGCGTCTGACGTCCTCGGCGATCACCAGCAGACCGGTGGTGTGCCTCAGCACCGTGGCCGCCTTGGTCGCTCCCACCGGAGGCACGGCGCCCAACGCGAGGACGATCTCCTCGGCACGAGCCTCGAGCTGCACCTCGACGAGGGCCGACCAGGTGCCGTTGTCGAGGTCCGGTTCGGGGATCAGTTCGCGTTCCCGTGCCAGGTTGAACTGCCAGCGCCGCATCCGGAGCCGGCGCCTCAGCAGCTCCGGCCCGTACGCCTGCCGGTCGCGGATTGCCGCCCGGGCCGACCGCGCCCGACGCTCGGCGGCTTCCGAGGCGCCGATATCCGGATCCATGTCCTGACACCCCGACAAGAGGGTTTCGTCCGGCCCCCGCCCCGGGCTTCCGCGCTCGGAAGCCAGGGGCACCTCAGAGCTGGACGGGATGGACGCGCCGGACAGGCGGCACGTCAACTCGAACTCATGGGCCAGCACGGCAGGCCCGCAATCACTGCGCATCGCGCTCATCCGGCCCTCCATCGGAATCGGTGTCGGCCTTCAGGCTGGCACAACCGAATGACCACACGTCACCAAAATTCGGACCATCCCTGCCGAAAGGCATATGCCGGACCATCGTTTGACGCCAGTTCTGGCCGAAACCCTGCCGATCGACACAGCGCCCGCACCAACTCCCCGCGCCCTCAGCGCACTACCCCTCGCGGGTCTCGCCATGGCGAACGGCCCAGAGTGCCGCCTGAGTACGGTCGGCCAGGTCCAACTTCATGAGGATGTTGGACACATGGGTCTTCACCGTCTTTTCCGAGAGGTGCAGGCTGCGGGCGATCTCCCGGTTGGAGCGGCCGTCGGCGATGTGGCCCAGCACCTCGCGCTCGCGCTCCGTGAGCGTGCCTCCGCGACCCTGCGGAGCACGAGGGCCGTCGTCGGAAAGCAGGGCCTCGGCCAGTTCGGGCTGGAGCAGGACGTGACCGGCGTGCACAGATCGGATCGCCCCGGCCAGTGCCTCCGGATCCACGTCCTTGTAGACGTACCCGGCCGCACCGGCCCGCAGCGCGGGAACCATCGTGCGGTGCTCGGTGAAGCTGGTGACGATCAGGATCCGGGCCCGGCTGCCTTCCCCCTTGAGCGTGCGCAGCGCCTCGATGCCGTCGACGCCGGGCATCTTGAGGTCCATCAGGACCACGTCAGGATCGAGTTCACGGGCCCGCTCGATGCCCTCCGCCCCATCGGCGGCCTCCCCGACCACCTCGATGTCGTCCTGGACCTCCAGGAACGTGCGCAGCCCGCGCCGAACCACCTGGTGGTCGTCGACCAACAGGACACGGATCGACGGTGTGCTCTCAGGCACCGGGGACCTCCATCTCGACGAGCGTCCCCCGGCCGGGGGCCGACTCCAGGGTTAGCGTGCCGCCGACGGCGGACGCTCGGTCGCGCATCGAGGCCAGGCCGAGGTGGCGGCCGGCTCGACGGACTGACTCTGGATCGAAGCCGCGCCCGTCGTCGTGCACCCTCAGCACCGCGCCGCGCGCCGGCGTCCCGGCCAGGGTGACAGTGACGGTCCGGGCTCCCGAGTGACGTAGCGCGTTGTGCAGCGCCTCCTGGGCGACTCTCAGCAGCGCGGCCTCCTGGGCTGGCGGCAGCGCCCGGACACCGTCGGCGGTGAAGGTGACATCGGCGGTGTGCGCCCGGTCGAGCACCTGCACCTGCGAGGCGAGAGTCGCGCTGAGCCCGTCCTCCTCCAGCGCGGCGGGGCGTAGCTCCACGACGACGGCGCGCAGTTCGTCAGCCGCCTCGGCGGCCAGCCGGGCGACCTCGGCGAGCTCGGCACGCGCCCGGGCCGGGTCGCGGTCGACGAGCTTGGCGGCCGCCTTGGCCGTGAGCCGCAGCGAGAAGAGCTTCTGCGAGACGGCGTCGTGCAGATCGTGGGCGATCCGGGCCCGCTCGCCGGCCAGCGTGAGCTCGCGGCTGCGCTCGTACAGCCGGGCGTTGGACAGGGCGAGGGCGGCGTGCGCGGCAAGGATCCGCAGCAGTTCCTCGTCGTGGTCGGTGAAGAGGCCGCCGCCGCGCTTGTTGGCGAGGAAGATGACGCCCATCACCTGCGGCTCGTCCTCGGCCGCGTCGGTGTCCAGGATCGGCATGCCCAGGAAGGCGTCCATGTCGGGGTGGGCCGCTGGCCAGCCTTCGAAGGCGGGTGCCTTGCGGACGTCCACGAGCCGCGTGGGACCGGCCTCATGCAGCATCGCGGCGAGCACGCCGTGCTGCCGGGGCAGCGGGCCGATCGCCCGCCACTGCTCGTCGGTGACACCGTCGACCACGAACTGGGCGAAGCCCCCGTGGTCGTCGGGAACACCCAGGGCCGCGTACTCGGCGCCGAGCAGCCCGCGGGCAGAAGCGGTGATGCGGCGCAGCACCTCGCGGACCTCCAGGTGCCGGCTCATGGCGAGCAGTGCCTGGCTGACGGTCTCGATCCCGGACAGGCACGGTTCGCAGGCAAGCAGCGGGCCGTGGTGGGCCCGGTGGTCTCCGGTGATGCTGGGCATATCGCCAAACTACCGCCGTCGCGACGAGCGCCGCGTCCGTCCGCGGCCGCCCCGGGCCCAGGTCCGGGGACCTAGGCCTCAGGGCCCGCCCGGAGTCCTAGGGAGACCACCCGGAGCCCCGAGGGACCTCCCGGAACACGGAACCGAACACGCCCGGAACACGAAAGAGGCGGCCCTCCACACTGGGAGAGCCGCCCCTCGGCCTGTCGTCGAGAAGGGTCAGCCCTTCTGCATGACCTCAGGCTCGTGCCGGCGCTGGAGCCGGGTCACGATGACGCCGATGACGATCGAGATGGCGATCAGCACACCCGCGTCGATCGCCCACTGGGCGACGCTGTGCTTCCAGAGCGGGTCGTAGTTGGGGTTCTGGAAGTCCTTGTTCCACGGGCCCATGAGCACGGAGAGGTCGAGCGTGGTGGACACGATGCCGGTGCCCCAGCGGGCCGGCATCAGCCAGGCGACCTGCTCCAGTCCGGGCTTGCTGAAGATCTGGAAGAGGCAGCCGGTGAAGACGACCTGCACGATGGCGAACATGACCAGCAGCGGCATGGTCTTCTCGGCGGTCTTCACCAGCGCGGAGATCATCAGGCCGAACATCATCGCGGCGAAGCTCAGCAGGATCATGCCGATGGTCATTTCGATGACCGGCAGGCTCTTGACGATCAGGCCGTGCTCGGGGAGCTTGCGCGGCAGGAAGCCGACGGCGGAGATGATGGCGCCCTGGATCACGCTGAAGAACCCCAGCACGATGATCTTGGACATCATGTACGCCGAGCGGGAGAGCCCGGTGGCTCGTTCTCGCTCGTAGATCGCCCGCTCCTTGATCAACTCGCGGACGGAGTTGGCCGCTCCGGAGAAACAGGCGCCGATCGCCAGGATCAGCATGATCGTCGCGGCGCCGCTGTTGAGGTGGAGCTGCGTCTTGGGATTGGGCGCGAGCCCCGGCTCGTTCGGAATCAACACGCTGACCGCGCCGATGACGGCGGGCAGCAGCACGGACAGCGCGAGGAAGCCGCGGTCCGAGGCGAGCACCGACATGTAGCGGCGCATCAACGTCCACAGCTGCGAGCCCCAGCTCTGCGGCTTCGGCGGCCTGACGGCCTCCTGGGCGACCTGGACGTGCTGCACCTCACCCGCCTCCACGGTGGGCGCGGAGTACTGCCGGTAGTGCACCGAGCCGCGGTAGCGGCCGGCCCAGTCGTGGTCCGGGTAGTTCTCGAAGGCCTGGAAGACGTCCGCCCAGGTCTCGTACCCGAAGAAGTGCAGCGCCTCGTCCGGCGGGCCGAAGTAGGCCACCGAACCGCCCGGCGCCATCACCAGCAGCCGGTCGCACAGCGCCAGCTCGGCCACCGAGTGGGTGACGACCAGGATGGTGCGGCCGTCGTCGGCGAGGCCTCGCAGCATCTGCATGACCTCGCGGTCCATACCCGGGTCGAGGCCCGAGGTGGGCTCGTCCAGGAAGATCAGCGAGGGCTTGGTGAGCAGCTCCAGGGCGACCGAGACGCGCTTCTGCTGGCCGCCGGAGAGCGCGGTGATCTTGTTGTCGGCACGCTTGTCCAGGCGCAGCTCGTACAGCACCTCGTCGATCCGGGCGTCTCGCTCGCGGGCCTCGGTGTCGCCGGGGAAGCGCAGCCGGGCCGCGTACTTGAGGCCTTTGCGGACGGTGAGCTCGCGGTGCAGGATCTCGGACTGCGGCACCAGGCCGATGCGCGAGCGCAGCTCGGCGAACTGCTTGTAGAGGTTGCGGCCGTCGTAGAGGACCTCGCCGCGATCGGCCGGGCGGTAGCCGGTGAGGGCGCGCAGCAGCGTGGACTTGCCGGAGCCGGACGGGCCGATGACAGCGACCAGCGACTTCTCCGGGACACCGAAGCTGACGTCGTCGAGCAGGATCTTCTTGGTGCCCTTGTGCTCGACCTCGACGGTCAGGTGACGGGCGGAGAAGGAGACCGCACCGGTGTCGACGAACTCCTGCAGCTGGTCGCCGACCAGGACGAAGCTGGAGTGGCCGACGGTCAGCCGGTCCTGCGGGCCCATCAGCTGACGCTGCACCCGCTGGCCGTTGAGGAAGATGCCGTTGTGGCTGCCGAGGTCGACGATCTCGTAGCGGCCGTCCGGGAGCTGGCGCAGCTCGGCGTGGTGGCGGGAGACCTGGAGGTCGGACACCACGACGTCGTTGTCGAGCGCACGGCCGATCCGGACGGTGCGCATCGCCGACGTCAGGTTACGGATGATGGTCGGCTGCGGCCCGCCGTCGTGCCGCGGCGGGGCCGGAAAGCCCTGTTGGGGGAAGCCACCGTGCTGGGGCTGGGGCTGCTGCGGGGCCGGCTGGGCCTGCGGCGGCGCGTACTGCTGCTGCGGGAACGCCGGCTGGGCCTGCGGCTGCCCCTGCCAGGCCTGCTGCTGCGGCTGCGGCTGCTGGTACGGGTCGTGCTGCGGCCAGCTCTGCTGCGGGGCGGGCTGCTGGGGCGTGGGCACCGGGCCGCGGCTGGTGGCGGCCTCGTGCACCGGGGCGGCCTGCGGCGCCGGGGCCTGCGGAGCCACGGCGTGCGCGGGTGCGGAGAAGCCGAGCCGGGGGCCGTTCTCCGGGTTGCCCAGGTTGACCACGGCACCGGGGAACAGCTGGGCCTGCATGGTGCGGGCGCCGGCCACGTACGTTCCGTTGGTGCTGCCGTGGTCGTCCAGCTGCCAACCGCTGCCGTTGAAGCTGATGGTCCCGTGCTGCCAGGAGACCCTGGCATCGTCGAACGTGAAGTCCGACTGCGGGTTGCGCCCGATGGTGTAGGACCGCCCGGGCTCCAGAGTCCGCTGCTGTCCGTTGATCTCGATGACGAGTTGCGGCACTGCTCGCCTGCCCCGCTCTCTCGGTTCCCCCGAATTGTGGCCCCCGGCCGGGGCTGCGATGTTCCTGTGACTGACGGGGGGAATCATTCCAGCCTGCCGACCGCCGGTGAAAGTCAGCCCTGGCGACTGTGACCAGGCTGCTACCGAGCCCTGACCCGCGGCGTCCCGCGAGGTGGGACGGGTGCTCCGGGGCCCTCGGCCGCCCGGTAGCGTGGGAGGCACCATGAACGCATCGCCCCTGGCCGCTGAGCCCCTCCCCGCTGCCCAGCACCGGACCGCGGACGAGCGCACCCTGCTCGTCAAGGTGTTCGGCAAGGACCGCCCCGGCATCACCGCCGGCCTCTTCGCGACGCTGGCCGGCTTCGGCGTCGACGTCATCGACATCGAGCAGGTGGTCACCCGTGGCCGCATCACGCTGTGCGCCCTGATCACCCCGCCTCCCACACCCGGTGCCGAGGGTGGACTGCGGGCCACCGTCCACCGCTGGGCCGACGAGCAGAAACTCCAGGCCGAGATCCTCTCCGGCATCGGTGACAACCGGCCGCGCCGTGAGGGCCGTTCGCACGTCACGGTGCTCGGCAACCCGCTGACCGCCGCCGCCGTCTCCGCGCTCACCTCCCGGATCACCGCCTCGGGCGGCAACATCGACCGTGTCTTCCGGCTCGCCAAGTACCCGGTGACGGCGGTCGAGCTGGCCGTCTCCGGCGTGGCCACCGACGAGCTGCGGGCCGCCCTGGCCCAGGAGGCCGCCACCCAGCGGGTGGACGTCGCGGTGGTCGCCGCCGGGCTGGAGCGCCGGGCCAAGCGCCTGGTGGTCATGGACGTCGACTCGACGCTCATCCAGGACGAGGTGATCGAACTGTTCGCCGCCCACGCGGGCTGCGAGGAGGAGGTCGCCGAGGTGACGGCGGCGGCGATGCGCGGCGAGCTGGACTTCGCCGAGTCGCTGCGGGCCCGCGTGGCACTGCTGGCCGGGCTGGACGCCTCGGTGACCGAGAAGGTCCGTGCCGAGGTCCGCTTCACGCCGGGCGCGCGCACTCTGATCCGTACGCTGCAGCGCCTCGGCTACCAGGTCGCGGTGGTGTCCGGTGGCTTCACCCAGGTCACCGACCACCTGGTGGAGCAGCTGGGACTGGACTTCGCGGCAGCGAACACCCTGGAGGTGGTGGACGGCAGGTTCACCGGCCGGGTGGTCGGCGAGATCGTGGACCGGGCGGGCAAGGCCCGCTGGCTGGCCCGCTTCGCCGAGCAGGCGAAGGTGCCGCTGGAGCAGACGGTGGCGATCGGCGACGGCGCCAACGACCTGGACATGCTGAACGCGGCCGGCCTCGGGGTGGCGTTCAACGCCAAGCCGGTGGTGCGCGAGGCCGCCGACACCGCGGTGAACGTGCCGTTCCTGGACACCGTGCTGTACCTGCTGGGCATCACCCGCGAGGAGGTCGAGGCGGCCGACGCGCTGCACGGCACCCCGACCGAGTAGGCGCGGACCCGGCGACGGCCGATGGAGTGAGGCCCGCCGAGGAGCACCTGCGTTCCGTGTCCCGCCGCCGCGGACACACGAGGGGCGCGTGGATCAATCCGCGCGCCCCTCACGTACGTTCCGGGGTCAGTCCTGCGGCGTGTGGTACGAGACCAGCTCGGCCACGCCCGGCTCGACGCCCTTCCAGGAGCCGCTGAAGCTGAGCACCGCGATCGCCGCCGTCGGGAAGCCCCCGAGCCGCAGCCGCTCCAGCGCGTCCCGGTCGCCCGCGTCCCCGGCCAGCACCTGGGTCAGGCCCAGCACCCCCGGGTTGTGGCCGACCAGCACCACGTCCGAGTACTCCTCCGGGGTCTCCTGGAGCACCGCGATGATCTCGCCGGGGCTGGCCTCGTAGACCCGCTCCTCGTAGACGGTCCTGAGGGGCCGCTGCGGCAGCTCGTGGACGGCCAGCTTCCAGGTCTCGCGGGTGCGCAGTGCGGTGGAGCAGACCACGTAGTCGGGGCTGATGCCGGAGTCCACCAGCCAGCGGCCGGCGTCCGGGGCCTGGTGACGGCCCCGGTCGGCCAGCGGCCGGTCGTGGTCGTCCACGCCGTTCGGCCAGTCGGCCTTGGCATGGCGGAGAACGATGATCCTGCGGGGCGTGTCGGCGCTCATACCCAGCAAGCTTGGCAGAAAAGCGGCCCGGCGGCGCGACGCTCCCGGATGCCGCCACTCCGAGGAACGACGAGTGTCATCATGCCCCGTTCACCGGGGCGTCGGATGGCGTACGGGCGTCCGTCAGCCCATCGTGGCCGCAACGGTGGCGATGATCGCCACCAGCACCACGACGGCGCCGAAGGCGAGGGCGATGCGGCCGAGCTGCTTGCGGCCGTCGGTGGGGTTGGGATCGAGAACGGGCATGTCCGAAAGTCTCCCATCCCGAACACGCCCGTCCTCCGCTGGCCCCTCCCCCTTGGCCGGGCCTTGACCTTCCCGGGCCCGGCTTTCCCCGCCGCGTCCGACCGCCTCACGGCCTCACGCGCCCCGCCGCGGCGTCACACGCCCCTCACTGCCGCACGCGCCCTGCCGCGGCATCACGCGCTCCTCCGAGGCATCGCGCGCCGTGCCCGGGCGCGTCACACCTTGGCCTGCTCCGCCGGGTGCACCGCCTCGTCCTCGATGTGCCGGGCCCGCGCCGCGCGCAGGCCGAACAGCATCTGCGGCACCAGCAGCAGCGCCAGGAATCCCAGCGGCCAGTACCACTGGCCGGTGATGTCGTAGATCCGGCCGATCAGGATCAGGCCGGGAACGGAGATCAGGTAGCCGACGCCCTGGGCGAAGGCGGACAGCTGCGCCACCCCACCCGCCGTCCTGGCTCGCAGTCCGATCATCGTCAGCACCAGCGGGAAGGCGCAGTTGGACAGGCCCACCAGCACGGCCCAGACCCACGCCCCGCCGGCCGGAGCGAACGCCAGCCCGGCGTACCCGGCGATGCCGCAGGAGGCCAGCACGACCACGAACGGCCGCTGGTCGCCGCGGCGGGCGGCCAGGTTGGGCAGCACGAAGGAGACCGGCACGCCGATCACCATGGTGACCGCGAGCAGCACCCCGGACGTGCCCTTGTCGACGCCGGCGTCCTGGAAGATCTTCGGCAGCCAGCCCATCACCACGTACGCGCCGGTGGCCTGGAGGCCGAAGAAGCAGGCCAGCGCCCAGGCCGTACGGCTGCGGGTGATGGGCAGCCGGGCGAGGGCGGCGCCGTCGGCGCGCTCACCGCGCTCGCGCTTGGCGATCAGCACCGGCAGCCAGAGCACCAGGGCGAGCGCGCCCAGCGCGGCCCAGGCGCCCAGTCCGTGGCGCCAGTCACCGCCGAGCGCGTCGGTCAGCGGCACGCTGACCAACGCGGCCAGCGCGGTGCCGGCTGACAGCGCCATCGAGTACAGGCCGATCATCGGACCGACCTTCTCCGGGAAGTACCGCTTGATGACCACCGGCAGCAGCACGTTGGAGACCGCCACACCGGCCATGGCGAGCGCGGTGAGCAGTAGGAACACCGCCGTGCCGCCGGCGAAGGAGCGGGCCAGCACGCCCGCCGTGATCGCGCCCATCCCGGCCGTGACCACCGCGATCGGGCCGATCCGGCGGGCCGCGGCCGGTGCGGCGAACCCGAACAGGGCGAAGCACAGCGACGGGACGGCGGTGAGCAGTCCGGCCAGCGTCGGGTTCATCCCGAGATCGTCGCGGACCTGGTCGAGCAGCGGCCCGAGGCTGGTGACCACGGGGCGCAGGTTGAAGGCGGCGGCGGCGATCGCGACGGCGAACAGCCAGCCCAGGTACTTGGCGGAGCCGGAGGTGGCGGGCCGCTCGGCGGCCGGCGTCCGGCTCTCGGTCCGGGCGGAAGCGGTGGTGTCTGCTGCGGGCATGGAGAGCATCATAGAATGATGGGATGAATTGATGCACCCCGTTATTGGCATGATGTGCCGACCGTTCATCCGCCGGCCATCTCCCACCCAGGCCCCACCGAGCCGTAGTCGCAAGGAGTCCCCGTGGCGCTGTCCTCGCCGAGGCGCACCCCGCTGTCCGACCAGGTGATCGCACAGCTGCGTGCCCAGATCACTTCCGGGGAGTGGCCGGTCGGCTCCCGCATCCCCACCGAGGCCGCCCTGGTCGAACAGCTCGGTGTCGCCCGCAACACCGTCCGCGAGGCCGTCCGTGCCCTCGCCCACAACGGGCTGCTCGACATCAGACAGGGCTCCGGAACGTACGTCCTCGCCACCAGCGAGCTGGCCGGCGTGATGCACCGCCGCTTCGCCGACGCCGACCAGGCCCAGGTCGCGGAGCTGCGGGCGGCGCTGGAGACTTCGGCCGCGGCCCTCGCCGCCCGCCGCCGCACCGCGCGCGACCTGGAGCTGCTGGACGGCGCGATGGCCCGCCGGGAGGCCGCCTGGCTCTCCGGCGACGCCGAGGACTTTGTCCAGGCCGACGCCGCCTTCCACCAGGCCGTGGTGGAGGCCGCCCACAACGACGTCCTGCTTGCCGTCTACGCCGACCTCGGCGAAGCCACCCGCGAACTCCTGCGGCACGACATCGGCCCCGAGCTGGTCCCCGAGCGCTACATCGGCCACCAGGCCATCCTGGAGGCCATCAGGGACGGCGACGCCCAGCGCGCGTCCGTCGAGGCCGGCCGCGCCGCCCCCGGCCCCTGCGCCACCATCGAGGCCTGACCGCCCGCACGCCGGCCTCCGACGCCACCCCGGCCCCCGATCCCGGCTGCCCCACCCCTCCACCCTCGGCCAGAACCACCCCGGGGCCCCACCGAACGAGAGCAAAAACGAGATCGAGAACAGGACGCCGCTGCCCGGCGCCCCCACGAGGGGCGCCGGGCAGCGGCGTACGGGCGGAGCGTCAGGCGCCGATGGCGTGCAGACCGCCGTCGACGTGGATGATCTCGCCGGTGGTCTTCGGGAACCAGTCCGACAGCAGCGCGACGATGCCACGTCCGGCCGGCTCCGGGTCGCTCAGGTCCCACTTCAGCGGGGAGCGGTGGTTCCAGGTGTCGGCCAGGTCGCCGAAGCCCGGGATGGACTTGGCGGCCATCGAGCCGATCGGGCCGGCCGAGATCAGGTTGCAGCGGATGTCCCGCTCGCCCAGGTAGCGCGCCAGGTAGCGGTTGGTCGACTCCAGGGCGGCCTTGGCCGGGCCCATCCAGTCGTACTGCGGCCAGGCGAACTGCGCGTCGAAGGTCAGACCGACCACCGAGCCGCCGTCCTGCATCAGCGGCAGCAGCGCCGTGGTCAGCGACTTCAGCGAGTACGCCGAGACGTGCATCGCGGTGGCCACGGACTCCCACGGGGTGTCCAGGAAGTTGCCGCCCAGCGCGTCCTGCGGGGCGAAGCCGATCGAGTGGACGATGCCGTCCAGGGTCGGCAGGTGCTCGCGGACCTGGTCGGCGATGCCGGCCAGCTGCTCCGGGTTCGAGACGTCCAGCTCCAGCACCTTGACCGGGTTCGGCAGCTTCTTGGCGATCCGCTCGGTCAGGCTCGGGCGGGGGAAGGCGGTGAGGATGATCTCCGCGCCCTGCTCCTGCGCGAGCTTGGCGGTGTGGAAGGCGATGGAGGACTCCATCAGCACACCGGTGATCAGGATCCGCTTGCCCTCGAGGATTCCACTCATGTTCAGTGACCCATGCCCAATCCGCCGTCGACGGGAATGACGGCTCCAGTGATGTACGCGGCCTCGTCCGACGCGAGGAACCGCACGGTGGAGGCGACCTCGGCGGGCGCCGCGTAGCGGCCCAGCGGCACGCCCGAGACGATCTCCGCGCGGCGCTCGTCACTGAGCACGGCGGTCATGTCGGTGTCGACGAAGCCGGGGGCGACCACGTTGACGGTGATGTTGCGCGGGCCGAGCTCGCGCGCCAGCGACCGGGCGAAACCGACCAGGCCGGCCTTGGAAGCGGCGTAGTTGGCCTGGCCCGGGGAGCCGGACAGGCCCACCACGGACGAGATGAGCACGACACGGCCCTTCTTGGCACGCATCATCAGCTTGGACGCGCGCTTGACCACCCGGAAGGTGCCGGTCAGGTTGGTGTCCACGACGGAGGTGAAGTCCTCCTCCGACATGCGCAGCAGCAGGGTGTCGTTGGTGATGCCCGCGTTGGCGACCAGCACCTCGACCGCGCCGTGCTTCTGCTCGATCTCGGTGAAGGCGGCGTCGACCTGCGCGGCGTCCGTGATGTCGCAGCGGACCGCGAGGACGTCGTACTTGGCCAGCGCCTCGGGCACCTCGCCCGAGCGGCTGGTGATGGCCACCTTGTCGCCCGCCTCGGCGAAGGCCTGGGCGATCGCGAGGCCGATGCCCCGGTTTCCTCCGGTGACGAGAACCGAGCGGCTCAACGATCCACCTCTCTCCGTGTGTGAGCGCGTACGTCGGAATGCGCACGCAATGTGACGCTATCGGGCGGTCGGCGGCGGCGGCGCATCGGTCTCCCACAGCGCGACCCCGGCGGATCTGTCGCAATCCGACAATCCGCACCCGCCCGCGCCGCCCCGGCGACGGACATCGCCCAGGCCCGGGCGCTGCCCGGATCGGGGCGACTGTACGGGAACCACACGGGCGGGCGCACCCGTTGCCCCCGTGGTGCGGGCCGGCCCGGGACCTGCCGTACCGATCCCCGAGCATCCCGGCGAGCGACGAAGGCAGAGCGGATGACCAAGGCACGGCCCGGGAGCACCCACCGACGCGGACGACTGCTGGCCCTCACCGCCCTGGCGGCCGGCCTGGGGGCGGCCGCCTGGTCTCTGCGCGACCTCCCGGCGGCGTTCGGGCGGCGGCCGGACGGCGAGCGCGAGGAGCGGGTGCGCAACTCCCCGCAGTACCGCGACGGTGTCTTCCACAACGCGCCCTCCGCGCTCGCCCGCACCGCCGGCGCCCCCGGCTTCGACGGCGCCACCGCCCGCCGGATGCTGTTCGAGCGGGCCGGCCGTGTCCCCTCGCGTCCGGTTCCGACGGTCCGCCCCGCCGTCCCGGCCGGGCCGGCCGCCGAGGGCGTGGAGGTCACCTGGTACGGGCACGCCTCCGCGCTGGTGGAGATCGAGGGCTTCCGGGTGCTGTTCGACCCGATCTGGAGCGACCGCTGCTCCCCCGCCGCGCACGTCGGCCCCAAGCGGCTGCACCCGGTGCCGGTCGAGCTGGAGGAGCTGCCGCAGGTCGACGCGGTGCTGATCTCGCACGACCACTACGACCACCTGGACATGGCGACGGTCAAGCGCCTGGTGCGCAGCCAGTCCGCGCCGTTCGCGGTGCCGCTCGGCATCGGCGCCCACCTGCGCCGCTGGGGCGTCCCCGAGCACCGGATCATCGAACTGGACTGGGACGAGACCTGCACCCTGGGCGACCTGGTGCTCACCCTCACCGCGGCGCACCACTTCTCCGGCCGCGGGCTGACCCGCAACACCACCCTGTGGGGTTCCTGGGTGGTCGCCGGCCCGAACCGCAAGGTCTTCTACACCGGCGACTCCGGCTACTTCGAGGGCTACGCCCGGATCGGCGCGCAGCACGGCCCGTTCGACGCCGCGCTGGTCCAGATCGGCGCCTACGACGCGGCCTGGGCGGACATCCACATGACCCCGGAGGACGCCGTCCTCGCGCACCGGGACCTGGCCGCAGGACTGCTGGTGCCCGTCCACTGGTGCACCTTCAACCTGGGCCTGCACCCGTGGTCCGAGCCGGTCGAGCGGCTGGTGAAGGCCGCCAAGGAGCAGGCCGTCCCGCTGGCCGTGCCGCGGCCCGGCGAGCGGGTCGACGTCGACAACCCGCCGGAGCTGGACGGCTGGTGGGAGAGCGTCGACTGACGGCCCGCACCCACAGGCCGGGGGCACCGGCCCCACCGGCCGTCCGGGAACCACCGGCCGGACAGGCCCACCGGCCGGGCGGCCCGCTGGTCAGACGGCACCACCGGTCGGACGGTGCCTGTTTCGGACGGCGCGTCCGAAACCGCGGCGCAGCGGTCGTAATGCGCTGGCCGGAAACCGGGTGGACGGGAAATGATGCGGTGCGGGCGCCCCTGTGGCGCCGCACCGCCACCCTCCGCGACCTGGGAGCCCGATTGCCTCCGATCCCTCCGGCCGATCGCTCCGGCGCCCCGCACGGGCGCGCCGTCGACCCGCTGTTCCTCGCCCTGCCGTTGCGGCCCCTCGCCGACGCCGCCCTCACCCGGGCCCGAGAACTGGGCGTGAGCCACGCCGACTTCCGGCTGGAGCGGATCCGCAGCGCCTCCTGGCGGCTGCGTGACGCGCGTCCCGCCGGCACCTCCGACAGCGTGCAGCTCGGTTACGCCGTCCGGGTGCTGCTGGACGGCGCCTGGGGCTTCGCCGCCGGTGTCGACCTGACCCCCGACGCGGCGGCCCGGGTCGCCGAGCAGGCCGTCGCGGTGGCCCGCCTGTCCGGCGGGATCAGCCGGGCGGCCGGCACCGCCGAGCGGGTCGAGCTGGCCGACGAGCCGGTGTACCGCGACGTCACCTGGGTCTCCGCGTACGAGGTCAACCCCTTCGAGGTGCCGGACGCCGAGAAGACGGCGCTGCTCGCCGAGCGCAGTTCCCGGCTGCTGGCGGCCGAGGGCGTCTCGCACGTCCAAGCGGCCCTGCGCACCGTCCAGGAGAACAAGTTCTACGCGGACACCGCCGGAACGGTGACGACCCAGCAGCGGATCCGGGTGCACTCCGACCTGGAGGCCACCTCGGTCGACGAGCGCACCGGCGCCTTCGACTCGATGCAGACGCTCGCCCCGCCGGTCGGCCGCGGCTACGAGTACGTCACGGGCACCGGCTGGGACTGGGACGCCGAGCTCGCGGAACTACCCGTCCTGCTGGGCGAGAAGATGCGGGCCCCGAGCGTCGAGGCGGGCCGCTACGACCTGGTCATCGACCCGACCAACCTCTGGCTGACCATCCACGAGTCGATCGGCCACGCCACCGAGCTGGACCGCGCGCTCGGGTACGAGGCCGCCTACGCCGGCACCTCCTTCGCCACCTTCGACCAGCTCGGCTCGCTGAAGTACGGGTCCGAGCTGATGCACGTCACCGGCGACCGCACCGCCGAGCACGGCCTGTCCACCATCGGCTACGACGACGAGGGCGTGGCCACCCAGTCCTGGGACCTGGTCAAGGACGGCGTCCTGGTCGGCTACCAGCTGGACCGCGGCATCGCCAGGCTGAAGGGCTTCGAGCGCTCCAACGGCTGCGCGTTCGCCGACTCCCCTTCGCACGTTCCGGTGCAGCGGATGGCCAACGTCTCGCTGCAGCCCGCCGCCGACGGCCCGGACACCGAGGGCCTGTTCGCCCAGGTCGAGAACGGCCTCTACATCGTCGGCGACCGTTCGTGGTCGATCGACCAGCAGAGGTACAACTTCCAGTTCACCGGGCAGCGCGCCTACGCGATCAAGGACGGCGAGCTCGCCGGCCAGGTCAAGGACTTCGCCTACCAGGCCACCACCACCGACTTCTGGGGCTCGATGGCGGCGGTCGGCGGCCCGCAGACCTACCTCCTCGGCGGTGCCTTCAACTGCGGAAAGGCGCAGCCCGGTCAGATCGCGGCGGTCAGCCACGGCTGCCCGTCGGCGCTGTTCCGCAACGTCAACGTGCTCAACACCCAGCAGGAGGCGGGTCACTGATGACCGCGAAGCAGCCCCACGAACTCGTCGAGCTGGCGCTCGGCCTCTCCCGCGCCGACGGCTGCGTGGTGATCGCCGACGAGGAGTCCACCGCCAACCTGCGCTGGGCCGGCAACGCGCTGACCACCAACGGCGTCACCCGCGGCCGCCGCCTCACCGTGATCGCCACCGTGGCGGGCGCCGAGGGCACCGCCTCCGGCGTGGTCTCCCGCGAGGCCGTCACCGCGGAGGAGGTGGAGGGCCTGGTGCGGGCCGCCGAGGACGCCGCCCGCGCGGCCGGACCGGCCGAGGACGCCCAGCCGCTGATCGCCGACCAGCCCTCCTCGCCGGACTTCACGGAGCCGCCGGCGCTCACCTCCATCGAGGTGTTCGACGCCTTCGGCCCGGCCCTCGGCGAGGCCTTCGCCCGCGCCGCCGCCCAGGGCGAACTGCTGTACGGCTTCGCCCGGCACGAGATGACCTCCAGCTACCTGGGCAGCTCCACCGGCCTGCGGCTGCGCCACGACCAGCCCACCGGCATGGTCGAGATCAACGCCAAGACCGCCGACCTCTCCGGCTCGGCCTGGGTGGGCGCCGCCACCCGGGACTTCGCCGACGTCGACCTCACCGCCCTGCACACCGAGCTGACCAGGCGGCTCGGCTGGGGCGCCCGCAAGGTGGACCTGCCGGCCGGCCGGTACGAGACGCTGCTGCCGCCCTCGGCCGTCGCCGACCTGCTGGTCGTCCTCAACTGGAACGCCGGCGGCCGGGACGCCCAGGAGGGCCGGACGGTCTTCTCCAAGCCCGGCGGCGGCACCCGGCTCGGCGACAAGCTCAGCTCCCTGCCGCTGACGCTGCGCTCGGACCCGCGAGAGCCCGGCCTGGAGGCCGCGCCGTTCGTGCTGACCCACTCCACCGGCGGGGACTTCTCGGTCTTCGACAACGGCCAGCCGATCGCCGCCACCGAGTGGATCCGCAACGGTGTGCTGAACGACCTGATCACCAGTCGCCACGCGGCCGCCCTCACCGGCCTGCCGCTGCGCCCGGCGATCGACAACCTGGTGCTGGAGACGGCCGACCAGGAGTCGGCGCCGACGCTGGACGAGATGATCGCCCGCACCGAGCGCGGCCTGCTGCTCACCTGCCTCTGGTACATCCGCGAGGTGGACCCGGCGACGCTGCTGCTCACCGGCCTCACCCGGGACGGCGTCTACCTGGTGGAGAACGGCGAGGTCGTCGGCGAGGTCAACAACTTCCGGTTCAACGAGTCCCCCGTGGACCTGCTGGACCGGATCACCGAGGTGGGCCGCACCGAACGCTGCCTGCCCCGCGAGTGGAGCGACGTCGTCACCCGCACCGCGATGCCACCCGTGCGTGTCACGGACTTCAACATGAGTTCGGTCAGCCAGGCCTCTTAGCCACTGACCTACGGGGGATACGAGAGACATGATGGACGAGAAGCGCCTGGTCAGGTCGAGCAAGATGCTGTCGCGCATCCTGCGGCACGAGCCCGGGTTGGTGGGGATCACGCTGGACGGGGCCGGCTGGGTCCGGGTCGACGAGCTGCTCACCGCGCTCGCGGCCCGGGGCAGGCCGCTCACCCGGGCCGAGCTGGACCACGTCGTGGCGACCAACAACAAGCGCCGCTTCGGCTACTCCTCGGACGGTCTCTCGATCCGCGCCAACCAGGGCCACACGGTGGCGGTCGACCTCGGTCTGGCCGCCACGGTTCCGCCGTCCGTGCTCTACCACGGCACCGCCGACCGGCACCTGGCGGCGATCTTCCACGAGGGGCTGCGCCCGATGGCCCGCCAGGACGTCCACCTCTCGGCGGACACCGAGACGGCGACCAGGGTCGGCGCCCGGCACGGCCGTCCGGTGGTGCTGACCGTGAACGCGGCGGCGATGACGGCGGCCGGCCACGAGTTCCGGCTCAGCGAGAACGGCGTCTGGCTCACCGACGCCGTGCCCCCGCAGTACCTCTCCCGGCGCTCGTAGCCGATCGGGCCGCGCCGCCTCGCCGACGCCCCGACCGACGGGCCTGTCCGCTCCGCCGGACAGGCCCTTCGCGTACCCGACCGGGTGGGTCCGGCCCACCCGGTCTCGTCGCCGCCCGTGGCCGGGCGTACCGTGAGGAGGCCGCGCGGCCAGGCGCGCGGGTGCGTGACGAAGGCGGTAGGACACATGGGCAAGAGCGCCGACGGCGGGCAGGTCTTCCGGATCACCGGGGCGCGCAGCAGCCTCACCGAGGACGTCCGGGGACGCCAGCGCCGTTACGTCATCTCGATGCTGGTCCGTACGGCCTGCGTGCTGCTCGCCGTGGTGCTGTGGGACGTCCAGCGGATCCTGGCGTTCGCCGCGCTGGCGGGCGCCGTGCTGCTGCCGTACTTCGCGGTGCTGATCGCCAACGCGGGCCGGGAGCGGGCCCCGGGGCTGCCGAGCACCTTCGACATCCCGCTCGACACCCCGCTGATGCTCGGCCCCGGCGGGAGGGGTGGAGCGGGCGGGACGGGTGGAGCGGCCGCGAAGGCCGGTACAGGAGAGGCAAAGGCCGCTCCCACCGATCCTTCACAGGACGTGGACTGACCGTCCGTTTCATGCCGCTTCACCCCCGTCCGGCCCGGAGAAAGCTCAGAAGAAGCTCAGATTAATCATGCAAGACCTCCCCAACCCCGGGTCTTCGCGTGACATACTGCGTACGCGCTCCGCATCCCCCGTCGGAGCGACGGACCGACGCCGGGCGGCTCCCCCCGTGGCTGCCCGGCGTCGTCATGCCCGGACGGATCCGCTCGACCCGGGCGGTCGTGACAGACTGGCGGCGCAGACGTACCCGCCAATCGTTGAGGACGGCCCGATGGAAACCCCGCAGACGCCGATCTGCTCCGCCAAGGGCTGCCGGGCGGACGCCGGCTGGGTGCTGGTGTGGAACAACCCCAAGCTGCACACCCCGGACCGCCGCAAGACCTGGCTCGCCTGTGACGAGCACCGCGAGCACCTGTCCCAGTTCCTCGGGGTGCGCGGCTTCCTCAAGGAGGTCGTCGCCTTCGCCGAGTGGACCCCCGAGGCCTCCGAGAGCACCGAGACGTCCGGGAGCACCGCGAGCACCGAGGGTTCCGGGAAGCCGGCCTAGCCGCCGATCGCTGACATCGGCCGCTCGGGCTGGAGGAACTCCGGGTCGTCGATCCCGGCCCCGGCCTTCTTGCCCCACATCGCCGCCCGCCACAGCGCGGCCAGTTCGGCGTCGTCCGCGCCCGAGCGCAGCGCGGTGCGCAGGTCGGTCTCGCCGGTCGCGAACAGGCAGTTGCGCACCTGGCCGTCGGCGGTCAGCCGGGTGCGGTCGCAGGCCCGGCAGAACGGCCGGGTGACCGAGGCGATCACACCCACCCGGCCCGGGCCGCCGTCCACCAGCCAGCGCTCGGCGGGCGCCGCGCCCCGGCGGGCGGACGGCTCGGGGGTGAGCGTGAAGCGGGCCCGCAGCAGGTTCAGGATCTCCGTCGCGGTGACCATCGACGCGCGGTCCCAGCCGTGCTGGGCGTCCAGCGGCATCTGCTCGATGAAGCGCAGCTCGTAGCCCCGCTCCAGGCACCAGGCCAGCAGGTCGGCCGCCTCGTGGTCGTTGACCCCGCGCATCAGCACCGCGTTGAGCTTCACCGGCGCCAGCCCGGCGGCCTCGGCGGCGGCCAGCCCGTCCAGCACGTCCTGGTGGCGGTGGCGGCGGGTGAGGGTGTGGAACACCTCGGGGTCGAGGGTGTCCAGCGAGACGTTGACCCGGTCGAGGCCGGCCTGGCGCAGCGCCGTCGCGGTGCGGGCCAGCCCGATGCCGTTGGTGGTCAGCGAGAGTTCCGGGCGCGGCTCCAGCTCCGAGCAGGCGGCGACGACGGCGACCAGCCCGGGGCGCAGCAGCGGCTCGCCACCGGTGAAGCGGACCTCGCGCACGCCCAGGTCGCGCACGGCGACGGTGACCAGCCGGACGATCTCCTCGTCGGTCAGCAGGTCCGGCTTGGCCAGCCACTGCAGGCCCTCCTCCGGCATGCAGTAGGTGCAGCGGAGGTTGCACCGGTCCGTGAGGGAGACCCGCAGGTCGACGGCCTGGCGTCCGAAGGTGTCGAGCAGCACGTGCGTCCTTCCCCGAGATGCGGCCGGCCCGGCCACCGTCACGGCGGGCCGGGCCAGCATAGTCATCGCGGGACGATCAGTGGGCGCCCAGCCCGGTCAGTGAGCGGACCTCCAGTTCAGCGTACTTCGCCGGATCGGGGCGCTCCGTGGACAGCAGCGTGCCGAGCCAGCCGGCCAGGAATCCGACCGGGATGGAGACCAGGCCGGGGTTCTCCAGCGCGAACCAGTGGAAGTCGGAGTGCGGGAAGAGCGAGGTCTTCGCGCCGGAGACCACCGGGGAGAAGACCACCAGCACCACCGAGGTGACCAGGCCGGCGTAGACCGAGCTGACGGCGCCGACGGTGGTGAACCGCTTCCAGAACAGCGAGTAGAGCAGGGTGGGCAGGTTCGCCGAGGCGGCGACCGCGAAGGCCAGGGCGACGAGGGCGGCGGTGTTGAGCTTGTCCGCGAAGAGGCTGAGCACGATCGCCACCGCGCCGATCGCGACCGCGGCCCACTTCGCCGACAGCACCTCCTCCCGCTCGCTCGCCTTCCCGCGCCGGATCACGTTGGCGTAGAGGTCGTGGGCGAAGGAGGCCGAGGAGGCGAGCGTGAGCCCGGCGACGACGGCCAGGATGGTGGCGAAGGCGACGGCCGAGATCACCGCGAGGAGGATCGCGCCGCCGGTGGTCCCGACGCCTCCGCCGAGCGCCTCGGCCAGTTGTGGGGCCGCGGTGTTGCCCGCGGCGTTGGCCGCCTTGATCGCCTTGGAGCCGACCAGCGCGGCCGCGCCGAAGCCGAGCGCCAGGGTCATCAGGTAGAAGACGCCGATGATGCCGATCGCCCAGAGCACCGACTTCCGGGCCGCCTTGGCGGTGGGCACGGTGTAGAAGCGGACCAGGATGTGCGGCAGGCCGGCGGTGCCGAGCACCAGCGCGATGCCCAGGCTGATGAAGTCGAGCTTGGCGGTGCCGGTGCCGTACTTCTGTCCCGGTTGGAGGAAGGCCTCGCCCTTGCCGCTCGCGCTCGCCGCCGCGCCGAGCAGTTCGGAGGGGTTGAAGTGGTACTTGGCCAGCACCAGGACGGTCATCAGCGCGGCGCCGGCGATCAGCAGCACCGCCTTGACGATCTGCACCCAGGTGGTGCCCTTCATCCCTCCTATCACCACATAGACGATCATCAGCGCGCCGACCCCGACGATGGTCCAGCGCTTGGCGGCACTCCCCTCGGCCCCCAGCAGCAGGGCCACCAGGGTGCCGGCGCCGACCATCTGGGCGAGCAGGTAGAAGATCGACACCACGATGGTGGAGACGCCCGCCGCGGTGCGCACCGGTCGCTGGCGCATCCGGAACGCGAGCACGTCCGCCATCGTGAAGCGGCCGGAGTTGCGCAGCGGTTCGGCGATCAGCAGCAGGGCGACCAGCCAGGCGACCAGGAAGCCGATCGAGTAGAGGAAGCCGTCGTAGCCGCTGAGCGCGATGGTCCCGGCGATGCCGAGGAAGGAGGCGGCGGACATGTAGTCGCCGGAGATGGCCAAGCCGTTCTGGAAGCCGGTGAAGCCGCGGCCGCCCGCGTAGAAGTCGGAGGCGCTCCTGGTCTGCCGCCCGGCCCAGACGGTGATGCCGAGGGTGGCCAGGACGAACACGCCGAACAGGGCCATCGTCAGGCCGCGGTGCTCGGTGGCGGAGCTGGCGAGCAGAGTCATTCGGCGGACTCCCGGGGGGCGTGGACGACGGCGCCGTGCGCCTCGCGGATCGCCGCGGCGGCGGGGTCGATCCGCCGGTCCGCGTAGCGGGCGTACCAGGCGGCGATGGCGAAGGTGGTCGCGAACTGCAGCAGCCCGAGCACCAGGGCCACGTTGACGTGCCCGAGGACCTTGGTGCGCATCAGTCCCGGGGCGTAGCAGGAGAGCAGGACGTAGAGCAGGTACCAGAGCACGAAGCCGATGGTGACCGGGAAGGCGAAGCTCCGGAACGAGCGCCGCAGGGTGCGGAACTCCTCGCTTTCGTCGATGACTTGGGCTTCCGTGGCGGCGGCGGTGGTGGTGAGCGGCGGCGAATCCACGCTGTCTCCTCACTCCTTCGGCGTATGTGTCACACGGGGGAACGGTCGAGCGTGAGGGGCATCACAGGTCTGGTGCGCGCCGCGCAATGCTAGGAGCGTCCTGCCCACCCCGGAAGGGGTTGACCGCGATCAGTCGACCGTTCACCCCCTCGCACCATCCGATTGGCCGAAAAACAGCCCATCCCAGTGATGCCATGCCCCTCCAGTCCCGCCCGGAACACGGCATCGGCCCGTGCCGCACCCCGTACGGGGCGGCACGGGCCGATGCCGGGAGGCCGAGGACTCAGAACGCGATCCGCACCTTCAGGGCCGAGCGGTCGTCCATCGCGCGGTAGCCGTCCGGAACGTCGTCCAGGCCGACGATGCGGTCGAAGACCAGCCCCGGCTCGATGGCGCCCGAGAGCACGTCCGGCAGCAGTTCGGGGATGTACGCACGGGCCGGGGCGACTCCGCCGTTCAGCGAAACGTTTCGGCCGAACATCTGACCGATGTCGACGCCCGCGCTGCCGCCGTGCGGCACCCCGACGTAGCCCACCGCGCCGCCGTCCCGGGCGATCGAGACGGCCGTCCGCATCGACTCCTCGGTACCGACCGCCTCCAGGACGGCGTGCGCGCCCTGACCGCCGGTCAGCTCCTTCACCGCCTCGACCGCGGCCTCGCCGCGCTCCGCCACCACGTCCGTCGCGCCGAAGCGACGGGCCAGCTCGGTACGGGCCGTGTGCCGGCCCAGCGCGATGATCCGGCCCGCGCCCAGCCTGTGCGCCGCCAGGACGCCGCACAGGCCCACCGCACCGTCGCCGACCACCGCGACCGTCGCGCCGGGCCGCACCCGCGCCGAGACCGCCGCGTGGTGTCCGGTCGACATCACGTCGGACAGCGCCAGCAGCCCGGGCAGCAGCTTCTCGTCGCCCGCCGCCTCCTTCGGCAGCTTCACCAGCGTCCCGTCCGCGAACGGCACCCGCACCGCCTCGCCCTGGCCGCCGTCCGAACCGACCTGCCCCCAGAACCCGCCGTGCGGGCAGGAGGTCTGGAGGCCTTCGAGACAGAAGTCACACGTCCCGTCCGACCAGACGAACGGTGCCACCACCAGGTCGCCCTTGACGAAGCCGCGCACCTCGGCGCCGGCCTCCTCGACCACCCCGAGGAACTCGTGCCCGATCCGCTGCCCGGCCACCCGGTGCGCCACCCCGCGGTAGGCCCACAGATCGCTGCCGCAGATACAGGCGTTCACCACCCGGAGCACCACGTCCGTCGGGTGCTGGATCACCGGGTCCGGGACTTCCTCGATCCGGATGTCCTTGGGGCCGTGAATCACGGTGGCACGCATGCGCTGTTCCTTAGCTGAACGGTTTCGACCAGGTGTACGACACCCCCCGCGACCACTCTATTCCGGCCGGTCCATCGGATCATTCCGGCCGGAACCCCCCGCCCGGCCCCTTATCCTGTTGGACCATGCAACCGATCCAGCCCGAGACGTACGGAGTGCCGCGGACCGCGCCGGTCCCCGCGCAGCGCTCCGCCGACCCCTCCCGGGGCTTCGCGGTCGTCGACGTCGAGACCACCGGGCTCGGCCGCTCCGACCGCGTCATCTCGGCGGGCGTCTACCAGCTGGACCCGGACGGCGACGTCGTCGACCACTGGTACACCCTGGTCAACCCCGGACGGGACCCGGGCCCGGTCTGGATCCACGGTCTCACCGCCGAACTGCTCGCCACCGCCCCGACGTTCCGGCAGATCGCCGACGAGTTCGCCGCGCGTCTGCGCGACCGCGTCCTGGTCGCGCACAACGCGCTGTTCGACTGGAACATGATCTCCCGCGAGTTCTCCCGGGCCGGCCTGCGCGCCCCGGTCGAGCAGCGGCTGTGCACCATGGTCCTCTCCCGCGACCTGCGGCTGCCGCTGCCCAACGGCAAGCTGTCCTCGCTCGCCGCCCACTTCGGCGTCCAGCAGCGCCATGCCCACAACGCCCTGGACGACGCCCGGGTGCTCGCCGAGGCCTTCCGCCCCAGCCTGCACCTCGCCCGTGACGGCGGCGTGCCGCTGCCGCTGCAGAACTGCGTCGCGGTCACCGACCTCGGCGAGGAGGAGCCCGCCGGCCCGAGCCGCGCCGGCTGGACCGGCGCCACGTACCGCCAGGCCAAGAAGCGCCCGCCCTGCCCGTACCCCAACCCGGGGCGTTGGGAGGACGGCAAGCCTCTGGTCCAGGGCATGCGGGTGGCCATCACCGGCGACACCGCCACCGACCGCGAGGTCCTGGAGGACCGCGCGGTCGAGGCCGGGCTGCACATCGCCACCTCCGTGAGCCGCCTCACCAGCCTGCTGGTCACCAACGAACCGGACAGCTGGAGCGGCAAGGCCCGCAAGGCCCGCGAGGTCGGCACCCCCGTCGTCGGCGAGGACGCCTTCCTCCAGCTGCTGCGCGAGGTCGCCCCGCACCCCGGTGCGTGAGCCGGTTGTGAGGTCGGCGTACCGTTCCCATGTGTACCGTTTTCTGCTGACCCGACAGTGGTTGATCACCATGCTGGTCGCACTGCTGCTGATCCCCGCGACGATCAAGCTGGGCTTCTGGCAGCTGCACCGCCACGAGGCACGGGTGGCCAGGAACGAGCTGATCGGCCAGGCCCTCACGGCCGCGCCGGTCCCCTTCGACACCCTGTCGCCGACCCCCGGCTTCGCGGTCCCCAAGGACCTCACCTGGCGCGCGGCGACCGCCACCGGTCAGTACGACCCGGCACACGAGTTCGTGGTCCGCAAGCGGACCGACTCCAGCGGGACCATCGGCTACTTCGTCGTGACCCCGTTCCAGCTCGCCGACGGCAAGGGCACCGTCCTGGTCAACCGCGGCTGGGTCGCCTCCGGCGACGGGGCCACCGAGTACCCGCCCGTCCCGGCCGCCCCCGCCGGCGAGGTCTCCCTCACCGGCCGCCTGCGCGCCGAGGAGACGTACGGCGCCAGCGGCATCAAGGACCGCACCGGCTTGCCGGACCGCCAGTTCAACCTGATCAACACCGACGAGCAGGCCAAGCGGACCGGCGTCCCCCTCCTCGGCGGCTACCTCGAACTCACCGGCACCACCCCGGCCCCGGCCGACCAGCCCCAGCTGATCCCCGAGCCCAACCACTCCGACATCGGCCCGCACATGGCCTACGCGATCCAGTGGTGGCTGTTCACCGCGATGATCCCGGTCGGCGTCTGGGTCCTCGCCCGCCGCGAGGCCAAGGACCGCGCCAAGCAGGCCGCCGAAGCCGAGGTCCCGCTCGAGGCCGTCCCCGCCTAGCTCGGGGCCGTCCCCGCCTAGAGCACGTCGTCCAGCTCCCGCAGCAACCGCGCCTTCGCCCGCGCCCCCACCACCGACCGCACCGGCTGCCCGCCCCGGAACACCATCAGCGTCGGCATCGACAACACCCCGTACGCCGCCTGCGTCCGTGGGTTGCGGTCCACGTCCACGCTCACCACCCGCAACCGGTGCGCTTCCTCCCGCGCGATGTCCGCCAGCACCGGCGCCATCATCCGGCACGGCGGGCACCAGTCCGCCGTGAAGTCCACCAGCACCGGGCCCTCGGCCGCCAGCACCTCCGCGGCGAACGTGTCGTCCGTCACCGCCTGCACACCCGTGATCTCCACCACCGTCTACTCCTTCACCAGTTCACAGCGGGGCGGCTCCCGGACGGCGGCCAACTCGTCCCGTGCCCGCACGGCCCGATCGAACTGCCCCGCCACCTGCGCCCGCACCTCCTGGAGCCGGGCGATGCACTCGTCCAGCTCCCCCAACTTCCGCCGGTACACCTCCAGGGAGGCCGGGCACGAGTCCCCCTCCGGGTGCCCCGCCCGCAGACACTCCACGAACGGCCTGGTCTCCTCCAGCCCGAACCCGAAGTCCTGCAACATCCGGATCTCCCGCAGCAACCGCAGATCCCCCTCGTCGTACGCCCGGTACCCGTTGCCCGCCCGCCGGGCCGGCAACAATCCCAACTGCTCGTAGTACCGCAACGCCCGCGTGGTCGTCCCCGCCCGCTCCGCCAACTCCCCGATCCGCACGCCGAACCACTCCTCCCGCACTTCCGGCAACGACCGTAAACCTTCCCCCCGACGTCAACGCCAGCCCTGCCCCGGCTCCCGATCACCCCTCGCCCGACCCCATCGGACGGCGGCCTCCCCACCCCCCGGAGCCGCCCCCGGCCCAACCATGCCGAGAGCCCACCCCCCGAGCACCAACCCCCACCGGGCACTATGTCCCCATGGATCTCGGACTGAAAGACAAGGCCTACATCGTCACCGGCGCCACCCGAGGCCTCGGCCTCGCCGGCGCCCGCGAACTCGCCGCCGACGGCGCCCGCGTGCTCATCAGCGGCCGGACCCAGCAGGCCGTCGACACCGCTGTCGCCGAACTCGGGACCCTCGGCACCGCCCGGGGCCTCGTCGCCGACAACGCCGACCCCGACACCCCCGAGCGCCTCATCTCCGAGGCTCGGCACCACTTCGGCCGTCTCGACGGCATCCTGATCAGCGTCGGCGGCCCCCAGGCGGGCCCCGTCGAGACCACCCCCGAGGACGCCTGGCGCGACGCCTTCGAGTCCGTCTTCCTCGGTGCCCTCCGGCTCGCCCGCGCCACCGCCGCCGCGCTCCCCGAGGGCGGTGTGATCGCCTTCGTGCTCTCCAGCTCGGTCCGCCAGCCGATCCCGGGCCTCGGCATCTCCAACGGCCTGCGCCCGGGCCTCGCCATGGCCGCCAAGTCCCTCGCCGACGAGCTCGGCCCCCGCGGCATCCGTGTGCTCGGCCTGCTCCCGGGCCGGATCGACACCGACCGGGTCCGCGAGCTCGACGGCCTCACCCCCGACCCCGAGGCCGCTCGCGCCAAGGCCGCCGCCACCATCCCGCTGGGCCGGTACGGCGCCCCCGAGGAGTTCGGCAAGGTCGCCGCCTTCCTGCTCTCCCCCGCCGCCTCCTACCTGACCGGCCTCATGGTCCCCGTCGACGGCGGCGCCCTCCGCACCCTCTGACGCCCTCGCAACTCTCAATCACTCATTCCTGACCAATCGATCCCGATCAGTCAGTCCCGACGACTCCGTCCCGGCTACTCCACCCTCGACTGCCGACGCCCCCAACGCCCCCGCCGACCCCGCCGCCCCCACCCGTGCCGCGGCTCGGCGGGGGCCGCCTGCAGGACCCGGATGCGCAGATCGGCCGGCAGCTCCGCCAGCCGCAGGCTCCCGCACGCATCCGCCCGGGGCCCGTCCTCGAAGTGCTCCACCAGCGCGGCCGGATCCCCGCCCGGCCGCAACCGCACCGCGCCTCGCAACCGCGGATGCCTCGGTGCCCGCACCAGCCGCACCCCGGCCCGCTCGACCTCCGGCAGCACCGCCGTCCCGTTCTCCAGCGCCTCTTCCAGCGCCCGCGCACCGATCCGCAGTCGCAGCCCGCTCACGCCCGGCGTCGGCACCGCGATGCTCGGCAGCCCGCTGCGCCGCAGCTGCGCGACCAGCCACCACGCCATCCCGGCCACCAGCACGGCCAACCCGCCGATCACCGTCGGCCACCACCACGTCGACGCCACCCACTGCCTCCGCGAACGCGCGCTCACCACCGGCTGGTCGGGCGAGGTGAGCGGCCACCAGTCCGGCGGATGTACGCCCAGCCGCCGGTACAGGTCGAGCCCGCCCGCCAACACCAGCACCCCGACGCCCAAGAGCACCGCGCCCACCAGCGCCAGCAGCGCCCGGTTGACGACCGTCCTCCTCACCCCGCCACCCCCTCACCGCGACCCGCGCCGCCGCCCGTCCCCGCGCCGGTCCCCGAGCCGAAGTCCTCCCCCACCGCGCCGGCGGCCCCTCGTGCCATCCGCACGTCCAGCCGCAACGGCCGCCCCAGCCCCACCCGCTCCAGCTCGTCCCGCAGCTGCCGCTGCACCAACGCCGGATCCGCCACCCCCGCCAGCGAGATCCGGACCCGCCGCCGACCGACCTGGATCCGCAGGTGGTCGATCCCGTCCAGGCCCGCCGCCCGGTCCGCCAACAGGTGCCCGACCCCGGCCCGGTCGATGGCCGCCGACGTCCCTCCGTACGGACGCAGCACGAGCCACCGCCGCAGCCCTGGCGCGACGGCCAGCCACAGCAACCACCCACCGAGCACGGTCGCCACTCCGGCCCCCACCAGCACTCCAAGGTCGTCGAGGTGGCGTGTCGCCAGCTCGTCCGCGATCTGTGCCCGCCACCGCCGCGCCGGCTGCCCCACCCGCACCGCGATCACGTCGTACAGCAGCGCCCCCGCCACCACCAGCACCCCGGTCGCCACCAGCGCCGCCGCGGCCGTACGCGGAGCCCGCAGCCGTCTCACCCTCCGCGGCCGGGCTTCCGGCGCCGCCCCTTCCACGCCGGCCGTCGCGGAATCCTCCGCGTTCACGCCCACGAGGCGCCCCCCGTCACCAACTTCTCGACCACGACGACCACTTCCGACACCCTCGTCCCGGTCAACCCCACCACCCGCTCGGCGATCCGCTGCCGCGCCGCCCCGGCCAGCGCCGCGATGTCCGAGGGGAACGGCAGCTCGAGCTCCACCCGGACCATCACCGTGCTGCCCGGTACGGTCACCGAGACATGCGGCGGCGCCCCCTTCGCCCGCCCGGCGGGCCAGGCCTCGGCGAGCACCTCCCGGGCGGCCCGGGCCGCGATCCGGGCGTACACCCGGTCGGCGACCCGGAGCCGCCCCCGACGGCCCGGCACGGATCCCACGGCGGAACCCGACCCGGGGACCGCCGAGGAATCCGGACCGGAGCCCGAACGGGAAGGGACCGCAACCCGCCCCGGACCGGACGCAACGCCCGCCATCAGTGACGCCGGTCGCGGCCGCGGAGCAGGTCCCCGAGGTCGCCCAGCTCGATGTCTCCCTCCAGCAGGCGCCCGACCACGAAGCCGACCAGCCCGAGCGCGCCCACCAGCAGGAAGGCCGCGAATCCGCCGAAGTACCCGGCGAAGCCGAGGGCCATACCCGCCGCCAGGCCGATGATGGCCAGGTTCATCCGCTACTCCCTCGTCTCCAGCTACCTCGTCCGGCCCTGATCCGACCGCCGCCAACCCGCCACCGACCCACCGCCGAGCCACCGACAACCCGCCCCCGCCCCGCCCGGCCCCGCCGCCGAACGCGCTACTTGAGCTTCGGCCGCTGCCCGGGCGCCGTCTCCGGCACCTCTTCCTCCTCGAACTCCGGTTCGTCCGGGAGGTGGACGTCGTTGACCGCGATGTTGACCTCGACGACCTCCAGGCCGGTCATCCGTTCGACCGCGTTGATGATGTTCTCCCGCACCTGGCGGGCGAGTTCGGGAATGACCACGCCGTACTCGACCACCAGGGCGATGTCGATCGCGGTCTGTTTCTCGCCGACCTCGGCCTTGATGCCCCGCCCGACGCTGGGCTTGCCGCCGGGCACCCGGTCCCGCATCGCGCCGAAGGTACGGGCGAGCCCGGAGCCGAGCGCGTGGATCCCGGCGACCTCACGGGCGGCCATCCCGGCGATCTTCTCCACCACGCCGACGGCCAGCGCGGTGCGGCCGCGCTCGCCGGCCGGCTTGGCACCGCCGCCGGCCCCCGGCGGCGGGCCACCGGTCGCGGCGCTGCCGCCGCCGGTGTGCTTGTGCATGGTCGCGGGCGTCGGAGTGTCAGACATGGCGCTTCTCCCGTCGTGCGGCTCCAGCTATATCGCAAGCCTCCACAACTCTGGCATTTCGCCACGAACCCCGCCCGCCGAGCGCCGACGGCCGGATCCCCGCACGGAAGCTCCCGCCCCGCACAAGGGACAGGGCCCGGCCCCGGGAGATCCTCCCGGGGCCGGGCCCTGCGCCGTCACCGCGCGGTCAGTCGCCGATCCCGGCGAGTTCCCGCAGTCGGCGGGCCTGCGCCGCCCGTTCGGCCGAACGCTGCTCGTCGAAGGAGCGCCCGGCGGCCCCCTGCAGCAGGGCCTTGGTCTCGATCACGGCCCCGCGCGGAGCGGCCAGCAGGGCCGCCGCGAGGTCGCGGGCGGCGGCGTCCAGTTCCTCGCCCGGCACCGCCAGGTTGGCCAGCCCGATCGCGGCGGCCTCCTCGGCACCCACCCAGCGGCCGGTCGCGCAGATCTCCAGTGCCCGCGCGTAGCCGACGAGGTCGGTGAGCGGCTTGGTGCCGGCCAGGTCCGGGACGAGGCCCAGCGAGGTCTCCTTCATCGCGAACCGGACGTCCTCGGCGACCACCCGCAGGTCGCAGCCGAGGGCCAGCTGGAAGCCCGCGCCGACGGCGTGGCCCTGGACCGCCGCGATGGAGATCAGGTCCGGGCGGCGCCACCAGGTGAAGGCCTCCTGATAGGAGGCGATGGCGTCGTCCAGCTCCTGGTCGCTGGAGGCGGCGAGCTGGAGGAAGGTGGGCTCGCCCGGGATGCCCTCGGGGGTGAACATGGCCCGGTCCAGCCCGGCGGAGAAGGAGACGCCCTCCGCGCGCAGCAGCACCACCCGGACGCTTCCGGGCAGCTCGCGGCCGGCCGCGGTGAGGGCGCGCCAGAGCGCGGGCGACTGGGCGTTGCGCCGCTTGGGCAGGCACAGGGTGACGACGGCGAGTTCACCGTCGATCTCCAGGCGGACGCCGTCGCGCTCCCAGCTCGGGGCCTGCGGGTCGGTGGCGGGAGCGGTCATGCGGGAACCTCCGGTGGCGAGGGACTTGGCTACCGGAGAGTAACAAAACTCGAGACGCGAGGGCAGGGGCCCCGACCCGAAAAGATCGACGGGGCCCACGGCGCTCGACGAAACGCTAAAGCGGAGCGGAGCGAAGCTCGAAAGGAAAACGAACGGACATGAAGAACCGGGGGGCGGACGACATCCCGGACATGACGATCGGCGGCCGGTTCACACGGCCCGAGGGCGGACGCCCAGCTGGTGGTCAGCTGCCGTCTCCTCGGCCGGCGCCCTGCCGCCGCGTCATCCAGCCGGTGGCTGACCAACCGTCAGGACCCGGCCCCGGCAGTTGCCTTGTTCTTGCCCCGCGTGGCACCGCCGCGGCCCCGGAGAATGACTCCGGATTCGCTCAGCATCCGGTGCACGAAGCCGTACGAACGACCGGTCTCCTCCGCGAGAGCGCGAATGCTCGCCCCGGAGTCGTACTTCTTCTTGAGATCGGCCGCGAGCTTCTCACGCGCGGCACCGGTCACCCGGCTGCCCTTTTTCAGAGTCTCGGCCACCCGTGCCTCCTCGTAGCGTTGCTCGGTCAGATTCCCATGATCACCCATCCATCGCGTCCTGGCCACCCATTCGACAAGGTCGATGTCGGAAATGCGTGGTCCTACGGTGGTGATCCGAGCGCATCAGGGCGCTCACAGAGAGTGCACGCCCCCGGGTGGAAGTCGCCGTTCGCCGAGAAATAGCTGATCAGCAGCGTCGGCCCGACCACGATCGAGTGGCGGGCCGACGGAAAGTCCTTAAACGGAATCCGGGTCTACTTCATTCCCGGACACGCCGAAAGGACTAGATATTCTCATCCGAAAAGCGGATCTCGCGTCTACTTCCGGTCAGGCCAAGGAGACCAGATCGGCGTAGGACGGGTTCCAGAGGTCCTCCACGCCGTCCGGCAGCAGGATGATCCGCTCCGGGTCGAGCGCCTCGACCGCGCCCTCGTCGTGGGTGACCAGGACGACCGCCCCGGAGAACTCGCGCAGCGCGCCCAGGATCTCCTCGCGGCTGGCCGGGTCGAGGTTGTTGGTGGGCTCGTCGAGCAGCAGCACGTTGGCGGAGGAGACCACCAGGGTGGCCAGCGCCAGACGGGTCTTCTCACCACCGGAGAGCACCCCGGCCGGCTTGTCGACGTCGTCGCCGGAGAACAGGAAGGAGCCGAGGATCTTGCGGATCTGCACCAGGTCGGTGTCCGGCGCGGCCGAGCGCATGTTCTCCAGCACGCTGCGGTCCGGGTCGAGCGTCTCGTGCTCCTGGGCGTAGTAGCCGATCTTCAGGCCGTGGCCCGGGATCACCTCGCCGGTGTCCGGCTGCTCCACCCCGGCCAGCATCCGCAGCAGGGTGGTCTTGCCGGCGCCGTTGAAGCCGAGCACGACGACCCGCGAACCGCGGTCGATCGCCAGGTCGACGTCGGTGAAGATCTCCAGCGAGCCGTAGGACTTGGACAGGCCGCTGGCGGTCAGCGGGGTCTTGCCGCACGGGGCCGGCTCCGGGAAGCGCAGCTTGGCGACCTTGTCGCTCTGGCGCACCTGCTCCAGGCCGGAGAGCAGCTTGTCGGCACGGCGGGCCATGTTCTGCGCGGCCACCGTCTTGGTCGCCTTGGCGCGCATCTTGTCGGCCTGGGCGTTGAGGGTCGCGGCCTTCTTCTCGGCGTTGGCCCGCTCGCGCTTGCGGCGCTTCTCGTCGTCCTCGCGCTGCTGCTGGTACTGCTTCCAGCCCATGTTGTAGACGTCGATGCAGGAGCGGTTGGCGTCCAGGTAGAACACCTTGTTGACGACCGTCTCGACCAGGTCGACGTCGTGCGAGATGACGATGAAGCCGCCCTTGTACGTCTTCAGGAAGTCCCGCAGCCAGACGATCGAGTCGGCGTCAAGGTGGTTGGTGGGCTCGTCGAGCAGCAGCACGTCGGAGTCCGAGAAGAGGATCCTGGCCAGCTCGACCCGGCGGCGCTGACCGCCGGAGAGGGTGTGCAACGGCTGGCCGAGGATGCGGTCCGGCAGGCCCAGCGCGGCGGCGATGGTGGCGGCCTCGGCCTCGGCGGCGTACCCGCCCTTGGTGAGGAACTCGGTCTCCAGCCGGGCGTACTTCTTCATCGCGTTGTCCCGGGTGGCGCCCTTGCCGTTGGCCATCCGGTCCTCGTTCTCGCGCATCTTCTTCAGCACGGTGTCGAGGCCGCGGGCGGACAGGATCCGGTCCTTTGCGAGGACGTCCAGGTCACCGGTGCGCGGGTCCTGCGGGAGGTAGCCGACCTCGCCCGACCGGGTGACGGTGCCGGCGGCGGGCAGGCCCTCGCCGGCCAGCACCTTGGTGAGCGTGGTCTTGCCGGCGCCGTTGCGGCCGACCAGGCCGATCCGGTCGCCGGCGGCGACCTTGAAACTCGCGGACTCGATCAGGATCCGGGCACCGGCACGCAGTTCGAGGGCGTTGGCGGAAATCATGGCTGAGGACTACTCCTGGGACGTGGGCGGGCGGCCGGGTACGACGGACCCGGGGCCGGGTTGGCGTGAGGGGGACTTCAACGGCGGTCGGCGCGGCCCTCGTGGCGCCGCCACCCGCTATTGCCCGGAGAAGATAGCCATGGCGGCAAGTCTACCGGGCCCCGCGTGTCGCCTCCGGAGAAGTACCGGCCTGGGGTACCCACCGGGCACCGGGCCCGCCGGTCCCGGCCGAGGGCCGCCCGGACCGGGGCCACCACCTCGGACCGAAGCCTCGTCCCGGGCCGAGGCCGTCGCCCCGGGCCGACCCGGTAGCCGCGACCGGAGACGACCGCGGCCCGCGACCGACCGCGACGGCCGCGACTACTACGGCTGTCCGGCCGGCTGGTCCCCCGCAGGCGCCGCGGAGTCCGCCGCCGGGGCGTCCGGGGCGGTGCCGGCGGCCGCCGACTCGCCCGCGGCCGGGAGGAGCGCCGACGGGTCCGCCGCGCAGCCGCCCTGCGGACGGACCGCGGCGAACGGCGCGTCCACGCTGCCGCAGGGCGTCTCGGGCGCCGCCGCCTTGGTGTCGAACACCCTGGGCGGGACGATCGGGCCGTCGGTGATCTCCACCCGGCTGCGGTCCAGCACCTTGACCGTGGCGTTCGGGCCGGTGCTCGTCGCCCAGCCGTTGCTGTCCAGCCGGTAGCCGGTGATGCCGCCGGACACGGCCTGCCCGCTGCTGTTGGTGCAGGTGCGCGGAATGAGCACGGCGTAGTCGGTGTGGACGGCGCGCAGCGGGTCGTAGACGCAGCCGCCTGAGGGCTTGTCGTTGTAGCGCAGGTCGCCGTCGGCGTCGCGCAGGCCCATGGTCAGGTTCGGCGTGACCAGGGCCAGCCAGGGCGAGCCGTCCCGCTGGACGGTGTGCAGCGCGCCCGCGGCCCGCTGCGTGGCCAGCGCCTTGCGCTGGGCCTCGGTCCGCTTGTCGGCGCCGGGTTCGCCGTCGCCGCGCAGCCAGTCGGCCAGGCCGGGCACCGCGCGGTGCCAGCGCACCTCGTGGTCGCCGGGCCGCACCGAGGTCACCATGCCGTCGTCCCAGACCACGATGGCGTTGTCGCCGGCCATCGCCAGGTAGAGCGCCTCGGCGCCCTCGCGGCGGTAGGACCAGGCGTGCTCGCCGGTCTGCTTGTGGAAGGCCTCCAGGCCCGGGCCCACCCGCAGGTCGAGGTCGGCCGAGCTGAGCGACTCGGAGTTGACCGGAGTCGCCCCCGCGTCACCCGGTCCCGCCACCCGGTCGCCGAACGGCACCGGCTTGTTCGCGTGTGCCGCCGCTCCGGCCGCAAGGACCAGCACCACCGCCGAGGCAGGCAGGATCGAGCGGGGGGTCAGTACACGCAGCGGCTTCCAGGACACGGCCGCAGGGTACCTTTCACCGGGCCCGCGAGTCAGGCCGGTTCCGCCGCCGACACCTCCCGCCCGGCGTCCGCCCGGCCCCGCACGCCCTCCCCGCACGTCCGCCCGCCCACCTGCGCCGTCGGGGCCGCGGCCGCTCCGGCGGGCGCGCCGGAGCGGGCCGCAGCGGCCCGGCGGGACCGTTACAGAGTTGATACATGGCCGCCGGTCGTCGGCCGCCGTGGCAGCCGACGTTCGATCGGCGCCCACTTTGGGGTGACATTCGGCCCCTTCGTCCCCCTTCGGGCCTACTGTCAGCGAGCGGGGCGCCACGGTCCGTCCACGCCGTGACCGTGGCTCCCCGCCCACGAGACTCCGGAGGAGAGCACCATGCGAATCGGCCGCCTGACGCTGGCCGCCGCCACCCTGCTGCTGATGGCCACGGCCAGCGTCCCGGCCGGGACGCCGTTCAGCCAGACCGAACGGCACACCCTCTCCTCGGACGCCGTCGAGCCGCGCGGTCCGGCCCCGCGCCCGCCGGTCCAGCGGCCGAGCCACGAGCCGCCGTTCGGCGCGTTCGTCGGCTCCTGGGACGACTACATCCCGCAGATCGGCCGGTACGCGCAGTGGCTGGGCGACGCGAACATCCAGGTCGGCCACACCTACCTGGCGGGCAACGGCTGGAGCGACATCGAGGGCGAGCCGATGGTGCTCGGCCTCTGGTCGCAGTGGCGGCAGGCCGACCCGTCGCGGCTGCTGGTGCTCGGTGTGCCGATGCTGGTGCCCAGCGAGGCGAAGGTGTCGGACGACGAGGTCGCCGAACTGCTCGCCCAGGGGGCGCGCGGGGACTTCGACGGGCACTTCCTCAAGCTCGCGCGCCGACTGGTCGCGCTGGGCAGTCCGGACACCGTGCTCACGCTCGGCTGGGAGATGAACGGCACCACCTACGCCCACCGCTGCAAGCCCGACCCGTCGGCGTGGAAGACGTACTGGCGGCGGATCGTCGAGGTGATGCGCTCGGTGCCCGGGCAGCGCTTCCGCTTCGACTTCGCCCCCAGCCGCGGCCTGGACGCCATCCCCTGGACCAAGTGCTACCCCGGCGACGACGTGGTCGACATCATCGGCATGGACAACTACGACCAGCCCGCCGGCGGCACCTTCGACGACTACGTGCGCGAGCCGTACGGCCTCCAGGACCAGGTGGAGTTCGCCGCCAAACGCGGCAAGCCGGTCTCGTACCCGGAGTGGGGGCTGTTCCGCAACGGCGACAACCCCGAGTTCGTGCAGCGGATGGTCGACTGGATCCGCACCCACGACACCGCCTACCAGACCGTCACCGACTACTGTCCGCACGGCTTCTTCCAGTGCGAGCGCAATCCGCGCTCGGCGGCGATGTTCAAGGGGTTGATGGCCGGGTCGAAGGGGGCGCCCTCGCCGACGCCCACCGCGGCGGCCCCCGGCGTGCCCGCGGCGCCGGGCCCGGCCGGCCCCGTGGACTCGCCGGCCGCGCCCGGGGGCCGCGCCGCGCCGAGTGCGACGCCGCACCCGGCGGCCCGTCCGACGACCGCCAAGGCGACGGCCGCTCCGACGGGCACGAAGCACGCCCGGCACTGAGCGGTCAGCTGCGGCGGCGGGCCAGCAGCGCCTCCTTGAGCCGGGGGAAGCGGGTGCGCAGCTGGTGCGCCGCCGCCTGCCGGGCGAGCACCGCCCCGGCCCGGAGGGCGGCCGCCGGTGCCGCCCCGGCCGGGCCGAGCAGCAGCCGGTGGTTGGACAGCTGGTCCGGCCGCCAGCGCTGCTTGTACGGTTCCTGCCCGCGCAGCAGGCCGAGCACCGGGACGCCCGCGCCGACGGTCTCGTCCAGGGCCGCGCTGAACAGCAGCCCGGCGATGTCCAGGCGCTCGCGCAGCACCGGGTGGGCGCCGTACATGTACAGCCCCCCGAAGTTCGGGCAGAGCAGCAGCAGGTTCACCGCGACCAGCTGGCCGTCCAGGTGGAACTGGTGGACGACGGCACTGCCCGCGGCGACCAGTCCGGTGGTGGACTCGGTCAGGTGCCGGGCGAACCGGTCGGTGCGGTGCTCCGGCGTGACGCCGCGCGCCTGCCACTGCAGGAAGTGCAGCCGCAGCAGCCCGTCCAGCGCCTGCGGCACCTCGGCCACCGGGGTCGTACGGACCTTCACGCCGGCCTCGGCGATCTTGCGGAGCTTCACCCGGCTGCGCTGGGCGGTCTTGCCGGGCACCCGTTTGAGCAGCCGGTCCATCGGGACGGCCGGCAGGTACTGGCAGAGCGAGTCGCGGTAGCGGCGGCGGCTGCCGCGCCAGTGCCCGTACACCCGGTGCACCGCCGCGTCGGGGTGGACCTCGCGCAGCTCCAGCCAGTGCCACGGGCGGGTGAGCGGGAGGGCGGCGGCGAGTTCGACGGCGGCCCGGTCGGCGTACTCGTCGTCGAGCAGGACGTCGGTGTAGTCGGCCAGCCCGACGCCGAGACCGGTCAGGCCGCCGAACGGTGCGCCGCGGCGCACGAAGGCGCCCGCGCCGACCAGCCGGCCCTCGCGGCGGACCAGCACCACGAGCAGGGCGCCGGGACGGCCGTAGTGGCGCCACCAGGAGCGCTGCCAGTCGGCGGCCTGGAAGAAGGTGGCGGTCCGGCAGCGGGCGGCCAGGTCGTCCCACTCCTCCGCGAGGACGTCCAGGGCGTCGTCCTCGCGGCGCAGCTCGGTGGTCCAGGCCGGCGCCGTCGCCTGGGCGGGCAGGCTGCTCCCGCGGGTGCGGGTGCTCACCGGCCGCTCCCGGCCGGGGCCTTCTTCCGGGCAGGAGTCTGGTTCCCGGTGGCGGGAGCCTGCTCCTCGGCGGCCGCGGGGCCTTCCCCCGCGGTGGCGGGGGCCTGCTCCTCGGCGGGGGCCTGGTCCTCGGCCGGGGGCTGCTCCGTCGCGGGCTGCTCCGCCGTCACGGGCGCGGTGCCGGCCTGCTTGTCGGCCTTGTCGTCGGCCTTGCCGTCGGTCTTCTTCTCGGCCTTCGGGCTCTCCTTCTTCACTCTCGTGGTCCTGGCGCTCTCCTTCTTCGGGCTCGCGGCCTTCGCCCCTCCGGTCTCGGGAGCGGTGACCGCCCCGGGCTCGGCCTCGGCCGGCTCCTCGCGACGCGGCCGCGGCTGCGTCGGGACCGCCACCGACACGACGGCGGCGGGGGCGGGGGCGGAGGCAGCGGGGGCGGGGGCGGGGACCTCCGGTGCCCGTGCGGCCCGCGGCGCTTCGCGGCTCGCGTCGGCCTCGGACGTTCCCGCGCCGCCCCGGCGGCGGGTCATCATCACCAGCGCGCCCAGCAGCAGCCCGGCCGAGCCGCCGACCGCGACGTCCAGCTTCCCGGAGGGCGTGGTCGGCTTGTCCGGCGCGGCGGCCGGGGCCAGCGTCACCAGCCGGACGTTGGTGTCCTTGCTGCTGGTGTTGGCGAAGGCGACCAGCGAGCGGGCCACCGCGTCGGCGGTCCCGGCCGCGTCCTGGGGGCGCCGCCCGGTCCCGGTGATCTCGATCATCGGGGCGTCCGGCGAGGTCGTCCCGTGCACCAGGGTCTGCAGCTCGGTCCGGGTGTGGCCGGTCTCGTCGGCCGCCACGGCGAGCACCTGCGGCTGGCCGGCCAGCCGGCCGTACGCCTGGGCGAAGTTGGTCGCGATCGCGGCCTCCCCGGGGTTCTGCGCGACCACGAGGACGTAGGCGTTCGCGGCGTACGACGGGTGCGCGACGACGGCGTACCCGGCGCCGGCCGCGGCGCCCAGCGGAACCGCGAGCACCACCGGCCACCAGCGGTGGACCAGGCGGCGGGCGCTTCGGCGCGGTGTGGTCATGGGTGTTGCTCCTTGGGTCTGGTACGGCGGTTCCGGCGGTGGCGGGCGGTCAGACGCGGGCCAGCCGGTCGTAGAGGGCACCCAGGTCGGAGGCGACCCGGGCGATGTCGTAGTGGCCGATGGCCGGGGGGTGCGGCAGCGGGTCGGCGATGTGCCCGCTGAGCGGCCGCAGGTCGCGCAGCGCGGCGGCGTAGGCGGCCGGCTCGGAGGGGATGCGGCGGGCCTGCGGGGCGGCGCTGGGCGGAAGTTCGTCGAGTGCCGGGCAGGCGCTGTGCCGCACCGGCAGCCCGGCCGCGAGGCCCTCCAGGACGCCGAGGCCGAAGGTCTCCGCGGTCGAGGGGGCGGCCAACACGTCCAGGGCGGCCAGCAGTTCGGGCACGTCGTCGCGCTCCCCGGCGAGCACCAGCCGGTCCCGCACGCCGGCCTCGTCGGCCCGGCGCTCCAGCGCGGCGCGCTCCGGGCCCTCGCCGACCAGCACCAGCCGGGTGGCCGGGTCGAGCTCGGCGAGCGCCTCGACCAGCACCTCGAAGCGCTTGCCCGGCACCAGCCGGCCCACCCCGCCGACCACCCAACTCCCGTGCGGCAGCCCGAGCTCGGCCCGCAGCCGGCGGCGGACGGCAGCCCGTTCGGCGGGTGGGAGGCGGTAGCGGGAGGCGTCGATGCCGTTCGGGATCAGCTCGATCCGGGCCGGCGGGACGCCCCAGGAGCACAGCGTCTGGGCGACCTGTCGGGAGACGGCGACGGTGGTGCTGCCGAGCCGTTCGGCCGCCAGGTAGAGACTCTTGACGCCCCGGGTGACCGGGCGGCCCTCGATCACCCCGGCGTGCAGCGAGTGCTCGGTGGAGACCACCGCGCGCACCCCGGCCAGCCGGGCGGCCAGCCGGCCGTACAGCTGCGCCCGGTAGAGGTGGGTGTGCACCAGGTCGTAACGGCCGGCCCGGACCAGCCGGACCAGTCGGGGCAGCGCGCGCAGGTCCCGGTTGCCGCGCATGCCGAGGTGGTGGACGGTGACGCCGTCGGCGCGCAGCGCGGCGGCGACCGTGCCGGGCTCGGTCAGGGCGAGCACCTCGCACTGCTGGTGCGCCGGCAGGTGCCGTAGCAGCAGCTGGAGTTGGCGCTCGGCACCGCCGGCGGCCAGTCCGGTGACGATGTGCAGCACCCTCATGGCCGCGGCTCCCTGCGGGCGCGGCGCAGCTCGGTGACGGCGTCGCGCAGCCGCTGCCGTCCCCTCTTGGCGCGCAGCCGCCAGGCGCCGTCGCGGGCACCGACGTAGCAGCGGGGCAGGGCGAAGCGGCCGGTGAGCGGGGAGTGCCCGATGGCGCAGGCGTAGTCGTACCCGGCGTCGCGCACGGCCAGGGCGGCGGGCAGGTCGACGGCGCCGTACGGGTAGCAGAAGCCGGTGACCGGTCCGCCGACGGCCTCCTCCAGCAGGCGCCGGCTCCCCCGGGCCTGGACGGCGAGGGCCTCGGCGGGCAGGCCGGGCAGCGCCTGGTGGCCCAGGCCGTGCGAGCCGATCTCCCAGCCGGCGGCGGCGAGTTCGGTGACCTCCTGGACGGTGAGCAGCTGTTTGCGCGGGCCCTCGGTGTCCCAGTCGTTGTCCCGGCCGAGCAGGTCGGCGACCACGTACGCGGTGGCGGTGAAGCCGTACGCCCGGAGGATCGGCACCGCGTACCGGGCGAAGTCGGCGTAGCCGTCGTCGAAGGTCAGGCCGACCAGTCCGTCGTCCCGGCCGAGGGCCCGGGCCCGCATCAGCTCGCGGACACTGACGCCGCGCAGGTCGCGCCGGTGCAGCCAGGCGATCTGTTCGGCGAACCGCTCGGGGCTGACGGTAAGCCGATAGGGGTCCTCCTTCTCGACCGCCACCGAGTGGTACATCAGGATCCACGGCGAGGCGGAGCCGGGGACCGGTGGTTCACCGAGCGGGGGGCGGCTCCTGGGCAGTGGTGCCCGGTGCGGCGGGGCGCTGCTGACGCCCGCCCGGGCCGAACGGACGGCTCCCCGTTCATCGTCCATGGGGACGCTTCCCTTCTTCGGCGACGGTTGGCGGGGTCCGCCCGGGCCCCAGGGCCCGGGCGGCGGCGAGGACCGGGCCGCGCACCTCGCGGGCGCCGAGCCCGGTGCCGAGGGCGGCGAAGGCCAGCGCCACGGTGAGGCCTCCGAGGAGGGTCGAGAGCAGTGGGTCGGCGGCCAGGGCGGCGGCGGCGGTGCCGAGCACGGTGGCCCCGGCGGCGGCGGCCACCAGCCGGCCGTGTCCGCCGAGCACCCGGTGCAGCCGCAGCGGGATGCCGCGCAGCACCAGGCCGTGCAGCAGCAGCGCGGCGGTGGTGGTGATGCCAGCCGCGTTGCCGGCGGCCAGCCCCAGGGCACCGAAGCGGGGCGTGGCGAGCAGGCCGGTGGTGACGGTGACGCCGAGGCCGAGCAGCATGGCGGCGACCGGGTACCAGTCCAGGAGCCGGCTGCGCCCGTCCTCGGTGCCTGGGTCGTCGGCCCGGCGGACCACCGGGCACAGCGAGAAGTACGGGCGGATCATCACACCGATCAGTGCCTGGGCGGGCAGGCCGAAGCTGTAGACCCGGATGACGTCCGCGGTGGCGGCCGTGTCGTGCGGGCCGAAGGCGCCGCGTTCGAACAGCAGCGAGACCACCGAGGGGGCGCAGGCCATCAGGAAGGCGGTGCCGAGCAGGACGACGGCCGCCGCTTGGCCGAGGTCCTTCTCCACCCGGTCGCGGGCGGCGGTGAGGTCCCCGGCGGCGAGGGCCCGGGCGACCAGCGGGAAGGTGACGGTGCAGATCAGGATGCCCGCCGTCATGGCGAGCTGGGAGACCTTGGCGGCGTAGTTGAGGTGCGAGATGGTGCCGGGCGGCAGGGCCGAGCCGAGGTAGCGCTCGACGAAGACCTGGGACTGGCGGGTGAGGGTGAAGGCGGCCACCGGCAGCAGGGCGAGCGGCATCAGCACCAGGGTGCGGCGCGAGCGGCGGCCGCGGCCGGTGCCGGGCGGGCCCTGGCGCAGTCGGCTCAGGAACGGGCCGACCAGCAGGCCGGCCATCAGCAGGCTGCCGGCCGCGACGCCGAGGGCGGCGGAGCGCACCCCGAGGTGGGAGTGGAGGCAGAGCAGGACGGCGAGGATGCCGAGGTTGTGGGCGACGTAGATGCCGGCCGGGGCGGTGAAGCGGTGGTGGGCGCGCAGCGCGGCGGCCAGGTAGCCGGCCACCCCGAAGGGCAGCACGGTGATCGCGGTGATCCGGGTGCAGGTGACGGCCAGGCCGGGGTCGGTGAGGCCGGGGGCGAGCAGTGCGACCAGTTCCGGGGCGCCGAGCGCGGCGGACAGGGCGAGGCCGCCGAGCGCGAGCAGCAGCCAGGGCAGGGAGGCGCGGACGAGTTGGCGGACCGGGTCGGGGGCGTCCGGGTCCTCCTCGCGCAGCACCAGGGCGAGGGCGAAGGCGGGCACCATGAGGAAGGACATGGCGTCCTCGATCAGCAGCGGTGCGGCGGTCTCGGGGACGGTCCAGGCGACCAGGAAGGCGTCGGTTCCCTGGTTGGCGCCGAAGTAGCGGGCCAGCAGGAGGTCGCGCAGCAGGCCGAGGCCGGAGCCGGCGGCGCTGAGGACGGCGGTGATGCCGAAGGCCTTGGCGAGGAAGCCGCGCCGGGGGCCCGGGTGGGGCTCGGCGGCGGGGTCCTCGCCGGTGGCGCCGCGGGGGGCCGGGAGGGCGGCGGGGCCGACGGCGGCGGCCGGTTGGTCGGTGGTCACCGGGCCGCTCCGGCGGCGGGGCGGTCGGTGGCGGGGAGCCCTGGGCGGTGGGTGGCCGCGTGGGCGGCGAGGCCGAGGACGACGGAGGTCAGCACGGTGGTGGTGCCGCCGATGTCGGCGTACAGGAAGTCGACCAGGACCCAGGTGAGCAGGGCGAGTGCGGCGAGCCCGGGGCCGTGGCGGTGGCGCAGGCAGCCGAGCAGCAGGGCGAGGAAGAGCGCGGCGTAGGCGGTGATGCCGATCAGGCCCTGCTCGCTGAGCACCAGGAAGTACATGTTGTGCGGGGAGAGCAGCGGTTCGCGCTGGAAGCCGATGGTGGCGTCGGCGGCGTCGCTGCCGGAGGACAGCCGCAACGGGGCCTGGCTGTCGCGCAGTTGCTGGAAGGCCTTGGGCCCGGCGCCGTGCACGGGGTGGTCCTGCCAGATCAGTCCGGCGGTGGACCACAGGTCGTACCGGTCGGAGACGGACTGGTCGGGGGCGGCCGAGACCGAGCCGATCGAGCTGAGCCGCTGGGTGACGCCGGAGCCGCCGAGGCCGAGGCCGCCGACCAGGATGACGACGGCGGCCAGGCCGACGACGGCGCCGCGCACCAGTAGCCGGGCGTCGGCGCGCAGCAGCAGCACGGTGGCGGCGAGGCCGGTGGCGATCCAGCTGCCGCGGCTGAAGGAGACGGCCAGCGGGAAGACGAGGAAGGCGGCGGCGGCGAACATCGCGCGGCGCAGGCGGGGGTTGCCGTCGGGGCACGGCGCCGGACTGCCGTCCACCGCCCGGCGGGCGGGGGTGCGCCGCCCGGCCCCTCGTCCGCGCTCGGCGAGGGCCAGTGCGAGGGCGGCGAGCAGGCCGTAGCTGACCACGCTGGACATCGCCATGACGTCGAGTGCGCCGAAGGTGCCGACGGCCCGGATCGGCTGGCCGGTGTAGGAGGCGCCGGTGTGGGTGAGGTACTGCTTGGCGCCGACCGCGCCCTGGATCAGCGCGGCGAGCACGAAGGAGCCGAGGACCAGGCGCTGGTCGGTGCGGTCGCGCAGTGAGCAGAGGACGGCGACGGGGACCAGGACGAACACCTGGGTGAGCCGGACGAAGCCGGTGACGCCGGCGGCCGGGTCGATCGAACCGATGGTGGCGACGGCGGCGGCCACGACGATCCCGCCGAACAGCGCGCAGGTGGTGCGGCTGATCGCGGGCAGCCGTCCGCGCAGCAGCTCGAGCGCGGTGAGGGCGACCAGGGCCAGCGAGGCGAGGTCGGCGGCGGTGATGTGGACGGCGGCGGCGACGTCCTTCTGCCCGGTGGGCACGCAGACCAGCAGGACGGTGGCCGCGGCCAGCGGGCTGGTGCGCTCCGTGAGTGCGGGCAGGGCCCTCCGTAAGACGGGGTGGGGGAAGGCGGGGAGGGTCAGGGCCACGCGGGGTCAGCTCCCGTCCGGGTGGAGCATCAGGGCCGCGGTGCGGCACAGGATCTTGACGTCCTGCCAGAGGCTCCAGCTCTCGATGTAGCGGTTGTCGAAGCGGGCCCGGTCCTCGATGGAGGTGTCCCCGCGCAGGCCGTTGACCTGGGCCAGGCCGGTGAGGCCGACCGGGACCCGGTGGCGGTCGGCGTACTCGGGGTAGGCCTGGCCGAACCTCATGACGAAGTACGGCCGTTCGGGGCGCGGGCCGACCAGGCTCATGTCTCCGCGCAGGACGTTCCACAGCTGGGGCAGCTCGTCCAGCGAGCTCTTGCGCAGCAGCCGGCCGACGGCGCCCATCCGGTGGTCCTGGGCGATGTTCCAGCGGGTGGCGGACTCGTGCTCGTTGCTCGGGCGCAGGGTGCGGAACTTGAGGAGGGTGAAGGCCCGGCCGTCGAGGCCGGTGCGCTGCTGGCGGAAGAGCACGCCGGGGCCGGTGTCGAAGCGGACGGCGAGGGCGCAGAGCGCCAGGACGGGGGCGAGCAGCAGCAGGCCGACCGCGGCGGCGGTGAGGTCCAGGGTGCGCTTGGCGATCCAGCCGGGGCGGCGGCGCGCGGGGCGGCCGACCCGCAGGCAGGGGAAGCCCCACAGGTGGTCGCCGCCGGTGACCGGGGTGACGGGCAGCGAGCCGTACTCGCGCAGGGCGGGCACCAGCCAGGCCTGGCACCCGAGCCGCGTGGCCTCGCGCAGGGCGGCGGCGGTCTCGGCCTCGTCGGCGCCGCCGGCGGTGGCGATCACGTGCTGGACGCCGTGCCGGCGCACCTCGCGCTCCAGCGCCTCGCGGCCGCCGAGCACGGGCAGGTCGGTGTCGCCGGGCAGCAGCGGCGGGTCGGCGTCGAGGAAGCCGACCGGGCGCATCCCGTACTCGCCGTGCTCGCGCAGGACGGCGGCGACCCGGTGGCCGAGCCGGCCGGCGCCGAGCACCAGCACGGGGCTGGGGCGACTGCGGCGGATCCGCCGGGCCAGGTGGTAGAGGACGGCGCGGCCGGCGGCGGCGATCAGCAGCTGGGCGCCGAGCAGGAGGGTGAGCCGGGCCGGGCCGCAGTCGGGCCAGCGGCCGCCGAGGCAGCCGGACAGGGTGACGGCGAGCGCGGTGGCGACCACGGCCCGGGCGGCCAGTGCTGGCAGTTCGTCCAGGACGGAGAGGGTGAGGCGGGAGCGGTAGAGGCCGCCGGTGAGGTTGAGCAGGAGCAGCAGGGGCAGGACGGCGGGGACGCCGAGCAGCGGGTCGAGCGGGCCGGCCGGGTCGATGACGCGGCTGGCGATGCCGCCGGCGGAGCAGAGCGCGAGGATGTCGGCCTGGACCAGGGCGAGCGACAGGGCCGGCCGGGATCGGACCGTGCCACGGGACCGGCGCGGCGAGGGGACCGACCGGGGATGTGCCGCTCCCGCCGGACGGTCGAGCAGCCCGGTGCCGGGCCGACGGGGGCCGGACAGGGGTCCGGCGTATCGCGGCACACTGTCGTGGTCAATGGTCATCAGCGCACGATCTCCCCTGCTGTGTGCCCGGGGTGACGGTGCCCCGGCACCGGCTGGCGCGGGGCGGCCGTCCCGGCCCGGTGGGCGCGGTCCTGACAGCGCCTGCTGCCGCTGACGGCTTTCGGACGTCCGGTGGCGGGGCCGATCACCGAGGGACCAATCACGAGGGAATCGGTCACGCGGGGCTCTGCCGTGAATTCCCGGCATGAAATCTGAACGAAGCAGGCAAAATCCGACAATACAGAACCAGGCCGTACCGGACGGAAGTTGACTTGCCGTTTCATTCCAGCCGCCCAGTAATAGGTATTTCGGATTTGACTCCTCGCCTCGATATCCGGTCGAGGGTGCGAATACGACAACGCCGGAAACGGCGGGCATTCACGGCATGTGAAACGATCAGATCCGCTCTGGGACACGGGCCCGACGCCACCCCGACGCCGGACCCGCACCCAGCAGGTGGCGGTAGAGGACGTCCACCTGTTCGACCACGGTGCGCACGTCGTGCCGGCCGGCCACGTGGTCGCGCAGCCGCGCACCGCGCCGCTCGCACTCGATCGGATCCGACAGCGCGTCCCCCATTCGGGTGGCGAGGGCCCGCACGTCCTCGGACGGGACCACCGCGTGCGCGAGCTCGGACGGCGGCAGGCACTCCCGGGCCCCGGACACGTCGGTCAGCAGCACCGGACGGCCGGCCGCCATCGCCTCCAGCGGGGCCAGCGCCATCCCCTCCCAGCGCGAGGGCAGCACCACCAGGTCGGCCGCCGCCAGCCACGGGCGGGGGTCCGGCACGTCCCCGACCAGCCGGACCCGGGCCGGCTCGGCGGTCCGCCTGACCAACTCCGCGACCCGCTGCTCCTCCGGCCCGCCGCCGACCAGTGCCAACCGGGCCCGCGGCACCCGGCGCAGCACCTCCGGCCAGGCGGCCAGTAGCACGTCCTGGCCCTTCTGCCGGCACAGCCGCCCCACGCACACCGCCAGCGGGGCGTCCAGGTCCAGGCCGAGCGCGATCCGGGCGGCGCGGCGGTCGGCGGGCACGAAGTGGCGCACGTCGACACCGTTGGGCACCACCGCCCAGTCGGCGTGCACCCCGGCCGCCACGCCGTCGGCCCGCTCCTGGACGCTGACGCACAGCAGCCGGTGCGACCAGCGGGCCGCGAAGCGCTCCCAGCGCAGGGTGGCGGCGGCGAGCGCGCCGTCGACAGCGGCGAAGGACCAGGCGTGCGGCTGGAAGACGGTCGGCACCGTGCCGCGCACCGCGAGCCGCCCGGCCAGTCCGGCCTTGGCGCTATGCAGGTGGACCACGTCGGGCGCGGCCGCCCGGACGATCCGGCGCAGCCGCCAGGCCTCGGCGGCGGTGCCCGGGCCGGGCGAGCGCCGGGCGGGCCAGTCCTGGACCAGCGCGCCCACCGCGCCGGCCTCCTCGGCCAGCCGGCCACCGCGCGGACAGGCGACCATGACCCGGTGCCCGGCCTCCCGCTGACCCCGGACCAGATCGGCGACGACGCGGGCGACCCCGCCGTCCACCGGTTGCGAAATGTGAAGGATCGTCATATGCACGGCGGCGAGCCTAGGGTGGCTCCCCGGCGCCGGGCGGCCGTCGTCACCCGCAGGTGGTGGTTCGGCCACCCGTACGGCTTTCGGCTCGTACGGGAGACCGAGCCGCTCGAATTCCCGGGCGATTCGAGCGGTTCGATGGATCTACGCGCGCGAATCGCGCGGTGGGCGATTCCGCGGCCTCGGCGGGCCGTGGAGGCTTCAGCGGACCTCGGCAGCGAGGTTGGCGAGCACCTGGTCGTGGATCCGGTTCAGGCCCTTCGGCGCGAAGGTGCGCTCGAAGAAGCCGCCGATGCCGGTCGCGCCCTGCCAGGTGGCGGTCACGGTGACCTTGGAGCGGCCCTCGCCGACGGCCGAGACAGTCCAGGTGATCACCATGCTGGAGTTGGCGTCCTTCTCCACCAGCTGGTCCGGCGAGGGCGCGGAGACGGTGAACAGGCAGTCGCGCACCCGCTTCTCGGTGGCCTGGAGCTTCCAGTGCACCTGGGTGCCGGCACCGGTGCCGCCGACCCGCACCTCGTACTCGCTGTACTGCGCGGGCAGCAGCTTCGGGCGGGTCACCTGGTAGTCGGCCAAGGCCTCGTACACCCGCTCGGGGGCCGCGTCGTAGACCCGCTCGGTGGTGGCCTGCACCTGTCCCATGACCTTGCTCTCCTCGTGTTGCGGGAACCGCTCTGTCCGGCAAGCCAATCACAGGCTCACGCCCGCGACGCGGCGGGATAGGGTGGCCGGTGTGCTCGATCTGGTGACTGCTGTGCGCTACGTCGACCCGCTACGGGCCGGTGGCTCCGTCCCCGGCGTGGTGGAGACCGACGACCTGGGAACGTACGTGGTGAAGTTCACCGGGGCCGCACAGGGCCGCAAGGCGCTGATCGCCGAGGTGATCGTCGGCGAGTTGGCGCGGCGGCTGGGCCTGCGGGTGCCGGAGCTGCGGCTGGTGGACTTCGATCCGGCCGTCGCCGCGGACGAGCCGGACACCGAGATCCAGGACATGCTCAAGGCCAGCGCCGGCCTCAACCTCGGGATGGACCTGCTGCCCGGCGCGCGGGACTTCCGGCCGGGGATGATCGCGGTGGACTCCGCCGAGGCCGGCCGGGTGGTCTGGCTGGACGCGCTGACCGGCAACGTCGACCGCACCGTCCACAACCCCAACCTGGTGGTCTGGCACGGACGGCTCTGGCTGATCGACAACGGCGCCGCGCTGATCTTCCACCACCGCTGGGCCGGGGCCGAGGCGGCGGTCGGCAAGCGGTACGACCTCAGCGCGCACGCGCTGGGCGGCTCGGCCCCGGACGTCCGGCTGGCCGACGAGGAGCTCGGGCCGCTGGTCACCGTGCCGCTGCTGGAGGAGGTCGTGGCGCTGGTCCCGGACGAGTGGCTGGCCGGCGAGCCCGGCTTCGACTCGGTGGACGCCGTCCGGCACGCCTACGTCACCCATCTGGCCGCCCGGGTGGTGCTCTCCGGGGAGTGGCTGCCGGAGGGCTTCGCCACGCCCGAGCAACTGCTCGAGGCGGAGCGGCGGCGGGCGGCCCGGACCAGGGCGGGGCGGCCGGCCTGGCTGCAGGAGGTACCGGACCTGCACGGCAAGCCGTCGGTGGAGACCGTCTGGGAGCACCACTTCGACGAGGGGTAGCCGGGCGCGGCGCGGTTGGCGCGGGAACACGACCGGGGAGCGGGACCGTGTGGTCCCGCTCCCCGGCTCTACTGTTCGGAGGTGTCCGCGATCAGCGTGTCAGCGCGTCAGCGCCACCACTGGACCGCCTTCTCGGCGTTGATCAGGCCCGCGCCGTAGAAGCCGTTGTCGTCCGCGCCGCCCTCGCAGGTGGCCTTCCAGGTGCCGGCGCCGCCCGGGTTGAACTCGCCGGTCGGGCACGGGACGGACTCGGCGTGGGTGGTCAGCAGCTCGGTCAGCTCGTCCGGGCTGGCCCACGGGAAGGTGCTGGCGAGCAGCGCGACCACGCCGGCGACGTGCGGGGTGGCCATCGAGGTGCCCTGCATGTAGCCGTACTTGCCACCGGGGATGGTGGACAGGATGCGGCCGTCCTTGTCCGGGGTGTTCGGGAGCTGGAAGCGGCGGTCGCCACCCGGCGCGGTGACGGAGACGACGCCCTTGCCGTAGCTGGAGTAGTACGACTTGACGCCGTCGGAGCCCACCGCGGAGACGGCGATGACGCCGGGCAACTCGGTCGGCAGCGACAGGCAGTCGTTGGTGACCGGGCGGGAGCCGGGGGTGGTGTCGTCCGGGCTGGCCACGTCGACGGTCTTGTGCGCCAGGTCGATGTTCTCGTTGCCCGCGGCGGCGACATTGAGGACGCCCTTGCGCTGCGAGAAGGCGACGGCCTTGCGGACGGCCTCGGAGATCGCGGCCTGGTCCTTGTCCGTCTTGCAGTTGAACATCCACGGGTCGACGAAGTAGCTGTTGTTCGTCACCTTGAAGCCGTGCTCGCCGGCCCAGACGAAGCCGCAGACCGCGTTCTCCGGGTAGATGAACCCGCCGTCGTCGACGACCTTAACGGCGGCCAGCTTCACGTTCGGCGCGACGCCGACGACGCCCTTGCCGTTCTTGGCGGCGGCGATGGTGCCGGCCACGTGGGTGCCGTGGTCGCTGGTGGTCGGCTGCCAGGCCTTCCAGTCGGTGTTGGTCTTGCCGTCGATGCAGGAGACCGACTGCGAGGCGTCCACGTTGGCGGCCAGGTCCTCGTGGGTGGCGTCGATGCCGGAGTCCAGCACGCCGACGGTGACGTTGCGGCTGCCCAGCGAGATCTTGTGGGCCTTGTCGGCACCGATCTGACGCATGTCCCACTGGTAGGCGTCGTAGGGCTCCTGGCCCGGGGCGGCCGCGGCGGCCGGCTCGGCGGCGACGTCGGCCTTGCCCTGGTCGGCGGCCTGGATGCCCTTGGTGCGGCTGGCGCCGACCGAGTCGACGCCCTTGGCCAGGCGCAGCTTCTCGGCGAACTTGGTGTCGTTCGAGCGGGCGACGACGACGCCGACCTGCTCGTACGACTGGACCACGGTGCCGCCGAGACCGGTGATGGCCTTCTCGACCTTCTGCACCTGGCCGTGGTTGGCCTTGGTGTTGACGACGTAGCTCATCAGCGGACCGGTCGTCGAGTCGGCCGTGGGGGCCGCGACGGCGGTGCCGGCCGGCAGCGCGAGGGCGCCGGCGGTGGCGAGCACGACGCCCACCGCCGCGTGCCGGGTACGGCTGATCCGAGGAACACGCATGAGGGTTGGCCTCCCGAGTCGTCAGGCGGCAGCTGCGATGGGCAGGTGCGCTTGGGAATGACCGGGACGCTAATGAATATTTGGTTATAAGCGCAAGAGGTAGTCATCTAATCGTCACATCTTGACCAGGGACCGGGGTTAAGGGCACCGGCGATCAACACAGGCAACAGAGGTCAAGAGTGTTAAAAAGTGATGGTTCGCCGACGTGCCGCCACACCCTCCGCGACCTCGGCCACCAGCACGGATCGCACCCCTACAACGCGTACAACCGACGCGCGTTGCCGGACGCGACAGCCCGCGCCAGCCGCTCGGCGTCGGCCGCGGAGCAGGCGCCGTCGGCCCGCCACTCCCCGAGCACCGCGGCCAGTCCGTACCGGAACTGACAGGTGCCCACCAAATAGAGTTCGGGCAGCCCGTACGCGTCGGTGGAGAACAGCAATTTTCCGAACGGGGCCAGTTCCAGCATCTCGCCCAGCACCGCGGCCACCCGCGGCCCGGCGTACGAGGCCGTCAACCCGAGGTCGGTGTACACCGTCGGGAAGGCCTGGGCCAGCCAGGCGGCCTGCCGGTGGTACGGGTACCCGTGCAGCAGCACCAGCGGGACACCGCTGGGCTCGGCGGCCCGCACGAAGTCCGTCAGCAGGGACGGGTCGGCCCGGTGCAGGGTGAGGTCGGGATCGCCGAAGCCGGTGTGGAGTTGGAGCGGCAGGCCGAGCTCGGCACAGACGTCCACCGCCGTCCAGAGCAGGTGGTGCAGCAGCACCCGGTCCGTCAGCCGGCCTCCCCCGCCGCGCAGGTGGGCGCCGGCCGCGGCCACCACGGCCGCGGTGGCGGGGCGTTCGGCGGGGGCGGCCAGGCCGTGCCGGTACGCGAGCACCGACTTGACCGCGACGGCCCCGGCGGCGGCCGACGCGAGCGCCCCCGCGACGGCCCGCGGCCAGTCCTCGGCACCGGCCGCCACCGTCTCGGCGACCGACTCCAGCCGGACCACCTCGCGCACCGACGCCCCGGTGGCCGCAGCGAGTTCGGGCAGCGGCAGCAACGCGTGGCCCGCCGCGGTGGCCAGCCCGGTGTCCACCAGGCAGGCGTCCAGGCCGGCCGCCGCGAGCAGTCGCCCGGTGGCCTCGGCCGCACCCAACTCCCGCCGCCGGGCCAGGTAGTCGGCGGCCGGGGCGTGCGCCGGCAGGCCGAGGGCGGGCGGGCACCAGCGTCGCACCGCGAGGCCCAGCGCGCTGTCGAAGGGCGAACAGCCGGGCGCGGGAGGGCGGTCCGACTCGGTGAGCAGCCCGGCCAGGGCGTCGTCGGTGAGCTCGGCCGCCACCACGCTGTGGCAGTGGTGGTCGACCAGCGCGGGCCGCTCCGGCCGGGGCACCCCTCAGTACCGCCAGCGGGTGGCCGCGACCAGTTCCTCCGGCGTGGCGGCCGCGTACTGCTCCCGCTCCGCCCGGCGCACCGCCAGCACCGCCTGGTAGAGCGGCTCGCCGAGCGCCTCGCGCAGCACCGCGGAGTGCTCGTAGGCGGCGATCGCCTCGGCCGGGCTCGTCGGCAGCCTCGGCACCATGCCGGGCTCGGCGGCCGCCGGGTCCCCGGTGAACTCCGGTGGCAGCGCGCGGCGCTGGTCCAGCCCGGCGAGGCCGGCCGCGATCACCCCGCCGACCGCCAGGTACGGGTTGGCGCTCGCGTCGAAGCACTTGACCTCGGCGTTCGCGGCGGCGGACCGCTCTCCGGCGGAGCCCGTCACCAGGCGCAGCGCGGCCTCCCGGTTCTCCAGGCCCCAGCACTGGTAGGCGCCGGCCCAGTGCGAGGGCACCAGCCGCAGGTACCCGGCGGGGCTGGAGCAGCCCAGCACCAGCAGTTCGGGCAGCGCGTCGAGCACCCCGGCGAGGAAGCCCTCGGCCTCGGCGGTCAGGCCGTGCGGGCCGGGGCCGCCGTGGCCGAGGTTGTGCCCGTCGCGCCAGATGCTGAGGTGCAGGTGCCCGCCGTTGCCGACGCCGCCGGTCTCGACCACCGGGGCGAAGGAGGCCCGCAGCCCGTGCCTGGCGGAGACGGCCCGGACGGTGTGCCGGACCAGGACGGAGGTGTCGGCGGCGGCGACCGGGTCCTCGGGGGCGACCGAGACCTCGAACTGGCCCGGGGAGTACTCGGGGTGGATCTGGAGGACGCTCAGCCCCTGCCGGCCGAGGGCGCGCAGCACGTCGCGCAGGTAGTCGGAGAGGTCGGTGAGGCGGTGCATCCCGTACGCCGGGCCGTGCGTCGGGTACTGCGGGTCCTCCTGCGGGGTGCCGGCCAGGGCGACCGTCCACTCCACCTCGATCCCCGCCTTGAGGCTCAGGCCGCGCGCGGCCGCCACGGCCCTGGCCCGGCGGGCGAACAGCCGCTGGCAACCGGGGTGCGGGGTGCCGGCCTGGGTGTACCTGTCCCCCGGGGCCCAGGCCCAGCCGGGCTGGGCGGCCAGCGGGACGATCCGGTCGAGGTCCGGGTAGAGCCTGAGGTCCCCGGTGGGGCCGCCGATGATCGGACTGGTGGTGATCGTGTCGTCGGCGAGGAACACGTCGAAGCAGGGCGCGGTGCCGACGCCCCACTGCGCGGCGTGCACCAGGCCGCCGAGGGGCACGGCCTTGACCCGGGTGATGCCGGCGTTGTCCACCCAGGTGACGGCCACCGCCTCGACGGCGTCGGTGCGCAGCCGGTCGGCGGCCGCCTCGGCGTGCTCCGCCCGCTCGTCGCGCGGCGGCAGCGCGACGGCCGCCGCGGCGGCGGCAGCGAGCCGTTCGGCCGTGGCGGGCGGCTCGGCGGGGCCGGGCGCGGTGGGGCCGGCGGCGGCGGTTCGGGCGGTCATGTCCTCATGCTGCCCCGCCGACCGGGGTCCGGTAACTCCCCTATCGGGTGGTCCCGTTGGCAGCCGTGTTCACCCGTTCACCCGTTCGGGGCGAGCCTGGCAGCCGGTTCCCCCACGGCTCCGGCGGGTTTGGCGACTCCGACGGGTTTTCCGCCCACACCCCCTTCCTACTCACGAGTAGCTTCGCTACAGTGGCCGGACACGCACCACCGCCGGGCTTCGGGAGCCGCACCGGCGGCAGGTTGTGGTCGCCGCTTCTCCGGCGCCCGCGCGGTGCGCTTTCACCGGCCGGTGCCGCGGACCGCGGCAGGCCGGGTTCTCCTCGTATTCAGAGCCGCTTCCTTCACCTTCGAGCGCCTGAGCACCACGGCACATCCGCAGTTCGGCCGGAGCGGACCGGCCGCTGCCCCGATGCGCCGCCCCCGTCATCTCCCCAGCCCCGCGCGTGGACCCTCCTCCGGCGGCGGCCGCCCCGGCGTACCGGCCCGGCGGCGTGCCCGTCGGAGCACGCGCGCGCCCTTCATGACTAGGAGTCAGGACAGATGGAGCGTCCCTTCCCCACTGTCGCCGTCGTCGGCCTCGGCACGATGGGTGCCGGCGTCGCGGTGGCGGTCGCCAAGAGCGGCCGCCGGGTGATCGGCATCGAGGCCACCGAGGATTCGGCCGCCCGGGCGCTGGCCCGGATCGAGGAGGCCACCGCGCACGCGGTGGCCCGGGAGCGGCTGACCGCCGAGGAGCGCGCCGGGCTGCTGGCCCGGATCTCGGTCGGCCACGAGCTGGCGGCCGCCGCCGGGGCGGACCTGGTGATCGAGGAGGTACCCGAGCAACTGGAGCTGAAGCGGGAGGTCTTCGCCGAGCTGGACCGGATCTGCCCCGAGGACACGGTGCTGGCCACCGGCACCACCGCGCTGTCGGTGACCAGGATCGCCGCGGCGACCGCCCGTCCCGAGCGGGTGCTCGGCCTGCACTTCTTCAACCCGGTGCACGGGATGAAGCTGGTCGAGGTGGTCCGTACGGTGCTGACCTCCCCGCGGACCGCCGAGGACGCCGCCGAGTTCGCCCGCGACCTCGGCAAGGAGCCGGTGGCAGCCGGCGACCGGGCCGGCTTCGTGGTGAACGGCCTGCTGTTCGCCTACCTGAACCAGGCCGCCGCGATGTTCGAGTCCAAGTACGCCTCGCGGGAGGACATCGACGCCGCGATGCGGCTCGGCTGCGGCCTGCCAATGGGCCCGCTGGCGCTGCTCGACCTGATCGGCATCGACACCGCGCGCACCGTGCTGGAGGCGATGTACGAGCAGTCCAGGGACCGTCTGCACGCGCCCGCCCCGATCCTCGGCCAGCTGGTCGCGGCCGGGTTGCTGGGTCGCAAGACAGGCCGCGGCTTCTACACCTACGAGGCGCCGGGCTCCTCCCGGGCGGTGGACGCGGCGACCGGGCCGGCCAGGCCCGGGGTGCCGGGGCGGCAGGTGCGCACCGTCGGCGTCTGCGGCTCGGGGACGATGGCCACCGGGATCGCCGAGGTGTTCGCCAAGGCCGGGCACCCGGTGCTGCTGGCGGCGCGCAGCCAGGAGAAGGCCGAGGCGGCCAAGGCGCAGCTGGCGAAGTCGCTGGAGCGTTCGGTGGCCAAGGGCCGGCTGTCCGCCGAGGCGCGGGACGCCGCGCTGGCGCTGGTCACCCCGGTCGGGCAGTACGCGGAGCTGGCCGAGGTGGACCTGGTGGTCGAGGCGGTCGCCGAGGACCTGGCGGTCAAGCGGGAGCTGTTCGCCACCCTGGACAAGATCGTCAGGCCGGGCGCGGTGCTCGCCACCACCACCTCCTCGCTGCCGGTGATCAGCTGCGCGACCGCCACCTCGCGGCCGCAGGACGTGATCGGCATGCACTTCTTCAACCCGGCCCCGGCGATGAAGCTGGTCGAGGTGGTCTCCACCGTGCTGACCGCGCCGGACGTCACCGCGACCGTGCTGGAGCTGACCGCCGGGGTCCGCAAGCACCCGGTGGAGTGCGGCGACCGGGCCGGCTTCATCGTCAACGCGCTGCTCTTCCCCTACCTGAACGACGCGGTGCGGATGCTCCAGGAGCACTACGCGACGGTGGACGACATCGACACCGCGATGAAGCTCGGCTGCGGCTACCCGATGGGCCCGTTCGAGCTGCTGGACGTGGTGGGCCTGGACGTCTCGCTGACCATCGAGCGGGTGCTGCACCAGGAGTTCCGCGAACCCGGCCTGGCCGCCGCGCCCCTGCTGGAGCACCTGGTCGCGGCGGGCTGCCTGGGCCGCAAGACCGGCCGCGGCTTCCGCGACCACGCGCGCCGGTGACCACGCCGCAGGCCGGGGGCGGCCCGTACGAGACGCCGTACGGGGCCCCGCCGGCCGGACCGCTCGCCGCGCAGCCGTACGGGGCGCAGCCGCACGCATCCGCGGCCGCCACGCCCTCCGCGGCGTCCGCGCGCCCCGGTTGGAGCCCCGGGACGGTGTCCTCGCGCTGGCCCCGCCCGGCCGTGACCGGCCCGGTCGCACCGGTGCGACGGGGAAGGGCCGCGGCCGCGCCGTCCGGGCCGTGTAGCGTTCCGGACATGGATCGGGTTCAGTCAACCTCCCCGCAGCACCCCACCGGGCCGCACGGCGGCACCGACCGGACCGCTCCCTCGACCGGGGGCACCGGACCGGAGGGCGGGCCGGGCAGCCGCCGGGCGGCGGCGCAGCGCCAGCAGATGCGCCAGGACCTGGCCACGGCGGCGATGGAGCTGTTCGCCTCGCAGGGCTACGAGGAGACCACGGTCGACCAGATCGCGGCCGCCGCCGGGGTGGCCCGGCGCACCTTCTTCCGGTACTTCCGGTCCAAGGAGGAGGCGATCTTCCCGGACCACGACGACACCCTGGTCCGGGTCGCCGACCTGCTGGCCAGCGCGGAGCCGGAGGAGCACCCGCTGGACGTGGTCTGCCGCGGCATCAAGGAGGTGCTGCGGATGTACGCCTCCACCCCGGGGGTGTCGGTGGCGCGGTACCAGCTGATCCGTCAGGTCCCGGCGCTGCGCGAGCGGGAGATCGCCGTGGTGGCCCGCTACGAGCGGCTGTTCACCCGCTACCTGCTGGGGCGCTTCGACACCGGTGAGTCCATCCCGACCGGCTGGCAGCGGGGCGGCGAGGACGACTCGATGCTGGCCGAGGTCTCGGCGGCGGCAGTGGTCGCGGCGCACAACCACGTGCTGCGGCGCTGGCTGCGGGCCGGCGGCCGGGGCGACGTGGAGGCGCAGCTGGACCACTCCTTCGAGGTGATCCGGCGGACCTTCTGGGCCTCCAGCGCACCGGGTGCCAGACGCCGGGGCTCGCTGGTGGCACCGGGTGCCAATGGGACCCCCGGGGACGCCGGGGCACAGAGCGCACTGAGTGCCAGCCCCGGGGGTGAGGTACTCATCACAGTCGCCCGGACGGACGCTCCACTGGACGTCGTGGTGGACAGCATCCGGGCCGCACTGAGTGGCGCCCAGGAGTCGTAGACGCAGTATTCACGCAGGTCAGAGCTCTACATCGGGCCCGCGCCGACCGATCGGCGCGGGCCCTTCGCATGCCCGCTCAACGCGCGTCACGCAGCCCCGAAGGCCGCCCGAATTCGTGACACCCGGTGTCTTTACGAGTGGCACAGGGTGCCACTACCTTGTTACTCACCGGTCGCGGCGCCGCGGCTCCCCACCTCGGCGCGCCGTCGTCCGGCGTTCCCACACCCCGGGAGCAGAGCCAGCACGGCCCGGTCCACCCGGGCGCCCAGCCTGACCCGCCCACCACCCACCTCAGCGAAGCCGGTGTCCGCTCCCGGCTCCCCCAGACGCCCTGTGCCCCTCACACAGGTACGCCTTCGGAGGCAGCCATGCAGGAAATCCTCGACGCGATCCTCAGCACCGACAGCACGTCGGCGGACTTCGCGGCGATCAAGCTCCCCGAGTCCTACCGAGCGGTGACGCTCCACAAGGACGAGGAGCAGATGTTCGCGGGCCTCGAAAGCCGCGACAAGGACCCCCGCAAGTCCCTTCACCTCGACGAGGTGGCCCTGCCCGAGCTGGGCCCCGGCGAGGCGCTGGTCGCCGTCATGGCCAGCGCGGTGAACTACAACACCGTCTGGAGCTCGATCTTCGAACCGGTCTCCACCTTCGGCTTCCTGGAGCGCTACGGCCGGCTGTCGCCGCTGACGAAGCGCCACGACCTGCCGTACCACGTCGTCGGCTCCGACCTCGCCGGCGTGGTGCTGCGCACCGGCGCCGGGGTCAACGCCTGGAAGCCGGGCGACGAGGTCGTCGCGCACTGCCTCTCGGTCGAGCTGGAGTCCGCGGACGGCCACAACGACACGATGATGGACCCGGAACAGCGCATCTGGGGCTTCGAGACCAACTTCGGCGGCCTGGCCCAGCTGGCCCTGGTGAAGACCAACCAGCTGCTGCCCAAGCCCAGGCACCTCACCTGGGAGGAGGCCGCCTCCCCGGGCCTGGTCAACTCCACCGCCTACCGCCAGCTGGTCTCGCGCAACGGCGCCGGCATGAAGCAGGGCGACAACGTGCTGATCTGGGGCGCCAGCGGCGGCCTCGGCTCGTACGCCACCCAGTACGCGCTGGCCGGCGGCGCCACCCCGATCTGCGTGGTCTCCAGCGACCAGAAGGCCGAGATCTGCCGCGCCATGGGCGCTGAGGCGATCATCGACCGCTCCGCCGAGGGCTACCGGTTCTGGAAGGACGAGAACACCCAGGACCCGCGCGAGTGGAAGCGCCTGGGCTCGAAGATCCGCGAGTTCACCGGCGGCGAGGACGTGGACATCGTCTTCGAGCACCCGGGCCGGGAGACCTTCGGCGCCTCGGTGTACGTCACCCGCAAGGGTGGCACCATCGTCACCTGCGCCTCCACCTCCGGCTACATGCACCAGTACGACAACCGGTACCTGTGGATGTCGCTCAAGCGGATCGTCGGCTCGCACTTCGCCAACTACCGCGAGGCCTTCGAGGCCAACCGCCTGATCGCCAAGGGCAGGATCCACCCGACCCTCTCCAAGGTCTACTCCCTGGAGGAGACCGGCCAGGCCGCCCTGGACGTGCACCACAACAAGCACCAGGGCAAGGTCGGCGTGCTCTGCCTGTCCCCCGAGGAGGGCCTGGGCGTGACCGACCACGAGCTGCGGGAGAAGCACCTGCCCGCCATCAACCGCTTCAGGAACGTCTGATGACCGAGCCCCAGAAGCGCGACCGCCCCTGGCTGATGCGCACCTACGCCGGCCACTCCACCGCGAGCGACTCCAACGCCCTCTACCGGCGGAACCTGGCGAAGGGCCAGACCGGCCTGTCCGTCGCCTTCGACCTGCCGACCCAGACCGGCTACGACTCCGACCACGTCCTCGCCCGCGGCGAGGTCGGCCGGGTCGGCGTCCCGGTGGGCCACGTCGGCGACATGCGCACCCTGTTCGACGGCATCCCGCTCGAACGGACCAACACGTCCATGACGATCAACGCCACCGCGATGTGGCTGCTGGCGCTCTACCAGGTGGTCGCCGAGGAGCAGGGCGCGGACATCGCCACGCTCACCGGCACCACCCAGAACGACATCGTCAAGGAGTACCTGTCGCGCGGGACGCACGTCTTCCCGCCCGGCCCGTCGGTGCGGCTGATCACCGACATGATCGCCTACACGGTCGGCAACATCCCCAAGTGGAACCCGATCAACATCTGCAGCTACCACCTGCAGGAGGCCGGCGCCACGCCCGTCCAGGAGATCGCCTACGCGATGTGCACCGCCATCTCGGTGCTCGACGCGGTGCGCGACTCCGGCCAGGTGCCGGCCGAGCGGATGGGCGAGGTGGTCGCCCGGATCTCCTTCTTCGTGAACGCCGGGGTGCGCTTCGTCGAGGAGATGTGCAAGATGCGCGCCTTCGCCCGGCTGTGGGAGAAGGTCACCCTGGAACGCTACGGCGTCACCGACCCCAAGCAGCGCCGCTTCCGCTACGGCGTCCAGGTCAACTCGCTCGGTCTGACCGAGGCCCAGCCGGAGAACAACGTCCAGCGGATCGTCCTGGAGATGCTGGCCGTCACCCTCTCCAAGGACGCCCGCGCCCGGGCCGTCCAGCTGCCCGCCTGGAACGAGGCGCTCGGCCTGCCCAGGCCCTGGGACCAGCAGTGGTCGCTGCGCATCCAGCAGGTGCTGGCGTACGAGTCGGACCTCCTGGAGTACGGCGACATCTTCAACGGCTCCGAGGTGGTCGAGGCCAAGACCGAGGAGCTGCTGGCCGGCGCCGAGGCCGAGATCGCCAAGGTGCTGGAGATGGGCGGGGTGATTCCCGCCGTCGAGTCCGGCTACCTGAAGTCCAACCTGGTCGCCTCGCACGCCGCCCGCCGGGCCCGGATCGAGTCCGGCGAGGACAAGATCGTCGGGGTGAACTGCTTCGACACCACCGAGCCGAGCCCGCTCACCGCCGACCTCGACAGCGCGATCATGGTGGTCGACCCGGCCTCCGAGCAGTCCGTGCTCGCCGCCCTGGAGGCCTGGCGCGCCGAGCGCGACGAGGCCGCCGTCCAGGAGTCGCTGGCCGAGCTCAAGACCGTCGCCGCCACCGAGGCCAACCTGATGCCGGCCACGCTCTCCTGCGCCCGGGCCGGCGTCACCACCGGCGAGTGGGCCTTCGCCCTGCGCGAGGTGTTCGGCGAGTACCGCGCGCCCACCGGCGTCGGCGGCGCCCCCGTCGCGGTGGCCGCCGAGCCGGGCGGCGAGCTGGAGCAGGTCCGCGCCGCGGTCGCCGCGACCGCCGCGGAACTGGGCGCCGGCAAGCTGCGCCTGCTGGTCGGCAAGCCCGGCCTGGACGGGCACTCCAACGGCGCCGAGCAGATCGCCGTCCGGGCCCGCGACGCCGGGTTCGAGGTGGTCTACCAGGGCATCCGGCTGACCCCGGAGCAGATCGTCTCCGCCGCCGTCGCGGAGGACGTGCACTGCGTGGGCCTGTCCATCCTCTCCGGCGCGCACAGCGAGCTGGTGCCCGACGTGCTGACGCGGCTGCGCCGCGCCGGGGTGGAGGATGTCCCGGTGATCGTGGGTGGCATCATCCCGGCAGCGGACGGCGAGGCCCTCAAGGCCGCCGGCGTCGCCGCCGTGTTCACCCCGAAGGACTTCGGCATCACGACCATCATCGGCCGGATCGTGGACGAGATCCGGCTGGCCAACAAGCTCCAGCCGTGGACGCCCGCACCGACCGCGGCCACGAACTGACCAGCTGACCAGCTGACCACTGGGAAGGAACCCTCGATTCTTATGACTGCAGTCAACCGTCTGCGCCCGCGCCGCTCCTGCCTCGCGGTGCCCGGCAGCAACCCGCGCTTCCTGGAGAAGGCCCAGGGCCTGCCGGCCGACCAGGTCTTCCTCGACCTGGAGGACGCCTGCGCCCCCCTGGTCAAGGAGAGCGCGCGCCACAACATCGTCGACGCACTCAACAACGGCGACTGGGGCGGCAAGACCCGCGTCGTGCGGGTGAACGACTGGACCACGCACTGGACCTACCGCGACGTGATCACCGTCGTCGAGGGTGCCGGCACCAACCTCGACTGCATCATGCTGCCCAAGGTGCAGGACGCCGAGCAGGTCAAGGCGCTCGACCTGCTGCTCACCCAGATCGAGAAGACCATGGGCTTCGAGGTCGGCCGCATCGGCATCGAGGCGCAGATCGAGAACGCCAAGGGCCTGATCAACGTCGACGCCATCGCCGAGGCCTCGCCCCGGCTGGAGACCATCATCTTCGGCCCCGCCGACTTCATGGCCTCCATCAACATGAAGTCGCTGGTCGTCGGCGAGCAGCCGCCCGGCTACGGTGCCGACGCCTACCACTACATCCTGATGCGCATCCTGATGGCCGCCCGCGCCAACGACCTCCAGGCGATCGACGGCCCGTACCTCCAGATCCGCAACCAGGAGGGTTACCGCGAGGTCGCCCGCCGCTCGGCCGCCCTCGGCTTCGACGGCAAGTGGGTGCTCCACCCGGACCAGGTCTCCGCCGCGAACGAGATCTACTCGCCCGCCCAGGAGGACTACGACCACGCCGAGCTGATCCTCGACGCGTACGACTACTGCACCTCCGAGGCGGGCGGCGCCAAGGGCTCCGCGATGCTCGGCGACGAGATGATCGACGAGGCCAGCCGCAAGATGGCGCTCGTCATCGCCGGCAAGGGCCGCGCCGCGGGCATGCAGCGCACCACCAAGTTCGAGATCCCGGAAAGCTGAGGGCCCACGCCATGCAGTTCGGACGCACCTACGAGGAGTTCGAGGTCGGCGCGGTCTACAAGCACTGGCCCGGCAAGACGGTCACCGAGTACGACGACCACCTCTTCTGCCTGCTCACCATGAACCACCACCCGCTCCACATGGACACCAACTATGCGGAGAAGACGACGGACTTCGGCAAGAACGTCGTGGTGGGCAACTACATCTACTCGCTGCTGCTCGGCATGTCCGTCCCGGACGTCTCAGGCAAGGCGATCGCCAACCTGGAGATCGAGTCGCTGCGCCACGTCGCGCCGACCTTCCACGGCGACACCATCTACGGCGAGACCACCGTGCTCGACAAGTGGCCGTCCAAGTCCAAGGACGACCGCGGCATCGTGTACGTCGAGACCAAGGGGTACAAGCAGGACGGCACGGTCGTCTGCATCTTCCGCCGCAAGGTGATGGTGCCGACCGAGACGTACGCCAAGGAGCGCGGCGGCGAGCAGCCCGGCCGTCCGACCCCGCTCGCCTGAGCCGCTCGCCCTTCCCAGGTCCACCTCTCCCCTTTGGTCCCCCTCTCCCCTTTATAGGGAGCCCTCCTTCCGGGGCGGGCCCCTCGAGAGACCCCGGACGGGCAGGCCGCCGTCATCGGCCGCGCCCCACCCGGTACGGGGGCCCTGCTGCCGCAGCCACGCCGGCAGGGCCCCCGCAATCCCCCCCCCCGGGATTCCCCGACTTTCCGCAGACCCTCAGACCTTTCGGAGCCGCACGATGGGACGCCTCGCACAGACCGACGGCCTCACCGAGATCCAGCGGGACATCCTCGCCACCGTGCGGGATTTCGTCGACAAGGAGATCATTCCGGTCGCGACCGAGCTGGAGCACAAGGACGAGTACCCGACCGCCATCGTCGAGGGGATGAAGCAGCTCGGCCTGTTCGGCCTCACCATCCCCGAGGAGTACGGCGGCCTCGGCGAGTCGCTGCTCACCTACGCCCTGGTGGTCGAGGAGATCGCCCGCGGCTGGATGTCCGTCTCCGGCATCGTGAACACCCACTTCATCGTGGCGCACATGATCAACGCCCACGGCACCCAGGAGCAGAAGGACTACTTCCTGCCGAAGATGGCGGCCGGCGAGATCCGGGGCGCCTTCTCGATGTCCGAGCCGGGCCTCGGCTCCGACGTTTCGGCCATCTCCACCAAGGGCGTCAAGGACGGGGACTTCTACGTCCTCAACGGCCAGAAGATGTGGCTCACCAACGGCGGCACCTCCACCCTCGTCGCGGTCCTCTGCAAGACCGACGAGGGCGGCAACACCCCGTACAAGAACATGACCACCTTCCTGATCGAGAAGGAGGCCGGTTTCGGGCCGAACCCCAAGGTTCCTGGCCTGACCGTGCCCGGCAAGATCGAGAAGATGGGCTACAAGGGCGTCGACACCACCGAGCTGGTCCTCCAGGACGTCCGCATCCCGGCCGACCGCATCCTCGGCGGCGTCCCGGGCCGCGGCTTCTACCAGATGATGGACGGCGTCGAGGTCGGCCGCGTCAACGTCGCCGCCCGCGGCTGCGGCGTCGCCCGCCGCGCCTTCGAACTCGGCATCTCCTACGCCCAGCAGCGCTCCACCTTCGGCAAGAAGATCGCCGAGCACCAGGCGATCCAGTTCAAGCTCGCCGAGATGGCCACCAAGGTCGAGGCCGCCCACCAGATGATGGTCATGGCCGCCCGAAAGAAGGACAGCGGCGAGCGCAACGACCTCGAGGCCGGCATGGCCAAGTACCTCGCCTCCGAGTACTGCAAGGAGGTCGTCGAGGACGCCTTCCGCATCCACGGCGGCTACGGCTTCTCCAAGGAGTACGAGATCGAGCGCCTCTACCGCGAGGCCCCGATGCTGCTCATCGGTGAAGGTACTGCGGAGATCCAGAAGATGATCGTCGGACGCCGGCTCCTCGAGGAGTACCGGATCGCCGACTGATCCCCGGGCCGCCCGCCCGACGGACCACGTCGCCGGGCGGTCCCTCGAGCCGCCGGTCGACGGGCGTGCGGGCCCGTCCCGGCGGAGCGCCGTGCCCCGTCACGGGCCCGGCCTGGTCCGCCTGGGTCCGGCACGGCCCTCCCGAAGCGGCCGCAGGGCGTACAGCTGCAACGACACGCCCTGCGGCCGCTTCCGCACACCCGCTTCCGGCCGCTACGGCCGTTTCGCCCGACGGGTTCCGTCGGCGTACCCGTTGAGACAAGAGTCACCAGCCCCGTCGGGTCCCTTGGGAACCGGACCGGGTCGAGCTACGGTCGTAGGGGTGGACGCGCATACGCGCCGCCACCGGACACATGAACGAGCAGGCGGGTTGCCCACCCACCGTGTGCTCCCGATAGCATCCACCGGGACAGCAAGCCGTCCCTCTATTACCGATCCCGCGGTGGCCCCCGTCCAGCGGCCATGATCCCCCGCGACAAAGGTCTTCGATGCCCATCAGCCCGTCCCCTCACACCTCCGTCACGGACCGCGATGCCCTCGCAGCCCCGACGGCCGGTCGGCGACCCCGCGTGACCATCGCGCGCGGAGCCACCCCCTGGTTCGTCCCCACCCTCGCCACGGCCGCCGTGACCACCGCCCTCACCCGGCGCAGCGGCAAGTGGGCCCTGGCGGCGGTACCCGCCTGCGCGCTCAGCGCGGGCATGCTGTGGTTCTTCCGCGACCCCGAGCGTGAGGTCGGCACGGGCAGAGTGATCTCCCCCGCCGACGGCGTGGTGCAGAGCATCGACGCCTGGCCGGACGGTCGCACCCGGGTCGCGATCTTCATGAGCCCGCTGAACGTCCACGTCAACCGCGCGCCCCTGCCGGGCACGGTGACGTCGGTCGAGCACGTCGCGGGCGGCTTCGTCCCCGCGTTCAACAAGGACAGCGACCAGAACGAGCGGGTCGTCTGGCACTTCGACACCGAGCTCGGCGACATCGAGATGGTCCAGATCGCGGGGGCCGTGGCCCGCCGCATCGTGCCGTACGTGGACGCCGGAACCAAGGTCGAGCAGGGCGACCGGATCGGCCTGATCCGGTTCGGGTCCCGGGTCGACACCTACCTGCCGGCCGGCGTCGAGGTCGGCGTCGAGGTCGGCCAGAAGACCACAGCCGGGGTGACGCGCCTTGACCGTGACTGATCCTGAAACAATCGTCGGCCTGGACGACGAGGAGACGGCCCTGCGGCGCCGCCGCTGGGCGCGCGACCGCGAGCTGCGCGCCCCGCGCTCTCCTCAGCACCTGTCCACCGCCGACTTCCTGACCCTGGGGAACGCCGTCTGCGGCTTCCTGGCGATCTACTCGATCACCACCGGGGTCCTGGTCCCCCACATCACCAACCCGGACGCCGCTCCGGACCGGCACAGCGCCGCCACCGCGGTGACGCTGCTGCTGATCGGCTCGATGTGCGACCTCTTCGACGGCCTGGTGGCGCGCAAGCTGCGCTCCTCCGCCCTCGGAGCGGAACTGGACAACCTGGCGGACCTGATCAGCTTCGGCATCGCGCCGGCCTACTTCGTCGCGGTCTGGGGCATGGTCTCCCAGGGGTCCAACACCAAGCTGTCGGCGCTCATCGCGATCACGGTGCTGCTCGCGGTGGTCCTGCGGCTGGCCCGCTTCTCGGCCGTCAAGATGCGGCCAGGGGTGTTCCAGGGCATGCCCTGCCCGATGGGCGCGATGACGGTGATCGCCATCGTGCTGCTCGACCCGCCGTTCCTGCCCGGTCTGCTCGCCATCTTCGGCGCCGCGTACCTGATGGTCAGCCGGATCGAGTACCCGAAGCCGCAGGGGCTGCTGGCCACCGCCACGCTCTGCTGGATCGTGGTCTCCATCGGCTGCCTGGCCGCCTGGGCCACCGGGCTGCCCGGTGGCGACAACCTGATGCACGTCGGGGCGTTCGCCCAGATCACGCTCGCCGCGATGGCGCCGCTGCTGGTCATCCGCCGCAAGGTGGGGCAGAAGGTCGGCGACGTCCGCGCTCGGCGGGCTGAGTCTCGGATCGGCTGATTCCCCGCAAAAGTCATAAGAGTCAGGGCCCGGAACCAACAGGTTCCGGGCCCTGACTCTTATGACTTTTCACGACACTCGACCGCCTCGGGTGCGGGCGCCCAACACACGGTCGGTACTGACGGCGACGTGAACGACGGAGGCGCGGTCAGTGCACGACGGAGCCGCCGTCGCCGGGGACGACGAACTCCATCTCAAATGTCATAAAAATCAGGCGCCACCGGTGTGCACGCTGAACGCCGAACGACGGGCCGCCCGGGCCACGCCCGGGTCCGGGTGCACGCCCGAGACCGCCGTCAGCACCGAGGCCGCCCGCGGATGCCCGGACTGCCGGGCCCGGGCGAACAGCCGCACCGGGTCGCCCGCCGAGGCGCCCTCGACGTGGCCCACCAGCAACTCGGTCTCCCCGTGGTCGAGCACCGCGGCCGCGGTGTCCACCCAGAGCCAGGCCGCGTCCTCCGCGCCCAGCACATCCGCCGGGGAGACGCCCTCGTCCGCGCGCTCCGCCAGCCACAGCAGCGCGTAGGGGCGCAGCACCGGCGCGTCCACGGCCGCACGCACCGCCTGCTCGGCCGGCCCTCCGGCCACCCGCAGCGCCTCGAAGGCCAGGCCGCGCACCAGCGCGTCGTCGCCCCGGGCGGCCTCCAGCAGCTCGCCCACCGCGCGGTCCGCCGGACGGGCCGCGACCCAGGCGCGGAACTCGGCGCGGGCCGGGCCCGGCGAGTAGTCGGCGCAGGCGTTCAGCAGTTCGAAGGCGCTCTGCTCGATGTGCCCGGCCGCGGTCTGGGCGACCGTGCAGATCTCCTCCAGCTTGGCCCGCACCGCCCAGTGGCCGAGCGGCGACAGCTCCGCGGCATCGTTCCTGCGCACCAGGGCGCCGACCGCCGCCAGGCCGTCCAGCATCCAGTCCAGGACGGCGGCCACGTCCGAGGGCGCGGCCGGGGTGTCGATCTGCGGCGCGCGGCAGGTGCCGCGGACGGCGGAGACGGCCGAGGCCGCGTGCGGCACCGGCGACAGGCCCGGCCCGCCGAGGCCCGCGCCGACCCGGCGCTCGTCCAGCCCGCGGCGCAGCAGCTCCAGCAGCTCGCTCTCGGCGACCGGGCCGTCCACCAGGTGCAGGAAGGAGAGCAGCTGCGGAGCCTGGTCCACGGCCTGCCCGGCGAGTACGGCGAACACGCCGCGCAGCGCGGCGGGCGGCACCGGGGCGAGCAGGGTCCAGGCGTCGAACAGCGCCGACCAGCCGCGCACCACGGCCTCGTCGTCGTGCTCCCAGGCGTGCAGGCGCCAGCCGGGGCCGGCTCCGCCGTCCCGGGCCTCGACCAGACCCACCAGCAGCGCCTGCCCCCATGCCTTGGCGGCGGCGCCGACCGTCATGGCCAGCGCCCGGCCCGCCGCACGGGCATCCTCGGGGAGCAGCTCGCCGCGCTTGTCGACCTCGGCCAGCTCGCCGGCCCAGCGGGCGACCCGAACGGCGTCCACCAGCATCCGGCGGGCCAGCGGCGCCAGCTCGGCGGGTGCCGGGAAGCCCTCCGGCACGGGAACCCGACCCCGCCCGGGAGCCGGAGCCGGCCCCCGTCGCCGGGGTACTCCGTTACGGGGGACACCCGCCCCACCCGGCCTGCCACCGGCGGGCCGTTGGGCCGTTCCGGGGAGACGGGTCACCGTCGCACCGGTACCGATCGTCGGCGGGAGCGGGGCATCACGGTCGCGCGGGTTCCGAGACGTCACGTCGAGCAGTCTTCCCCTTGTACCGGCCTTCTGTCACATCCGGTTGTCCGTACGACAGGGCGAGCGGCGGCGGCACCTCCGCAAGATCGGGCAACAGCGGCAAACCGCCTGGCCGGAAACGTATGGCCTGCCCATGCCATCCCAGGCGCCTCGGTTGCCGGGAATACTCGGCCGGTCACCGTGCGTACGGGTGGGGGGTAAGGGATCGGACCAACTATTGCCCCTGACGACGTGCCGGATTTCGCACCGGCAATCCCCTCCCCCCGACTTCCGGCCGGGCTGTCCAGCCCGAATCCGGACGGATGGCTGGCGGGGGTTGGGGGATCGTGCTGCACGAGAAGTCGGACGGGCGACTCTGCTGGCGAAGTATTTGATCTGGTCAGGCCGCCGCTGGGATGGCGTGTTGGGTGCAGAGTGTGTGGATGCGGGTGGGGCGGCGGTT
>NZ_JBSFKQ010000037.1:0-77014 GCF_053598615.1 Kitasatospora sp. NPDC001095 | reverse complement strand
GCCGTCCCCCTCGCCCTGGTCGCGGGCCCCCCCCCCCCCCCGGGCCCCGTGGCGTTCGCTCGGCGGCCGCGTGCACCGGCCGTGGGAAAGGCGCACCCGCGGCCGCCGGGCGAACGGGCGGTCGCGGGTGCGTGAAAGCTCGGTGTGGTTCCGCCAGGGGGCGCGGCGCCCCGCCCGTCACCAGCTCCGGACCTGCCGGATGATCCGCCGCTTCAGTCGGACCGTCCGGCTGCCGTCGGGGAACAGCCTGAGCCGGTCGAGCTCCCAGTGCCCGTACTCGGCGTGCTCGGTGAGCAGTTGGCGCGCCGCGTTGCGCGTGGTGCCGCGCGGCATGCGCAGGGACTGGTACTCGTACTCCGGCTGCCGGACCGGCTTCCGTGGGATCAAGACGCTCCTCCTGGGGATCACCTGAAGGGCAAGCCTACGGCCTGCCCCGGACGGGCGGCCCGGGTGTTTCCGGCCGTCCTCCCACGGGGGAGCGGCGGCCCGAGGGGGTGCCACCCGGGCCCGTCGACTGACAGTGCATCAGTCCCGTTGCCGCTGTGGAGGGGATACCCCGATCCCGGCGCGCGAAGCGGCACCCGGACGGCCCCGGCGGACCCGCTGCGCGCCCTCCGCGCCCGCTTCGCGCCGGTGCCACGCGAAGACGAAAGGGCATGGATCGGACATCAGGGGGGAAGTTGCGGTGAAATCGCGGGTGTAGATGACAACCGCTGTGCGTACCGGCGTCGCGGGGAGATAGCGTCTGCACCATGTCTGATGCCGCGCAGCCCACCATTGCCGAGGTACGCGCCGCCGCTGAGGCGGTCAAGGCCGCCATCGACCGTCATCTGGAAGCGGTGTCAAGCCCCAACGCAGCCGATGATCCCGCCGTTTCCGCCGCCTACGAGCAGCTCGCGACGGCGGCCATCGCCTACGACCAGCTCCTGTACGAGGCCTACGACGAGGTCACGCCCTTCGAGATCCCGGGGGACGAGGGCCCGGGCGGGTACCACGGCCCCGAACAGCCCGAGGCGATCAGCGTGTTGATCCGCCGCGACTACCACGTCGTCGATCCCGAGCGGCTGCGTGCCCAGGCCGAGCGGCTGGACGAGTCGCTGACCCCGGGCGGGGCCGGCGCGGGCGGGGTGAACGCCGCGATCGGCGTGCTGTTCGGCGAGTACGAGCCCGACGAGATCGCCGCCCGCAGCGAGGAGTTCGGCCTGGAGGAGGCCGACTCGACGCTCTGGGTCGCGGCCGCCGAGCCGACCGAGCCGGGCGAGTGGCTGCCGGAACCCTTCGAGCACGCCGATCCGCAGCTGCTGATCTGCCGGTTCGACGTGAGCGAGGTCTACGACGACGAGGACCCGGACGACTGACGCCGTCCGGAAGACGGCCGACGGGCGGGCCCGGGATCACCGGGGCCCGCCCGTCGTGCGTTCGCGCCTCAGTACTCCGAGGCCGCGGTGTTCTCGGCGAGGACCGCCCGCAGCCGGGTGGTGCGCGGCTGCGCCTGGCGCTCGGCGACGGCCTGGGCGAGCGCCGGGCCCGCCGCGTGCACCACGGACAGGTGCCGCTCGCCGCGGCCGAAGGCGGTGTAGACCCACTGCCGGGTCAGGGCGGGGGCGGCGTCCTCCGGAAGCACCACCACCGCGCCCGGCCAGCGCCGGCCGAGGGCCTGGTGGACGGTCAGCGCCCAGCCGTGCCGCAGCCGGGCGGCCTCGGCGGGCGGGACGGTCCGGCGCGAGCCGTCGGCGTACTCCAGGTGCAGACCGGTGGCGTCGCCGTCCAGCACCCGGGCCGGGCGGGTGACGCCGGGGGTGGGGGAGTCGACCACCCGGTCGCCCGGGTCGAAGCCGCCGAACCGGCCGGGGCCGGGGTTGAGCCTGGCCTTGGCGGCGGCGTTCAGTGCGCGGGTGCCGGCCGGGCCGCCGTGGCCCGGGGTGAGCAGCACCACCTGCTCGACCGGGATGCCCAGCGCGCGCGGGATGGAGTCGGTGAGCAGCTGGACGGCCCGGTGGACGGCCTCGCCGGCGTCCTTGGCGGTCAGGATGACCACCTCCTTGTCCGGCGCCTCGACCGGCTGGAGCTCGCCGATGCCGACACCGGAGACCAACTCGCCGATCGGGCCGAAGTCCGGGGTGCGGGAGGCGACCGCCGGGCAGGCCTTGGCGGCCAGCAGGTCGGCGAAGAACCGCCCGGGGCCGGCCGACCAGAGCTGGCCCGGGTCGCCGCTGAGCACCAGCCGGGTGCCGTCGGCCAGCGACTCCAGGACGGTGGCGGCCAGTTCGACGTCCAGCAGCGGGGCGTCCAGCACGACCAGCAGGTCGAGGGCGAGCGTGCCGTCCGGGGCGCGGCCGGGGCCGGCGGCGCCGGAGAGCAGGTCGGCGAGGGTGACCACGGAGGCCCCACCGCCGGTGCCCGGGCCGGCGAGTGCGGCGAGCGAGTCCCGGCCCTGGTCGGTCCAGGTGGCGGCCCAGGCCCGCAGCCCGAGGCCGCGGGCGGCGGTGACCAGAGCGGCCGGCTCGGCGCGGGCCGCCTCGCCGCCGGTGTGCAGCACCAGGGCGTGCTCGGCGACGGCCCTGACCAGGGCGGTCGCGGAGGAGGACGGCGCGGCCTCGGCGGCGGCCGCCCAGGCGGTCGGGCCGGGGTCGACGCGGGTCTGCTCGGCGGATTCCTCGGCGGGGGCGGCCGCTTCGCCGGCCCCGGCTCGGGCCCCGGCTCCGGTCTCGTCGGGGACCTCGGCCTCCTCGGAGTCCTCGGCCTCCTGCGGGTCCTCGCCCGGTACGAAGGTGGCCATCAGCTGGAGCAGCTTCTCGGCGAGGCTGTCCTCGGCCATCGCCAGCCCCTCCAGCGCGAGCAGCGTGCGGGTCGGCGCCTCGTCCTCGTCGCCGCCCGCCGCGTGCGCCTCGGCGCCGGTCAGCTCCTCCTGGAAGGGCAGCACCCGCCCGTCCGCGACGGCGGCCTGGATCGCGGTGGCCGGGTCGGGCATCCGGAGCCGGGTGAGCCCGGCCGCGACCTCGGGCAGTTCCAGGGCCGAGTGCCCGCGCAGCGCCGCCTGCTCCAGCAGCCACGGCACCAGCGCCCGGGCGCGGCGCTCGTCGCCCGGGGCGGCATCGGGGCCGAGCAGCTTCTGGGCGAAGCCGTCCGCGTGCTCGGGTCGGACGCCGGGCAGGCCCAGCACCGCCCACGGGTCGTCGCGCAGCCGCTCGGGGGCCTCCTCGCCGAGCGCGGCCACGGCGGCGGCCGCCAGCTCGGCCGGGGCGCCGCCGGCGGCCAGCACCTCGGCGGTGGCGCGCAGCGCGTCGCCGTGCTGCCGCTCGGGCACCGCGGCGGGGGCGGCGGCCGCCGCAGGGGCCTGCGGTCCGGATGCGGCGGGCTCCGCCCCCGCGGGCCCCGAGGCCTGCGGCTCCGACGCCTGCGGCGTGGGGATCCGCGCGGCCGGGGCCGCGGCCCCGGGCCCCTGGGCGGCGATCTCCCGCATCCGCCGTGCCAGCTCGGCGACCTTCGCGGCCTTCTCCTCCGGGGTCAGCTGGGCCCCTTCGGTCACCTCCGGAGCGCCGTTCCCCGTGTCAGTCATCGTCGTCCGCTCCAAAGGTCACTCCACTGCAGGTTCTGCTCGACAACCCGGGCCTGGGTCACAGCTCGGTCCACCCCTGGTCCGGGTAGTGGTGCACCGGCGACGAGATGTCGTCCAGCGCGCCACGGATCTCATCCGGAAGCGTAAGCGCCTCCACCGACAGCGCCGCCTGCAGCTGGGCCACCGTCCGGGCCCCGACCAGGGCGCTCGCCACCCCGGGCCGGTCCCGGACCCAGGCCAGCGCGACCTCCAGCGGGGTGCTGGCGAGCCCGTCGGCGGCGGTGGCGAGGGCGTCCACGATCCGCCGCGAGCGCTCTCCGAGGTAGGGCTGGACGAACCCGGTCAGGTACGGCGAGGCGCCGCGCGAGTCCTGCGGGATGCCGTGCCGGTACTTGCCGGTGAGCACCCCGCGCCCGAGCGGCGAGCCGGCGAGCACCCCGACCCCGGCGTCCAGCGCGGCGGGCAGGGCCTCCCGCTCGATGCCGCGCTGGAGCAGCGAGTACTCCAGCTGCGCCCCGGCCAGCGGCACCCGTCCGTGGTGGGCGTGCTGCCAGGTGGCGGCCTTGGCGAGCTGCCAGCCGCTGAAGTCGCAGACCCCGACGTAGCGGGCGCGCCCGGAGGAGACGGCGATGTCGAGGGCGCTGAGCGTCTCCTCGACCGGGGTGGCCGGGTCGAAGGAGTGCACCTGCCACAGGTCGACGTGGTCGGTGCCGAGCCGGCGCAGCGAGGCGTCCAGGGCGGCGAGCAGGTGGCCGCGCGAGCCGTCGAAGCGGCGGGCGGACTCGGGGGCGCTGCCGGCCTTGGTGGCGATGACGAGTTCGGAGCGCGGGACCAGGTTGTCGGTGAGCCGGGAGATCAGGTACTCGGCGCCGCCGTCCGCGTACACGTCGGCGGTGTCGACCAGGTTGCCGCCGGCGTCGACGAACTCCTTGAGCTGCTCCGCGGCCTCCTGCTCGTCGGTGTCCCGGCCCCAGGTCATGGTGCCGAGGCCGAGCCGGGAGACCTGCAGGCCGGTACGGCCGAGGTGACGCTTTTCCATCGGACGGGCCCTTCACTGGCCGGTGGCCCCGCGAGCCCCGGCAGCCGTGTAAACGCGCAGGTGGGGGAGAGTGCTCCCCACCCCGGCTGAGCGTAGCGGCCGGTGCCCGGACAGGGGTGCAGACCCGCAGAACGATCACTGCGGCACGAACCCGCGCGACTGTGACCCAGACCACCCCTACCCGTCAGTAGCATGTCCGGCGCGGGCGCGGTTACCCTCGCCACAACCCCAACCCACTGGAAGGTGCGGCAGATGCGACTCGGGATCAACCTCGGCTACTGGGGACTCGGCATGGACGCCGACAACATCGCCGTGGCCCAGGAGGCGGACCGGCTCGGCTACTCCGTCTGCTGGGCGGCGGAGGCGTACGGCTCGGACGCCGCGACGGTGCTCAGCTTCGTCGCCGCGAAGACCGAGCGGATCGACGTCGGCTCGGCCATCTTCCAGATCCCGGCCCGTACCCCGGCGATGACCGCGATGACCGCCGCCACCTTGGACACCCTGTCCGGCGGCCGGTTCCGGCTCGGCCTCGGCGTCTCCGGCCCGCAGGTGTCCGAGGGCTGGTACGGCGTGAAGTTCGACAAGCCGCTCGCCCGCACCCGCGAGTACGTGGAGATCATCCGCAAGGCGATGTCCCGCGAGCGCCTGGTGCACGAGGGCGCAAACTGGACGCTGCCGCTGCCCGGCGGCCCCGGCAAGCCGATCAAGCTCACCGTGCACCCGGTGCGCGAGCACATCCCGCTGTACATCGCCGCGATCGGTCCGAAGAACCTGGAGCTGACCGGTGAGATCGCCGACGGCTGGCTCGGCATCTTCTTCTCGCCCGAGCACTCCGCGCTCTCGCTCGACCCGCTGACGGCGGGCCGCGCCCAGGCCGGGAAGACGCTGGAGGGCTTCGACCTCTGCCCGACGGTGAACCTCGCCGTCGGCGAGGACATCAAGGCCGGGGTCGACGGGCTGCGTTCCTACGCCGCGCTCTACATCGGTGGCATGGGCAGCAAGGAGAAGAACTTCTACAACCAGCTCGCCCGGCGGATGGGCTACGAGCAGGCCGCCGACGAGGTCCAGGAGAAGTACCTGGCCAGGGACTACGCGGGCGCCGCGGCCGCCGTCCCGCACGACCTGATCGACGCCACCTCGCTGATCGGCGACACCGCCCGGATCGCCGACCGGATGCAGGCCTACGCCGACGCCGGCGTCACCACGCTCACCCTGGCCCCGTCCGGCTTCACCCTGGACGAGCGGATCCGGGCGCTGCGCACCGGCGTCGAGGCGCTGGAGCGGGCCGGCCTGGCCTGACCGGCCCGGCCGGTCGGGCCCGGTGGCCGGCGGTCGAGCGGCACTACAGCCAGTCGTGCCGCTTGAACACCCGGTGCAGCACCAGGCAGACCACCAGCATCAGCACCAGCACCGCCGGGTACCCCCAGACCCGGTGCAGCTCGGGCATGTGCTCGAAGTTCATCCCGTAGATGCCCGCGATCATCGTCGGTACGGCGGCCAGCGCCGCCCAGGCCGAGATCTTCCGCATGTCGTTGTTCTGCTGGACGCTGACCTGCGCCAGGTTGGCGTTCAGGATGTCGGACAGCAGCCGGTCCATTCCCTCCATCTGGTCGTTCACCCGGGCCACGTGGTCGGCGACGTCCCGCAGGTAGGGCGCGGTCTCGGGGCGGACGAAGCGGGCGCCGCGCTCCAGGGTCAGCATCGGCTCCACCAGCGGGCCGACGGCCCGGCGCGCGGACATCACCTGGCGCTTGTAGCCGTAGATCCGGCCGGCGGTGTCGCTGCCGACCCGGCCGGGGGAGAAGATGTCCGCCTCCAGCTCGTCCAGGTCGGACTGGAGCGCGGACGCCACGTCCACGTAGCCGTCCACGATGGTGTCGCAGACCTGGTGCAGCACCGAGCTGGGCCCGTAGCGCAGTTGCTCGGGGTCCTGTTCCAGGGCGGCCCGCAGGCCGCCGAGCGAGCCGTCCTCGCCGTGCCGGACGGTCATCACGAAGTCCGGGCCGAGGAAGACCATCACCTCGCCGACCGTGACGACGTGCCCGCCGGGGTGGTAGCCGAGGGTCTTCAGGGCGACGAACAGCGAGCCCTGGTAGGCCTCCACCTTGGGGCGCTGGTGGGCGCTGACGGCGTCCTCGACGGCCAGCGGGTGCAGCGTGAACTCCTTGCCGACGCGGCCGAGTTCCTCGGTGGTGGGCTCGAACAGGCCTATCCAGACGAAGCCGCCCGGACCGGCCGCGCGGGCGGCGGCGAGCGCGCCGGCGGGATCCTCGGGGGCCTCGATCCGGCGGCCGTCGTGGTAGGCGGCGCAGTGGACGATCATGGGGGCCATTGTCACCCGGGCGGGGCCGTCCGGCACGGATCCGGGGCAACCAGGGCCCGCCTCTTGGATCCTTGCCCGATCCGACGAAGTCCGAGAGACGAGCCCGAGGCCCACCGGGCGGGACGTCCGGAAGGGAGAGCGGGGCCCATCGCGGGGCCCGGAGGCCGTAGGCTGACCCCATGCCCACGCTGCTGCTCGTCCGTCACGGCCGCTCCACCGCGAACACCGCCGGAATCCTGGCTGGTTGGACGCCCGGCGTGGACCTCGACGACACCGGTCGGGCGCAGGCCGCCGCGCTCGCCGGCCGGCTCGCCGGCATCCCGCTGGTGCAGGCGGTCAGCAGCCCGTTGGAGCGCTGCCGGCAGACGCTGGAGCCGCTGCTGGCGGTCCGCCCCGAGTTGGGCCCGCCGACCGAGGACGAGCGGCTGGGGGAGTGCCACTACGGCGACTGGACCGGCCGGCCGCTGGCCGAGCTGGCCAAGGAGCCGCTCTGGCGCACGGTGCAGGACCACGCCGCGGCGGCCGCCTTCCCCGGCGGGGAGTCGCTGCGCGCGCTGAGCCACCGCACGGTGGACGCGGTGCGCGAGTGGAACCGGAAGATCGCCGCCGAGCACGGCGAGGACGCGGTCTGGGTCGCCTGCTCGCACGGGGACGTGATCAAGGCCGTGGTGGCCGACGCGCTCGGGCTGCACCTGGACCACTTCCAGCGGATCAGCGTCGAGCCCTGTTCGGTCACCGCGATCCGCTACACCCCCCAACGGCCCTTCGTACTGAGGATGGGCGACACCGGCGACCTCGCCTCGCTCGCCCCCAGGCCCCACCCGGCCGAGGCCACCCCGGCCGGCGACGCGGTGGTGGGCGGCACCGTCTGAGCCGCGCCGCCGACGGGCCGCCCGGGGAGGCACCGTCCGGGCGGCACCGTCCGCTTCCCCGGGTGCCACCCCGCCCGCGGCCGTCGGCTCGGCTCCCCGGCCGGAGCCCGAAGGTCGTAGGGTGACTGATGAGTCCATCCGGCCGCGATCCCGCCCCCTGTGGAACCGCGCCGACCGACACGATCCGGAGCGAGAGCGTGCCCCGTCAGGTCTTCTTCTACGACCAGCCCGAGCGGTTCGTGGCCGGCACCGTCGGCCAGCCCGGTGCCCGGGCGTTCTACCTCCAGGCCAGCGCCCGGGGCCGGATCACCAGCGTGCTGCTGGAGAAGACCCAGGTCGCCGCGCTCGCCGAGCGCATCGAGGAGGTCCTGGACGAGGCGCTGCGGCGCAGCGGCGGCGACGCCGCCATCCCGGCCGCCGCCCCGAAGGACCTGCTCGACACCGCCCCGCTGGACCTCCCGCTGGAGCAGGAGTTCCGGGTCGGCACCATGGCCCTGGCCTGGGACAGCATGGATGCCTGCCTGGTGGTCGAGGCGCAGGCGCTGGTCGAGGAGGACGACGAGGAGGCCGCCGAGGCGGTCTTCACCGACGACGAGAACGGCCCGGACATGCTGCGGGTGCGGCTGTCCGGCGCGATGGCCAGGGTCTTCGCCAAGCGCGCGCTGGACCTGGTCGCGGCCGGCCGCAAGCCCTGCCCCTTCTGCAACCTTCCGCTCGACCCGGAGGGCCACCTGTGCCCGCGCGCGAACGGCTACCGGCGCTGAACACGGACACCCCGCCGCAGGCCGACCCGGCGGCCGCCGCCGCGCTGGCCGCCGACGTGCCCACCGCCCTCGCGCTGCTGCGCCAGGGCGAGCTGACCGTGCACGGCCGGCTCACCGACGCCTCCAACGCCGCGCTGTACTGCACGGTGGCGCACGGCTCGCTGAGCGCGCAGGCCGTCTACAAGCCGGTGGCCGGCGAGCGACCACTGTGGGACTTCCCCGACGGCACGCTGGCCGGGCGCGAGGTCGCCGCGTACGAGCTGTCGGCCGCGACCGGCTGGGCGCTGATCCCTCCCACCGTGCTGCGCGAGGGCCCGCACGGGGCCGGAATGGTGCAGCTGTGGGTCGAGCCGGACCCCGGGGCCGAGCCGCTGCTGGCGCTGCAGGACCCGCGCGGCCCGGAAACGGGCTGGCTGCCGATCGTCCGGGCCGAGGTCGAGGGCGGGCGGACGGCCCTGCTGGTGCACCACGACGACCGGCGGCTGCGCCGGCTCGCCGTCCTGGACGCGGTGCTCAACAACGCCGACCGCAAGGGCGGCCACCTGATCCCGGCCGCCGACGGCCGGGTGTACGGGATCGACCACGGCGTCACCTTCAACACCGAGGACAAGCTGCGCACCCTGCTCTGGGGTTGGGCCGGGGACCCACTGCCCGGCGAGGCGCTGGAGGTGCTGGCCCGCTTGGCCGAGCAGTTGGACGGTGCGCTCGCCGAGCGGCTCGCCCCGCACCTGACGGCGGCCGAACTGGACGCCACCCGGGCCCGGGTGGCCGAATTGCGCGGCTCCGGCCGGCACCCGCTGCCGCCGGAGGACTGGCCCGCGATCCCCTGGCCGCCGGTGTAGCGGGTGCGGCGGGTGTAGGCGGTGTAGCCGGTGCGGCCGGGGCGCCTGCGGGCCCGCCCTGGCCGCACCGGTCCGGGGTCGCGGCCCGCCCGGGCATTTTGCTCCCGACCGCCCTGACCCACCAGTGGTCTGGACCGGTTCTCGAAAACGGCGACAGATGGTCTGGACCTGCCCCCGGAACAGGTCGCACACTGCTCCGATGGATGTGCGACGGACCACCCCCACCCCCCGAACCACGCCGGACCTGCCGTTGCACCGGTTACAGGTCCCGCTGCCCCACCTGCTCCCCTTCGCCGTCGGCAGTTTCGACGCGATCGGCCCGCTCTCCCGGGCGGGATTCCCGCACCGGCACTCTTTCTACGAGATCGTCCACGTCACCGGCGGCCGCGGCGCCCACGTCCTGGACCTCGTCCACCGGCCGCTGGCGCCACCGCAGTTGTGCGTGATCACCCCCGGCCAGGTGCACTACTGGGCGGACACCGAGGAACTGGCCGGCCGGGTCGTCCTGTTCAACGAGGACTTCCTGCTCGGCCACCCCCAGGACCTCGCCGCCCTGCGGGCCCTGGCCACCCGCCCCGCCCTCGCGCTCGGCGAGCAGGCCGACGCGATCGACGCGCTGCTCACCGACATGGAGCACGAGTACCGGACCAGGGCGCCCGGCTACCAGGGGGTGCTGCGGGCCAGTCTGCACATCCTGATCGTCCGGGCGCTGCGCGCCTGCGCCCCGGCCGGCCGCCCGGCGCTGCCCAGCCGTCCGGCAGAAGTGGCGGCCGCCTTCACCCGGTTGATCGCCCGGCCGGGCGGGGTGCGGCACTCGGTGGCCTCCATCGCGCAGGAACTCGGCGTCTCCCCGGGGCACTTGCAGACCCTGGTGAAGCAGGCCACCGGCCGCACCCCCGGCGGGCTGATCCGCCACCAGCAGACCCTGGAGGCCAAACGGCTGCTCGCCTGCACCGACTTGACGATCCGCCAGGTCGCCAAGGAGGCGGGCTTCGTCGATCCGGCGTACTTCTGCCGGTTCTTCCGCCGGGAGACCGGGATGACCCCGGGGGAGTTCCGGGCCGGGGTCGACGGAAATCACCACGATCCCCGGATCATGTCCATCGCGGTCGCGCCGGACGGCCCGTAACTTTGCTGCTGGCCACCGGTGGCCGGTCCGGCGCGCGGACGGGCGGCCGGTCCGGCCCTTGTCATGCCCCCCACCATGGCAAGGGCCGCCCCCACCCCCCGCCTCACGAGAAGGAGACGGCGCATGCCCACGCCCGACGGCATGATCAGCCGCAAGACCGTCCTGAAGGCCGCCGCCGCGCTCGGGGCAGCCCCGCTGCTGGTCGGCGGCGGAGTGGCCCTGGCCCGGGACCAGATCCACGGCGGCGAACCGCTCGGCCTCACCCCCGAGTGCCACGACGGTGACGCCCCCACCGTCGAGCAGATCGAGGGTCCCTACTTCAAGCCCAACTCCCCGCTGCGCAGCTCGATGGTCAGCGACGGGCCCGGCACCCACCTGGTCGTCAGCGGCTACGTCTTCGGCCGCGCCTGCCGGCCCGTCTCGGGGGTGCTGCTGGACTTCTGGCAGGCCGACAACGGCGGCAACTACGACAACGTCACCTACACCTTCCGCGGTCACCAGTTCACCGACGCCAACGGCGCGTACCGGCTGGACACCATCGTGCCCGGCCTCTACCCGGGCCGCACCCGGCACCTGCACGTCAAGCTCCAGGCCCCCGGCCGCTCGATCGTCACCACCCAGCTGTACTTCCCGGGCGAGCCGCGCAACAGCACGGACAGCATCTACGACCCCCGGCTGCTGATGAACGTCCGCCAGGACGGCCAGACCCGCGAGGCGAGCTTCGACTTCGTGCTGGACGTCCCGCAGACCCCCGGCACGCCGAGCCCCACCCCCACCCCGACCGGCGGGCCCAGCACACCGCCGCCGAGCGGGACCTGGGCAGCGGGCACCTCGTACCAAGCGGGCGACCGCGTCACCTACTCCGGCGTCTCCTACACCTGCCTCCAGGCGCACACCGCCATGGTGGGCTGGGAGCCGCCGAACGTGCCGGCCCTCTGGCAGCGGTCGTAGCGGCTCCGACCGCGTCCCCCGGGGCGCCGGGCGCCCGGTCGGCGGCAGGGCCGACCGGGCGCTCACCCGTGCCCGGCGCCGTGTCCCGTACGGCACGGCGGGGCCGGTACGGCACGGGCGTCACGCCCGCCGGTTCCGTGCAATACCAGTCGGGAAACAGTCGGGCAATGCCGAGAAGCGAATCCAGTCGATCTTTCGTACTGGTTAGGCTTTCAAATGTTCGCAAGGTTAAAGTTGTTTCCATGCATGCCTGGCCCGCCTCCGAGGTTCCCGCCCTGCCTGGTCAGGGGCTCCCCCTCCGTATCCACGACACCGCAGCGGGCACGGTCCGCGAGGTGGTGCCGCAGGACGGCACCGCCCGGATCTACGTCTGCGGCATCACGCCCTACGACGCGACCCACATGGGCCACGCCGCCACCTACAACGCGTTCGACCTGGTGCAGCGCGTCTGGAAGGACGCCGGCCACGACGTCCTGTACATCCAGAACGTCACCGACGTCGACGACCCGCTGCTCGCCCGCGCGGTCGAGACCGGCCAGGACTGGACGGCCCTGGCCGAGCGCGAGACGGCCCTGTTCCGCGAGGACATGACCGCGCTGCGGATGCTCCCGCCGGCCCACTACATCGGCGCCGTCGAGTCGATCCCGTGGATCGTCCCGATCGTCCAGAAGCTGCTGGCCTCCGGTGCCGCCTACAAGGTGGACGGCGACATCTACTTCTCGGTCGACGCCGACCCGCGCTTCGGCGAGGTCTCCGGCCTCACCCGCGAGGCCATGCGCCCGGTCTTCGCCGAGCGCGGCGGCGACCCGGAGCGCCCCGGCAAGCGCAACCCGCTGGACGCCCTGCTCTGGCTGGCCGCCCGCCCGGGCGAGCCCGCCTGGGACACCGAGCTCGGCCACGGCCGCCCCGGCTGGCACATCGAGTGCGTCGCCATCGCGCTGCAGTACCTCGGCATGTCCTTCGACATCCAGGGCGGCGGCAGCGACCTCTCCTTCCCGCACCACGAGATGGGCGCCGCGCACGCCCAGGTCGCCACCGGCACCCACCCGTACGCCAAGGCGTACGTGCACGCCGGCATGGTCGCCCTGGACGGCCACAAGATGTCCAAGTCCCGCGGCAACCTGGTCTTCGTCTCGGCGCTGCGCCGCGAGGGCGTCGACCCGGCGGCGATCCGCCTGGCGCTGCTCTCGCACCACTACCGCGCGGACTGGGAGTGGACCAAGAGCACCCTGGACGAGGCCGTCGAGCGTCTCGCCCGCTGGCGCGCAGCGGTCTCCCGCCCGGACGGCCCGTCGGCCGAGCGGCTGCTCGCCGAGGTGCGCGAGGCGCTCGCGAACGACCTGGACACGCCCGCCGCGCTGGCCGCGGTCGACCGCTGGGCGGCCGGCCAGGAGGCCGAGGGCGGCACCGACACCGGCGCTCCCGGCCTGGTGACCCGCACGGTGGACGCCCTGCTCGGCGTCGCGCTGTAACCCGCACCCGCACCACACGCCGAAGGGGCGCCAGGACTGGTCCTGACGCCCCTTCGGCCGTACGGAGGTCACTCCTCCTCGGCGCCGTCCTGGCTCTCCCGGGCCCCGCCGCCCGGCGTCTCCGGATCGGCCGGCCGCTCCGCCGTGGCGTGCCCGGCCACCGGCTTCTCGCCCGTCGGCCCGACGTTCTCCCGGCGGCGCAGGTAGCGCTCGAACTCGCGGGCGATGGCGTCGCCGGAGGCCTCCGGCAGCTCCGCGGTGTCCTGCGCCTCCTCCAGCTGCTGGACGTACTCGGCCACCTCGCTGTCCTCGGCGGCCAGCTGGTCCACGCCGATCTGCCAGGCCCTGGCGTCCTCGCCGAGCTCGCCCGGCGGGATGCGCAGGTCCAGCAGGTCCTCCAGCTTGTTGATCAGGGCCAGCGTGGCCTTGGGGTTCGGCGGCTGCGAGACGTAGTGCGGCACCGCCGCCCAGAGCGTCACGGCCGGCACCCCGGCGTGGGTGCAGGCCTCCTGGAGCACCCCGACGATGCCGGTCGGGCCCTCGTAGCGGCTCTCCTCCAGGTCCAGTCGGCGGGCCAGCTCGGGGTCGGAGGTGACGCCGCTGACCGGCACCGGACGGCTGTGCGGGGTGTCGCCGAGCAGCGCGCCCAGGATCACCACCAGCTCGACGCCCAGCTCGTGCGCGAAGCCCAGCAGCTCGTTGCAGAACGAGCGCCAGCGCATGCTCGGCTCGATGCCGCGGACCAGCACGATGTCCCTGGTGGTCGGTTCCGTCACCCGGATCACCGAGAGCCTGGTGGTCGGCCAGGTGATCCGGCGGATGCCGCCGTCCAGCCAGACCGTGGGCCGGTTGACCTGGAAGTCGTAGTAGTCCTCCGCGTCCAGGGCGGCGAACACCTTGCCGCCCCAGGTCTCGTCCAGGTGCGCCAAGGCCGCGGACGCGGCGTCGCCCGCGTCGTTCCAGCCCTCGAACGCGCAGACCATCACCGGGTCGATCAACTCGGGAACATCTTCCAGCTCGATCACCCAGCGTCTCCCTCCGGTCGGCGGTCGGACCTGCGCCGCCCCGGCTGGCCTGCCGGGGCGCCGACGGGCCGGCTGCCGACTGTCGAACCTCTCGTCTCCCATGGAACGCCTCGCCCCATGGTCCCTACCTGCCCAGCCTACGGGCTTTGATGCGCACCACGGCCGGGCACCGGGACAGTCTGGGGGAGCGGACCGCCGCGATCCACCGGATATCGACGGGCTCCTGGCTGACGGTCCGTCAGGTGTCCGGTGGGAGCGAAGGGTGTTCGATCGGCGACGCGGCGTGACGGTCGCCCGACCGCACGGTCCGCCGGGCCGGTGCTACCCGCCCTGCCCCGCCGTCGCCCAGCCCTCGCGGTACGCCGCCCAGTGCTCGGGCAGCGCGGCGAAGTCCACGTACAGCGCGACGCCGAAGTCGGCCCGCCGCCGGTCCTCCCGGCCCAGGCCGAGCCGGACGCCTCGGACGGCGGCCCGGACGGTCTCGGCGTCACCCCGGTGGCCCCACTTGTCGTCCCAGTAGAACGGCAGGCCCATCAGCAGGTCCACGCCGGCCGGGGTCGACCGCAGGGCGAGCTCGGTCTGCCGGGCCACGTAGCCGCCGTACAGCGGCTCGGTGGGCATCGAGGTGTCGTAGCTCATCACCGCGATCTGGTCGACCCGGCGGGCGGTCTCGGTGAAGTACGCCCGGTCCCACCACTTGCCGTGGCCGGTGAGCAGGATGCCGGCCGTGTGCAGGCCGGGGACGGGGTCGATCTGCGGGGCCGCCACCGACAGCTTGGCGCCGCGGGCCGCGGTGACCGGGCGGACCCGGTCGAGCAGCGCCAGCCAGCCCGCCGAACCGGGGCGGATCGGCTCCATGTCGAAGTGCACGCCGTCGAAGCCGAGGTCCAGCACCTGGCGGGCGGAGGCGGTGACCCGGTCGCGGGTGGGGCCGTCCTCCAGGTCCAGGGCGTCCTTCTCCGGCTTGACCTCGTCGCCCAGCCAGCTCTGCACCCGGATGCCGGGCAGCTCCCGGTGCACGGTGTCGGTGAACCAGCGGGCCCGGGGGTGGGCGGAGGGCGGCAGCGAGCCGTCGTGCTCCAGCGGGCCGGTGTGCACGTAGAGGTCCCGGACGCCGGTGCCGGCCAGCTGCCGGCCCAGCTCGGCCACGTCCGCCTCGGTCCTGCGGCCGTCCACCCAGGCGTGGCCGAGCCAGAGCGCGTCCCGGCCCCGGGTGCGGGCGTCGGCGGCGGGCGTGCCGGTGTAGTGCAGCCGGAACATCACGAACACCGATCCCAGCGCGGCGGCCGGCACGGCCGCCACCAGGGCCAGCACCAGCAGTGCCCGCCGCCACCGGGACCAGGCCCGCCAGTGGTCGCGCAGCGCGCGGAACGGGGCCGTCAGGCCCCGGCCGGCACGCCGCGCGGAGGTCCGGAATCCGGCCACGCGCTCTCTCCCCCTTGCGCTCGAGCGCTCAGGATACGGAATGGCCCGGCGGGCCGAGCCGTGGGCCGGATACCCTGGCCAGGTGCGTGCCCGACCAAGCGGGCTCGCAAAGCCGACAGCCGTCGCACCAGGGAGAAGCCCCATGGCCACAGCAGCCACCCCGTCCATCACTCAGCAGAGCCGCGCGAACGCACTGCGTGAGGCCCTCGCCACCCGAGTGGTGGTCGCCGACGGTGCCATGGGCACCATGCTCCAGGCGCAGGATCCGACGCTGGAGGACTTCCAGAACCTCGAAGGCTGCAACGAGGTCCTCAACATCACTCGCCCGGACATCGTCCGGTCCGTCCACGAGGCCTACTTCGGGGTCGGCGTGGACTGCGTGGAGACCAACACCTTCGGCGCCAACTTCAGCGCCCTCGGCGAGTACGAGATCGCGGAGCGGATCTTCGAGCTGTCCGAGTCCGGCGCCCGGATCGCCCGCGAGGTGGCCGACGCCCACGCCGCCGCCGACGGCCGCACCCGCTGGGTGCTCGGCTCGATCGGCCCCGGCACCAAGCTGCCGACCCTCGGCCACGCCCCGTACGAGACGCTGCGCGACGGCTTCCAGCAGAACGCGGCCGGCCTGATCGCCGGCGGCGCCGACGCGCTGCTGGTCGAGACCAGCCAGGACCTGCTGCAGACCAAGGCCGCCATCCTGGGCTCCAAGCGGGCGCTGGCCGAGGCCGGGCTTGACCTGCCGGTGCTGGTGCAGGTGACGGTGGAGACCACCGGCACCATGCTGCTCGGCTCGGAGATCGGTGCCGCGCTCACCGCGCTGGAGCCGCTGGGCGTGGACTACATCGGCCTCAACTGCGCGACCGGCCCGGCCGAGATGAGCGAGCACCTGCGCTACCTGGCCAAGAACGCCCGGATCGGCCTGTCCTGCATGCCGAACGCGGGCCTGCCGGTGCTCGGCAAGGACGGCGCCCACTACCCGCTGTCCCCGGCCGAACTGGCCGACGCCCACGACGTGTTCACCCGCGAGTACGGCCTCTCGCTGGTCGGCGGCTGTTGCGGCACCACCCCCGAGCACCTGCGCCAGGTGGTCGAGCGGGTCCAGGGCCGCCCGATCGCCCCGCGCGACCCGAGGCCCGAGCCCTCGGCGGCCTCGCTGTACCAGGCGGTGCCGTTCCGTCAGGACACCTCGTACCTGGCGATCGGCGAGCGCACCAACGCCAACGGCTCGAAGAAGTTCCGCGAGTCGATGCTGGCCGGCGACTGGCAGGCCTGCGTGGAGATCGCCCGCGACCAGATCCGGGACGGCTCCCACCTGCTGGACCTCTGCGTGGACTACGTCGGCCGCGACGGCGTCGCCGACATGAAGGAGATCGCCGGCCGGCTGGCCACCGCCTCCACCCTGCCGATCGTGCTGGACTCCACCGAGCCGCCGGTGCTGCAGGCCGGTCTGGAGGCGCTCGGCGGCCGCGCGGTGCTCAACTCGGTCAACTACGAGGACGGCAACGCCCCCGACTCGCGCTTCGGGAAGATCGCCTCGCTGGCCCGCGAGCACGGCGCCGGCCTGATCGCGCTGACCATCGACGAGCAGGGCCAGGCCCGTACCGCCGACACCAAGGTCGCGATCGCCGAGCGGCTGATCGCCGAACTCACCGCCGACTACGGCATCGACGAGGGCTCGATCCTGGTCGACTGCCTCACCTTCACCCTGGCCACCGGCCAGGAGGAGTCCCGCCGGGACGGCATCGAGACCATCGAGGCGATCCGCGAGCTCAAGCGCCGCCACCCGAAGGTGCAGACCACCCTGGGCCTGTCCAACATCTCCTTCGGCCTCAACCCGGCCGCCAGGGTGGTGCTCAACTCCGTCTTCCTGCACGAGTGCGTGGAGGCCGGACTGGACTCGGCGATCGTGCACGCCTCCAAGATCCTGCCGATCTCCCGCATCCCCGAGGACCAGCGCGAGGCCGCGCTCGACCTGGTCTACGACCGCCGCCGGGACGGCTACGACCCGCTGCAGCGCCTGCTGGAGCTGTTCGAGGGCGTCTCCGCCGCCTCGGTGAAGGCCTCCAAGGCCGAGGAGCTGGCCGCGCTCCCGCTGGAGGAGCGGCTGCAGCGCCGGATCATCGACGGTGAGCGCAACGGCCTGGAGGCCGACCTGGACGAGGCGCTGACCGTCCGTCCGGCGCTGGAGATCATCAACGACACCCTGCTGGCCGGCATGAAGGTGGTCGGCGAGCTCTTCGGCTCCGGCCAGATGCAGCTGCCGTTCGTGCTCCAGTCCGCCGAGGTGATGAAGACCGCGGTGGCCCACCTGGAGCCGCACATGGAGAAGTCCGACAGCGAGGGCAAGGGCACCATCGTGCTCGCCACCGTCAAGGGCGACGTCCACGACATCGGCAAGAACCTGGTCGACATCATCCTGTCCAACAACGGCTACAACGTGGTCAACCTGGGCATCAAGCAGCCGGTCTCGGCGATCCTGGACGCCGCGCAGGAGCACAACGCGGACGTCATCGGGATGTCCGGCCTGCTGGTGAAGTCCACCGTGATCATGAAGGAGAACCTGGAGGAGCTGAACCAGCGCAAGCTGGCCGCCAGCTTCCCGGTGATCCTCGGCGGCGCCGCGCTCACCCGCGCCTACGTCGAGCAGGACCTGCACGAGATCTACGAGGGCGAGGTCCGCTACGCCCGGGACGCCTTCGAGGGCCTGCGGCTGATGGACGCGCTGATCGCGGTCAAGCGCGGCGTGCCCGGCGCGGCCCTGCCGGAGCTCAAGCAGCGCCGGCACGCCCGGGTCGAGGTGGAGGAGCCGGAGCCCGAGGTGAACCTCGGCCAGATCCGCTCCGACGTCGCCGTCGACAACACCGTGCCGGTGCCGCCGTTCTGGGGCGACCGGATCGTCAAGGGCATCCCGTTCGCCGACTACGCCTCCTGGCTGGACGAGGACGCGCTGTTCAAGGGGCAGTGGGGCCTGAAGGCCGCGCGCTCCGGCGAAGGGCCGTCCTACGAGGAGCTGGTGGAGACCGAGGGCCGGCCGCGGCTGCGGGCCTGGCTGGACCGCCTGCAGACCGAGGGCTGGCTGGAGGCCGCCGTGGTCTACGGCTACTACCCGGCCAACTCCAAGGGCGACGACCTGATCGTCTTCCACGAGGACGGCACCGAGCGCACCCGCTTCACCTTCCCGCGCCAGCGGCGCGGCCGCCGGCTCTGCCTGGCCGACTTCTTCCGCCCGGAGGAGTCCGGGGTGCGGGACGTCGTGGGCCTCCAGGTGGTCACCATGGGCAACCGGATCTCGGAGGCGGCCAACGAGCTGTTCGCCGGCAACTCCTACCGGGACTACCTGGAGCTGCACGGGCTCTCGGTGCAGCTGGCCGAGGCGCTGGCCGAGTTCTGGCACGCGCGGGTCCGCTACGAGCTGGGCTTCTCCGGCGAGGACCCGCAGGACGTCAAGGACATGTTCGCGCTCAAGTACCGCGGCGCCCGCTTCTCGCTCGGCTACGGGGCCTGCCCCGAGCTGGAGGACCGGGCCAAGATCGCCGAGCTGCTGAAGCCGGAGCGGATCGGCGTGGTGCTCTCCGAGGAGTTCCAGCTCCACCCGGAGCAGTCCACCGACGCGATCGTGATCCACCACCCGGAGGCGAAGTACTTCAACGCCCGGTAACTCCCGGTTTCCGTTGCGTTCGCTCTTTCCGGACGAAGCGGGCGTATCCTTGATGATCCTGAACGGGCCGGTCCGCTCACCTGCGGGCCGGCCCGCGCCTTCCCCGGAGACGCTCCGGGCCTGCCGGAAGGACCCCGCCATGACGACCAGCTCCACCGCCACGCGCATCCTCGAACACGGGGACGACCGCGGGCTCCAGGCGGTGCTGCTGGACATGGACGGGACGCTGGTGGACACCGAGGACTTCTGGTGGCAGGCCGAGGCCTCGCTCTTCGCCGAGCTGGGCCACGAGCTGGACGAGGCCGACCGCGCCCACGTGGTCGGCGGCCCGATGGCCAGGGTGATGGAGTACCTGGTCGCCAGGACCGGCGCGGACATCGCGCCGGCGGACCTGGGCGTGCTGGTCAACCAGCGCTTCGTCGACCTGCTGGCCGGCGGCGTGCCGCTCATGCCGGGCGCCGAGCGGCTGCTCAACACCCTTGCCGCGCACGGGATCCCGGCCGCCATGGTGTCCGCCTCGCACCGGCACGTGATCGACATCGTGCTGCGCTCGCTGGGCGCCCACCACTTCGCCTTCACCATCGGCGGGGACGAGGTGCCGCGCACCAAGCCCTTCCCCGACCCGTACCTGGAGGCCGCCCGGCGACTCGGCGCGGAGCCGGTCCGCTGCGTGGTGATCGAGGACACCCCGACCGGGGTGCGGGCGGGCGAGGCGGCCGGCTGCCCGGTGATCGCGGTGCCCTCGGTGGCGGCGATCGAGCCGGCTCCGGGGCGGCTGGTGCTGCCGTCGCTGGAGCAGGTCGACCTCGATCTGCTGCGCTCCCTGGTCGCCTCTCGGGTGTGATTGTCGTCTCATTGCGACCCGGCCTCACCGGCCGATAAGCGGCCCGGCGGGGCTCCGGACCGAAGTCGCCGGGGGAGAAAACGGGCAATGGCTGACAACTCGTCGAGCGCGCCGTGATGCCCTGAACCGCCGTGTCCCAAACGTCATCAGCGCGGGTATCGGTCGTACGTGTTCGATGTGGCACGCTACTCCAGTTCGTGCCACCCAAAAGGACGCGCCTCGTGAAGACTTCAGCTGAACGCCTGGCAGTACTCGGTTGCGCCGGCCTGGTCGCCGTGTCGGTGGCGGGCTGCGGATCGGTGACCGACGTGGTCAAGGGGGACGGCGGCAAGTCGATCACCATGGGCACCAGTCAGCTGACCGGTGTCCTGGACCCGGCGGCCGCCTACGACGCCGGCTCCTGGCTGCTGCTGCGCAACACCTTCCAGTCGCTGCTCACCTTCCAGGCCGCGGCCAGCTCGCCGTCCCCGGACGCCGCGCAGTCCTGCGAGTTCACCAGCGCCGAGGCCACCGAGTACCACTGCACCCTGAAGCCCGGCCAGAAGTTCTCCAACGGTCACCCGCTGACCGCCCAGGACGTGGTCTTCTCGATCGAGCGCACCAAGAAGATCAACGACCAGACCGGTCCGGTCGAGCTGCTGGACTCGATCAAGTCCGTCGAGGCCAAGGGCGACAACGAGGTGATCTTCCACCTCTCCACGCCCGACGCCACCCTGCCGGCGAAGCTGGCGAGCCCGGTCGGCGCCATCGTGGACCACCAGGTCTACCCCGCGGACAAGGTCGTCCCGAACGACAAGCTGATCGGCTCCGGCCCGTACCGCTTCGACGCGGTCGAGAACCTGAGCGGCGGCAAGCAGCTGGGCAAGGTCGTGCTGTCGGCCAACGACAAGTACGGCGGCGAGGCCAAGCTGCGGAACAACAAGTTCACCGTGCGGTTCTTCGACAAGTCGGAGGACCTCAAGGCGGCGCTGGACAAGGGCGAGATCGACCTCACCGACAACAGCCTGGAGCCGAACACCGCCGCCCAGGTCCGCTCCGACCAGCAGGGCGGCAAGACCGACCTCCAGGTGACCGAGGGCGACAGCAACGACACCCGTTCGCTGGTCCTCAACACCAAGGACCCGCTGATGAGCAACGTCGCCGTCCGCCAGGCCGTCGCCCAGATGATGGACCGCAAGGCGCTGGCCCGCGACGTCTTCGCCCGCACCGTCCAGGCGCTCTACTCCATGGTCCCGGCCGGCCTGCCCGGCCACACCACGGCCTTCTTCGACCGCTACGGCGACCAGGACGTGAACAAGGCCAAGAAGATCCTGGCCGACGCCAAGATCCAGACCCCGGTCAAGTTCACCCTCACCTGGTCCCGTTCGCGGGCCGGCAGCAACGAGGCCGAGACGCTGAAGAAGCAGCTGGAGACCGGCGGCCTCTTCCAGGTGACGCTCGTCCAGGAGCCGGACTGGGACTCGTACCGCAAGGGCTGGACCGAGGGCAAGTACCAGGCGTACATCATCGGTTGGTTCGCCGACTACCCGGACCCGGACAACTACCTCGCCCCGCTGCTGATCAACGGCGGTGCGTACCACCACGGTTGGGACGACCCGCGGATCAGCGGGCGGCTGGTGCCGGAGGGCCTCAAGCAGACCGACCGCAGCGCCGCGGCCGCCACCTACGCGCAGATCCAGGCGATCGAGGCCGAGAACGTGCCGCTGATCCCGCTGTACCAGAACAAGTCCTTCTTCGCGGCCCGCTCGTACGTCACCGGCGTCGAGTCCACCGTCGACACCACCGGCTACTTCCGCTTCTGGGAGATCAGCCGGAACAACAAGTAGCGCCCGCAGGACGGCGGCCCGCCCGCATCCCCGTCGGTACGGGGAGCGGACGGGCCGCCGTGACGTCTCCGCGGCCCCCGGGAGGCCCAGGGGCCGCCGGAACCGCTAGAGGGCGCCGGGGCGCACCAGTCCGCTCTCGTAGGCGTACACGGCCGCCTGCACCCGGTCGCGCAGCTGCAGCTTGGTCAGCACGTGGCCCACGTGCGTCTTCACGGTCGTCTCGCTGACGAACAGCTCGGCCGCGATCTCCGCGTTCGACAGCCCGCGCGCCACCAGCTTCAGCACCTCCAGCTCGCGCTCCGTCAGCGCGCCCAGCGCCTGCGGCGGCGCCTCGTCGCCCGAGGGCAGCTTGGTGGCGTACATGTCCAGCAGTCGGCGGGTGATGCTCGGCGCCAGCATCGCCGCGCCGTCCGCGACCACCCGGATCGCCTGCACCAGCTCCTCGGCCGGGACGTCCTTCAGCAGGAAGCCGCTGGCGCCCGCGCGCAGCGCCTCCACCACGTACTCGTCCAGGTCGAAGGTGGTCAGCACCAGCACCTTGGCCGGGCCGTCCCGCCCCGGGCCGGCGATCCGGCGGGTCGCCTCGACGCCGTCCATCCTGGGCATCCGGATGTCCATCAGCACCACGTCGGGCTGCAGCGCCCGCACCTGGTCCAGCGCCTGCTGGCCGTCGCCGGCCTCGCCGACCACCACCAGGTCGGACTCGGCCTCCAGGATCATCCGGAAACCGGTGCGCAGCAGCGGCTGGTCGTCGACCAGCAGCACTCGGATCGTCACCTAGGACTCCTTGCTCATCGGATCCCCCGTGGGATCGCTCTCGTCCGACGTACGGGCTACCGGCAGCGGGTACGGCGGCGGGGTGCCGCCGAACTCCGGGCAGCTGGCCTGGTGGTCGCACCAGTCGCAGAGGCGGTTGCGGGTGGCAGGGAAGTCCCCGGTGGCCACCGCGTGGCCGATCCGCTCCCACAGCGCCAGGAGCTTGCGCTCCACCGCCAGCAGGTCCGCCTGGTCCGGGTCGTAGCTGACCACGTCACCGCCGCCACCGAGGTAGACCAGCTGGAGGCGCTTGGGGATCACGCCCTTCCAGCGCCACACCACCAGGGCGTAGAACTTCATCTGGAACATCGCCTTGCCCTCGAAGTCCCGCGAGGGCGCCCGGCCGGTCTTGTAGTCCACCAGCCGGACCTCGCCGGTCGGGGCGACGTCCACCCGGTCGATGTAGCCGCGCAGCAACAGGCCCGAATCCAGGGCCGTCTCCACGTAGAGCTCCCGCTCCACCGGGTGCAGCCGGGTCGGGTCCTCCAGCCGGAACCACTGGCCGACCAGCTTCTCGGCGTCCGCCAGCCAGCGGGTCAGCGCCGCGCCGTCCGGGTCGTCCGGGAACAGCGTGCCCAGCTCCGGGCGCTCGCCCAGCAGCCGCTCCCACTGCGGGCGCAGCAGGCCCAGCGCCCGCTCCGGCGTCCGCTCGGCCGCCGGGCTGTCGAAGAGCCGCTCCAGCACCGCGTGCACCAGCGTGCCCCGGGTCGCCGCCGAGCTCGGCGGCTCGGGCAGCCGGTCGATCACCCGCAGCCGGTACAGCAGGGGACAGGTGAGGAAGTCCCCCGCTCGGGACGGGGAGAGCCCGGTCGGGGGTGCCGCCGGTCGCGCGGTGGCACTGCTGGTCTCGGTGTGCTGCATGGCTACGACCCTATTGCCCTTCGCCGTCATCCCGCTGCCACGGTGCTGCCACGGCCGCCGTGAGTGGGTAGGAAGCTGGAAGCAGGGCCGTGCGGCGCCGGAGGGCCACGATCACGTAGCGTGGGCGCACCGGGCACGACGGGGGAGACGACCGAAGGGATCACGGTGAGCGACAGCAGGGGGCAGCAGTCCTCCGACCAGCCACCGCAGGCGGGCGAAGGGCGCCCGGCCGGGCCGCCGCCCGAGCGCCGCGGCGGCATCCTGATGGGCCGGCCCTTCGGCGTGCCCGTCTACGTCACACCCTCCTGGTTCGTCATCGCCGCGCTGATCACCTGGGTGTTCGGCGGACAGCTGGGCGACGTGCTGCCCGACCTCGGCGGTGCCCGCTACCTGGTCGCGTTCTTCTTCGCGGTGGCCTTCTACGCCTCCGTGCTGGTGCACGAGCTCGCCCACACCCTGGTCGCGCTGCGCTACAAGCTGGGGGTGCGGCGGATCCAGCTCCAGTTCTTCGGCGGGGTGTCCGAGATCGAGAACGAGGCGGAGCGCCCCTGGCGGGAGTTCTGGCTGGCCTTCGTCGGCCCGCTGCTCTCGCTGCTGCTCGGCGGCGTGTTCTACCTCGCCGTGCGGGCGGTGGAGCCGTCCACCGTGCCCGGGGTGCTGCTCACCGGCCTGATGGTCTCCAACCTGGTGGTCGCCGCCTTCAACCTGCTGCCCGGCCTGCCGCTGGACGGCGGCCGGATGCTGCGCGCGCTCGTCTGGGCGGTCACCGGCAAGCCGATGACCGGCACGGTGGCCGCCGCCTGGGTCGGCCGCGGGCTGGCCGTCGCCGTGCTGATCGGCCTGCCGCTGCTCAGCGCCTCCCGCGGGGTCGAGCGCACCACCACCGACACCCTGGTGGACGCGGTGCTGGCCGCGGTGCTCGCCGCGATCATCTGGAACGGCGCCACCGGCAGTCTGCGCAACGCCCGGCTCAAGGAGGTGCTGCCCGGCCTGCGGCTGCGCGAGCTGGCCCGGCGGGCCGTCGAGGTCACCGCCGACACCCCGCTCGGCGAGGCGCTGCGGCGCGCCCGCGAGGCCCAGGCCGGCGCGGTGATCGTGGTCGACGGCCGGGGCGAGCCGATCGCCCTGGTGCGCGAGTCCGCCGTCCGCTCGGTGCCCGAGCACCGCCGCCCCTGGGTGGCCGTCGGACCGCTCGCCCGCGACCTCGAACCCGGCATGCGACTGGACGCCGACCTCGGCGGTGAGGACCTGCTGCGGGCCGTCCAGGCCACCCCGGCGGGGGAGTACCTGGTGGTCGAGCCGGACGGCCGGGTGTACGGCGTCGCCGCGCTCAGCGACATCGAGCAGCGGCTGACCGCCGCCCTCACCGGCCGCTGACCGGACGGCCGACGATCACCCGCGTCCCGCGGGCCGGTCCGCTTCCCTTAGGATTGTCGGCATGTCCGAACCGACCGGTGCCGCCCGCCGACGCGGGCCCTTCCAGGTCGGGGACCAGGTCCAGCTGACCGACCCCAAGGGTCGCCACTACACGTTCACGCTCCAGGCCGGGAACCAGTTCCACACCCACAAGGGTGCGTTCCCGCACGACGAGCTGATCGGCGCTCCCGAGGGCACGGTCGTGCGCACCACGGGGAACGTTCCGTACCTCGCGCTGCGCCCCCTGCTCCCCGACTACGTCCTGTCCATGCCGCGCGGCGCCGCCGTGATCTACCCCAAGGACGCGGGGCAGATCCTGGCCATGGCCGACATCTTCGCGGGTGCCCGCGTGGTCGAGGCCGGAGTCGGCTCGGGTGCGCTCAGCACGTACCTGCTGCGCGCCGTCGGCGAGCAGGGCATGCTGGCCTCCTACGAGCGTCGGCAGGACTTCGCCGACATCGCCCAGGGGAACGTCGAGCGCTACTTCGGCGGCCCGCACCCGGCGTGGAAGCTCACCGTCGGCGACCTCCAGGACAACCTGGTCGAGACCGACGTCGACCGCGTCATCCTCGACATGCTGGCCCCCTGGGAGTGCCTGGACGTCGCCTCCAAGGCGCTCGTCCCCGGCGGCCTCATCTGCTGCTACGTGGCCACCACCACACAGATGTCCAAGACCGTCGAGGCGCTGCGCGACCACGGCACCTTCACCGAGCCGCAGGCCTGGGAGACCATGGTCCGCACCTGGCACCTGGAGGGCCTGGCCGTCCGCCCGGACCACCGGATGATCGGCCACACCGGCTTCCTGCTCACCGCCCGCCGCCTGGCGGACGGCGTGGAGCCGCCGCTGCGCCGCCGCCGTCCGGCCAAGGGCGCGTACGGCGAGGACTACGACAACGGGGCGCCCGAGCCCACCCTCCAGGAGCGCGCCGCGGCCCGCAAGGCCGCCCGCGCCACGGACGCGGACCAGCCCGACCTGGGCTGAACCCGGACCCACCGAGAAGGGGTGGTACGAGCACGGCGCTCGTACCACCCCTTTCGCATGCCGCCGAGCACGGTGTGGGACGATGCTCGCTCACGCAGAGCGGCTTGTGGAGCCCTGGAGGGGACGCCTGGTGAAGACCGCGGTCGGGACGACGACGGCGACGACTGGACAGCGGACACCGCGGGGCCGTTCCGGGCCCGGACACGCGCGCACCGCCCCCTGGCACTGGGCCGTCGCCCTGGCCGGCTGCGGCGCGGTGGTGGGGGCCGCGCTGGCCGCCTCCCCGGCGACCGGCACCCCGGTACCCGCCCACGAGACCCCCAAGGCCATCGCCGCGACCGCCGCCCCCGACCCGGCCCGGGCCCAACTCCCGCTGGACTGCGGTCCGTTCCCGGTCAAGACGACGCTGGTCGTGCCCGCGCGGCTCGGTGACGGGCGCCCCGGTACGGTGGTCACCGCGCACTGCGCCACCGAGACCGGCACCCCGCCGGACGCCGTCTTCCTGCTCGGCTTCGGCCCGGGCGAGCGCCCCGAGGTGGTGGCCACCCTGCTCGCCGAACGCGAGAACCTCACCGTGAGCCGGATCGCGGTGCGGTCGGACGGCGTCATCACCGGCCACGCGCAGGGGTATTCGAGCGAGGACGTGCCGCGGTTCCGGCCGGACGTCTCGGTCGACCTCACCTGGACGCACCGGGGCGGCGGCTGGGAACGCTCCCAGGCCGCCGCCCCGGTCTCCGCCGTGTGACGGACCGACTACGGACCCGACTACTCCGCGTCCGGCCCGTACACCTCGACCCGGTCGGCGACCCGGCGCACGTGGATGCAGTCGCCGGGGCACTCCTTCGCCGAGTCCACCACGTCCTGAAGGATCGTCAGCGGCACCGGGGCGGTCTCCCCGGGCTGCTGGCGCAGCTCGTCGTCAGGCCCCTTCACGTAGGCCAGCCCGTCGATGTCGAGCTCGAAGACCTCGGGTGCGTACTGCGCACAGATGCCGTCGCCGGTGCACAGATCCTGGTCGATCCACACCTCCAGCTCCTCGGCCGCTGCCGCCGTCTGCTCGGTCACCGACATGGTCCCCTGCCGTTTCTGTCCCGGGTCGCCCCTATTCCTGGAGCAATCCCGCCATTCGTACAACGATCGGACCTCCAGTTGTGGTCGCGATCGGATATCACTTCGCCCGACGATACATCTGGCCCGCTTTGGGCGGTGCGCGGTGGGTATCCCCCTTAGCAGAGGGGAAGCACGCTGGGGCGAAGATCGGACACGCCCGTTCCATCTTTCTTGATCTAGGGGTTTACGGACCCCTGGTCCCAGGTAGGGTCTGGAAGCGTCCAGCTCCCCGGAGGAGGTGAGGACCGTGGCAGCCCACGATGACGACTACAACCGCAGCACCGGCAGGCCCGCTCGTGGTTCCGACGAGGCCGCTCAGGTCTCGTACCTTGAGCAGGAAATCGCCGTGTTGCGCCGCAAGCTCGCCGACTCGCCGCGCAATTCGAGGATCCTCGAAGAGCGGATCGTCGAGCTCCAGACCAACCTGGCGGGCGTGACCGCCCAGAACGAACGGCTCGCCTCCACCCTGCGCGAGGCCCGCGACCAGATCGTGGCCCTCAAGGAGGAAGTGGACCGGCTCGCACAGCCCCCGGCCGGCTTCGGCACCTTCCTCGACGCGAACGAGGACGGCACCGCGGACATCTTCACCGGGGGGCGCAAGCTCCGCGTGAACGTCAGCCCCAACGTCGCCCTCGACGAGGTGCGGCGCGGCCAGGAAGTGATGCTCAACGAGGCCCTCAACATCGTGGACGCGATGGCCTTCGAGAACATCGGCGAGATCGTCACCCTCAAGGAGCTCCTGGAGGACGGCGAGCGCGCCCTGGTCCTCGGTCACACCGACGAGGAGCGCGTGGTGCGCCTCGCCGAGCCGCTGCGCGGGATGACCATCCGGGCCGGGGACGCCCTGCTGCTGGAGCCCCGCTCCGGCTACGTGTTCGAGGTCGTGCCGAAGTCCGAGGTCGAGGAGCTGGTCCTCGAGGAGGTCCCGGACATCGACTACCGCCAGATCGGCGGTCTGAGCAACCAGATCGAGCAGATCCGCGACGCGGTCGAGCTGCCCTACCTGCACGCCGACCTCTTCAAGGAGTACGAGCTGCGCCCGCCCAAGGGCGTGCTGCTCTACGGCCCGCCCGGCTGCGGCAAGACGCTGATCGCCAAGGCGGTCGCCAACTCGCTGGCGAAGAAGGTCGCCGAGGTCACCGGCCGCCCCCAGGGGAAGAGCTACTTCCTCAACATCAAGGGCCCCGAGCTGCTCAACAAGTACGTGGGCGAGACCGAGCGGCAGATCCGGCTGGTCTTCCAGCGCGCCCGGGAGAAGGCGGGCGAGGGCACGCCCGTCATCGTCTTCTTCGACGAGATGGAGTCCCTGTTCCGCACCCGCGGCTCCGGGGTCAGCTCGGACGTGGAGAACACCATCGTCCCGCAGCTGCTCGCCGAGATCGACGGCGTGGAGGGCCTGGAGAACGTCATCGTCATCGGCGCCTCGAACCGCGAGGACATGATCGACCCGGCGATCCTGCGGCCCGGCCGCCTGGACGTCAAGATCAAGATCGAGCGCCCGGACGCCGAGGCCGCGAAGGACATCTTCTCCAAGTACCTCAAGGACTCGCTGCCGTTCCACCCGGACGACCTCAAGGAGCACGACGGCTCCGTCGAGACCACGGTGGCCGCGATGATCCAGTCGGTCGTGGAGCGGATGTACTCCGAGACGGAGGAGAACCGCTTCCTGGAGGTCACCTACGCCAACGGTGACAAGGAGGTCCTGTACTTCAAGGACTTCAACTCCGGCGCGATGATCCAGAACATCGTCGACCGGGCGAAGAAGATGGCCATCAAGGACTTCCTCGACCACGGCCAGCGGGGTCTGCGCGTCTCCCACCTGCTCGCCGCCTGCGTGGACGAGTTCAAGGAGAACGAGGACCTCCCGAACACCACCAACCCGGACGACTGGGCCCGCATCTCCGGCAAGAAGGGCGAGCGGATCGTCTTCATCCGCACGCTGGTCACCGGCAAGCAGGGCGCCGAGTCCGGCCGCTCGATCGACACTGTCGCCAACACGGGGCAGTACCTGTAAGCACGCGGTTGTCCGGGCCGGCAGCGGTCCCCGGAGCTGTACGCACCCCGTCCGGCTGTGGCGCCTCGCGGCCCCGCAGCCGGACGGCGCGTCTCCGGGCCCGCCGCTCGGCGCCGGGTTCTAGGCTCGACCCACCGTCCGCGGGCAGAGGCCGGCGTCGGTGTTGTTCGGCGGTACGTCAGCGTGCTCCGCCCGTCGGGGGCGGTGCACCGGGCAAGGAGGGCCGCATGACCGTACGGCGCGTGATGGGCATCGAGACCGAGTACGGAATCTCCGTGCCCGGGCACCCCAACGCCAACGCCATGCTCACCTCGTCCCAGATCGTCAACGCGTACGCGGCGGCGATGCACCGGGCACGGCGGGCCCGCTGGGACTTCGAGGAGGAGAATCCGCTGCGCGACGCACGGGGGTTCGACCTGGCCCGCGAGGTCGCGGACGCCAGCCAGCTGACCGACGAGGACATCGGCCTCGCCAACGTCATCCTCACCAACGGGGCCCGGTTCTACGTGGACCACGCGCACCCCGAGTACAGCTCGCCCGAGGTGACCAACCCGCGTGACGCCGTGCTCTGGGACAAGGCCGGCGAGCGGATCATGGCGGCGGCCGCGCAGCGCGCGCTGGAGCTGCCCAACGGGCAGAAGATCCACCTGTACAAGAACAACACCGACAACAAGGGCGCCTCCTACGGCACCCACGAGAACTACCTGATGAAGCGGGCGACACCGTTCGCCGACATCGTCCGCCACCTCACCCCGTTCTTCGTCTCCCGCCAGGTGGTCACCGGCGCCGGCCGGGTCGGCATCGGCCAGGACGGCTCGGCGCACGGCTTCCAGATCAGCCAGCGGGCGGACTACTTCGAGGTCGAGGTGGGCCTGGAGACGACGCTCAAGCGCCCGATCATCAACACCAGGGACGAGCCGCACGCCGACGCCGAGAAGTACCGCCGGCTGCACGTGATCATCGGGGACGCCAACCTCTCCGAGATCTCCACCTACCTCAAGCTGGGCACCACCTCACTGGTCCTGTCGATGATCGAGGACTCGTTCATCGCCGCCGACCTCGCCGTCGACCAGCCGGTGCGCACCCTGCACCGGGTCTCCCACGACCCGACGCTCAAGCACCTGATCACCCTGCGCAACGGGCGCAAGCTCACCGCCGTCCAGCTCCAGCTGGAGTACTTCGAGCTGGCCCGCAAGTACGTCGAGGACCGCTTCGGCACCGACGCGGACGAGCAGACGGTGGACGTGCTGGCGCGCTGGGAGGACGTCCTGGGCCGACTGGAGCGCGACCCGATGTCGCTCTCCCGCGAGCTGGACTGGATCGCCAAGCGGGAGATCCTGGAGGGCTACCGCAGCCGGGACGCCCTGCAGTGGGACAACCCGCGGCTGCACCTGGTCGACCTCCAGTACAGCGACGTACGGCCCGAGAAGGGCCTCTACAACCGTCTGGTGGCGCGCGGCAGGTTCGAGCGGCTGCTCACCGAGGACGAGGTCGAGCGGGCCGTCTCCAAGCCGCCGGAGGACACCAGGGCGTACTTCCGCGGGCGCTGCCTGGAGCAGTACGCGGAGCACGTCGCGGCCGCCTCCTGGGACTCGGTGATCTTCGACCTGCCCGGCCGGGACTCCCTGCAGCGGGTCCCCACCCTGGAGCCGTTGCGCGGCACCCGCAACCACGTCAAGGAGCTGCTGGACCGCTGCCGCACGGCCGAGGACCTGCTCCGGGTGCTGTCCGGCGGGTAACTTTTCGATCACCATGGGTGAACGTCCGCCGAATGGGAATCATCCGGGGTGGCAGCGGGTGTTGGACAGGAAGCGCCACCGGCAAACCGGGAGCGGTAGTCGCACCTTGTGTATAGGGTCGGTGCAGCAAGCAACGACCGAACCGTGCCAGACGAATCGAGCGGGGTGAGGGAAATGGCGAGCAAGGACACCGGCGGCGGCCAGCAGCGGGCGAACCGTTCCTCCGAGGAGGTCGAGGAGCAGGCCGCGGAAAGCCAGAATTCCGACGACCTCAAGGAGCGCCAGGAAAAGCTGAGCGACGACGTCGACGCGGTGCTGGACGAAATCGACGAGGTCCTCGAATCCAATGCGGAGGATTTCGTCCGAGGATTCGTCCAGAAGGGCGGGCAATAGTCCGGCCCGGGCATTCCGGAATTCACGGTCGCGATCGTCCCCGGCGGCCGGGCGGAGAACACCGCCCGGCCGTCCGGCACCGGCCCCTCCACGCGTTCACGGTGATCGTCGGACGGGTAGGGTGCGGGCAGCGCGCGCTTCAAGCTACCTGGAAGGAATCGTGTGGAAGCCAACACTCGCGGCACCGGGCGTCTGCCGGCTGCCTTCCTGACCCCGGGGTCGTCGTCCTTCATCGACTTCCTCGCCGACCACCAGCCGGAACTGCTCCCCGGCCGCCGCGGGCTCCCCGAGGGCGTCATGGTCGAGGCCCCGCACGGGACCACGATCGTGGCCGCGGTGTTCGACGGCGGCGTGGTGATCGCGGGTGACCGGCGGGCGACCATGGGCAACGTGATCGCCCAGCGCGACATGGAGAAGGTCTTCCCGGCCGACGAGTTCAGCGCGGTCGGCATCGCCGGCACCGCGGGCCTCGCGATCGAGATGGTCCGGCTGTTCCAGCTGGAGCTGGAGCACTACGAGAAGATCGAGGGCACCACGCTCTCCCTGGAGGGCAAGGCCAACCGGCTCACCACCATGATCCGGGGCAACCTGGGCATGGCGATGCAGGGCCTCGCGGTGGTGCCGCTGTTCGCCGGCTACGACCTGGACCTCGGCCGCGGCCGGATCTTCAACTACGACGTCACCGGCGGGCGCTCCGAGGAGCGCGGCTTCACGGCCACCGGCTCGGGATCGGTCTTCGCCCGCGGCTCGATGAAGAAGCTCTACCGCGAGGACCTGACGGCCGACCAGGCCGTCACCATGGTCGTCCAGGCGCTGTACGACGCCGCGGACGACGACTCCGCCACCGGCGGTCCCGACCTCGCCCGCAAGATCTTCCCGATCGTCTCGCTGATCACCGAGGACGGCTTCCGCCGGCTCACCGAGGCGGAGGTCACGGAGGTCGCCGTCGCCATCACCGACGAGCGCCTGGTCCGGCCCAACGGCCCGCAGGCCCCGCTGATCTAGCCACCCCCTCACAGGAAAGGGACGACCGCCGGTGTCGACACCGTTCTACGTCTCACCCCAGCAGGCCATGGCGGACCGCGCGGAGTACGCCCGCAAGGGCATCGCCCGCGGCCGCAGCGTGGTCGTGCTCACCTACGCCGACGGCATCGTCTTCGTCGCGGAGAACACCTCCAGGGCGCTCCACAAGGTCTCCGAGATCTACGACAAGATCGCCTTCGCGGCGGTCGGCCGCTACAACGAGTTCGAGAACCTGCGCATCGGCGGCGTCCGCTACGCCGACCTGCGCGGCTACTCCTACGACCGGGCCGACGTCACCGCCCGCGGCCTGGCCAACGTGTACGCCCAGACCCTGGGCACCATCTTCTCCTCGGTCGGCGAGAAGCCGTACGAGGTCGAGCTGATCGTGGCCGAGGTCGGCCGCACCTCCGACAACGACCAGATCTACCGGCTTACGCCGGACGGCTCGGTCGTGGACGAGAAGAACTACGTGGTGGTCGGCGGCAACGCCGACTCGATCGGCAACTACCTGGGCCAGCGCCACCGGGCCGGCATGAGCCTCACCGAGGCGGTGAAGCTCGCCGTGGACTCGCTCGCCCGGGACCCCAACGGCGGCAGCCCGCGCAGCCTCACGCCGGAGCAGCTGGAGGTCGCGGTCCTCGACCGCCAGCGGTTCCAGCAGCGCAAGTTCAAGCGGATCCTGGGCAACCAGCTGGGCCGGCTGCTCGACGGGGACCAGTCCGCCGAGGCGGACGACGAGGACAACCCGGCGGACGGCACGCCGGTGTAGCAGTTCCTGCGGAGTCCCGTACGGCGGCCTGCCGCCGTACGGGACTCCGGTGCCCCTGCGGCGGCCCAGTCGTCGTGGAGGCGGTTTCGGACAGCTCCGACAGAGAATGGAGTGCTCATGGACCGCCGGATTTTCGGGCTGGAGAACGAGTACGGCGTGACCTGCACGTTCCGCGGGCAGCGGCGGCTGTCGCCGGACGAGGTGGCGCGGTACCTGTTCCGCCGGGTCGTCTCCTGGGGGCGCAGCAGCAACGTCTTCCTGCGCAACGGCGCCCGCCTGTACCTCGACGTCGGCTCCCACCCCGAGTACGCCACCCCCGAGTGCGACGACGTCGTCGAGCTGGTGACGCACGACAAGGCCGGCGAGCGCATCCTCGAGGGGCTCCTGGTGGACGCCGAGCGGCGGCTGCACGAGGAGGGCATCGCGGGGGACGTCTACCTCTTCAAGAACAACACCGACTCGGCCGGCAACTCCTACGGCTGCCACGAGAACTACCTGGTGGCCCGGCACGGCGAGTTCTCCCGGCTGGCCGACGTGCTGATCCCCTTCCTGGTCACCCGGCAGCTGATCTGCGGCGCGGGCAAGGTGCTCCAGACCCCGCGCGGCGCGGTGTACTGCGTCAGCCAGCGGGCCGAGCACATCTGGGAGGGCGTCAGCTCCGCCACCACCCGCTCGCGCCCGATCATCAACACCCGGGACGAGCCGCACGCGGACGCCGAGCGCTACCGCCGGCTGCACGTGATCGTCGGCGACTCCAACATGTCCGAGACCACCACGCTGCTCAAGGTCGGCTCCACCGACCTGGTGCTGCGGCTGATCGAGGCCGGCGTGGTGATGCGCGACCTCACCCTGGAGAACCCGATCCGGGCGATCCGCGAGGTCAGCCACGACCTCACCGGCACCCACCAGGTGCGCCTCGCCAACGGCCGGGAGGCCAGCGCGCTGGACATCCAGGAGGAGTACTACACCAAGGCCCTGGAGTTCGCCGAGCGCAAGGGCATCAACACCGGGACGGTCGCCCGGGTGCTCGACCTGTGGGGCCGCACCCTGGAGGCCGTCCGCACCGAGCGGCTGGACGGGGTGGCCCAGGAGATCGACTGGATCATGAAGTACAAGCTCATCGAGCGCTACCGCGAGAAGAACCAGATGAGCATGTCCAACCCGCGGGTGGCGCAGATCGACCTCGCGTACCACGACATCCACCGCCGCCGCGGCCTGTTCTACCTGCTCCAGGGCAAGGGCCAGGCGCAGCGGGTGACCACCGACCTCAGGACCTTCGAGGCCAAGTCGATCCCGCCGCAGACCACCCGGGCCCGGCTGCGCGGGGACTTCATCCGCCGGGCGCAGGAGCAGCGCCGGGACTTCACGGTGGACTGGGTGCACCTGAAGCTGAACGACCAGGCCCAGCGCACGGTGCTGTGCAAGGACCCGTTCCGTTCGGTGGACGAGCGGGTGGAGAAGCTGATCGCGGGGATGTGAACCCGCTGAGGCTGCGCGGTCACCAAGAGTGACCGCAGTGGTTGTGATCAAGGAGGTGTCCGGCCCCGGTGGTGTCTACCGGGGCCGGACGCGTGCCGGGCATACGCTGTCCGTCGAGTCAGGAGAGCCGACTTCGACCGACAGTTAGGACCACCGTGCGCCGCACCGCCGGTTTGCTTCCCACCCTGCCGCTGCTGCTCGCGGTCGCCTGCAGCAGTTCCCCCCCGGCGGCCGGCCCCGCGACGCCGACCACGGCGAGCGCCGCCCCGACGGTGCCGGCGCCGGTCAGCGAGGCGTCACCGATGCCCACCCTTTCGGGTGGCGGGTACGGCAGCAAGGCCACCATCACCATCCCCGAGGGCCAGCAGCCCAGCGGCCAGTTCGTGGTGAACACGGTCACCGAGGGCGAGCGGGTCACCGTCAACAAGGGCGACTGGGTGACGGTCAACTACACCGCCAAGGACTGGACCACCGGCAAGGACCTGCCCAGCTCGTACGACGCCAACGGCAAGCCGCAGCTCTACCAGGCCGGCAGCGGGCAGCTGGTGCCGGCGCTGGACCAGAGCGTGATCGGCAAGAAGGTGGGCTCCCGGCTGCTGGTGGTGGCCCCGCCGGCGGCGGCCTTCGGCGAGCAGGGCTCCGGCCAGCTGGGCGTCAAAAAGGGTGACACGGTGGTGTTCGTGCTGGACATCATGGAGAGCCTGCCGCCGGACTCCACGCTGAGCGGGACGATGACCGAGCCGCCCGCGACGATGCCGCAGGTCAAGGACAACGGCAAGGCCCCGGCGACGATCACGGTCCCGGCCGGGCAGGCCCCGCCGAACGAGCTCCAGCAGGCCGTGCTGATCAAGGGGGAGGGCAAGCAGGTCAAGAGCGGGCAGACCCTGGTGGTGCAGTACACCGGGGTGCTGTGGGCCAACGGCCAGCAGTTCGACTCCTCCTGGACGCACGGCGGAGCCCAGGCGGTGCAGATCGGCACCGGCAGCGTGATCGAGGGCTGGGACAAGGGCCTGGTCGGGCAGAACGTCGGCAGCCGGGTCCTGCTGGTGGTGCCGCCGGCGCTCGGCTACCAGGACAAGGCACAGGGCTCGGTGCCCGCGAACTCGACCCTGGTCTTCGTGATCGACATCCTCGAAGCGGTCTAGCGGTCTGGCGGTCCAGCTGCCGGGGGCTGTGCCTGGGGGACTCCACCGGCGCAGCCCCTCGAACTCACCCCGGGGATTCCGTACGCTTGGGCGGACGCTCGTACAACGAAGCGTCCGCCCTCATCCTGAGCTGTCATACTGCCCACGCACTGTGGCAGGCGCCGCCCGGCGCCGAGGCCTGGGGCGGGCGGTGCGACCGCAGGCCGGCGTGCCCACGCCGGGCGCAGACCTGGAAGACCTCGTGGCGAGATGGATGGGGAGTCATGACTGAGAAGACGCCGAGCCCGGGCGGGGCCGGCACCGCGGCGAACGACGGCTCTGCGGACCCGGCCGCCTCCCGTCCCGGCGGCCCGGTCGGCGGGGACCGCGAGTCGATCGTCGTCCCCCCGGCGATCCTGGCGCAGCAGGCCGGCTGGGCGCAGCCCGGTGAGGCGCCGCGCGCCCCGGGCGGCGGGACCAAGACGGACGACGCCCCGCAGATCTTCGCCTCCAGCGTGCGCAAGTCCGACACCTCGGAGGCCGGGTACGACGAGAACCCGCCCGGCGTCGGCAAGCTGGGCGTGATCCTCGGCACGGTGATCGCCCTGCTGCTGGTCGGCAGCGGCGTCACGCTCTACATGGTGAACAAGGACGGCTCCAAGGACAGCGCCGCGGCCAAGCCGGACGCGGCCAAGACCGCGCAGCCCACGCCGACCGCCGAGCCGGTCCCGCCGATCAAGGACAGCGCCAAGGTGCTGCCGACGGTCGCCGGCGACTTCGGCAAGAAGGCCGAGATCCAGGTGCCGGGCGAGGCCTCCGACGGCTCCTTCGTGGTCAAGGTGCTCACCGAGGGCACCGGCGCCAAGGTCGAGAAGAACTCCTGGACCTCGGTGGACTACACCGCCAAGGACTGGAACACCGGCAAGGACATCCCGAGCTCGTACGACGCCAACGGGAAGCCGCAGATCTTCCAGGCCGGCACCGACTCGCTGATCCCGGCCCTGGACCAGGCCGTGATCGGCAAGAAGGCCGGCAGCCGGCTGCTGGTGGTGGCCCCGCCGGCCGCCGCGTTCGGCGCCCAGGGCAAGGCCGACATGTCGATCGGCCCCAAGGACGACCTGATCTTCGTGATCGACGTCCGCAACGCCAACGCGCCCGACTCCGTGGTGAGCGGGACGGTCACGCCGCCGCCGGCGGACTTCCCGCAGGTCAAGGACAACGGCAAGAAGCCGGCCGAGATCACCCCGGTGGCCGGGGCGAAGGACCCGACCGAGCTGAAGTCGCACGTCCTGATCAAGGGCACCGGGCCGGCGGTGGAGAAGGGCGAGAAGGTCGTCGTCCAGTACACCGGCGCGCTGTTCAAGGACGGCAAGGTGTTCGACTCCTCGCTCAGCAAGGGCCAGGCGTTCACCTTCCCGGTCGGCGGCGGCCAGGTCATCCAGGGCTGGGACCAGGGCCTGGAGGGGCAGACCGTCGGCAGCCGGGTCGAGCTGGTGATCCCCGCCTCGCTGGGCTACGGCGACAAGGGCCAGGGCGACATTCCGCCCGGCGCGACGCTGGTCTTCGTGGTGGACATCCTCGACGCCGGTCAGGGCTGATCCACTTTCGGGTGACAATGGTGCACGTGTGACCTTCGGGTCCGGCCGTGTGGCCGGACCCGGACGGGCGGCGGGTGCGCGTACGGTGGTTCGCCGAGACTTCTGTCGGGGCGGACCCGGTACGGGTGCCCGCCGCTTGGTCGTGAATGCAAGCGAATGTGAGAAGAGGGACTGTGAGCGTCAACCTCAACGAGAAGCCCGAGATCGACTTCCCGATCGGCGACGCCCCGACGGAGCTGCAGATCCGCGACATCGTCGTCGGTGACGGCGAGGAGGCCAAGCCGGGCCAGGTCGTCAGCGTGCGCTACGTCGGCGTGACCTTCGAGACCGGCGAGGAGTTCGACGCGAGCTGGAACCGGGGCACCGCTCCTTTCCAGTTCCCGCTGGGCAAGGGCCGCGTCATCAAGGGCTGGGACCAGGGCGTCGCCGGCATGAAGGTCGGCGGCCGCCGCGAGCTGACCATCCCGTCGCACCTGGCGTACGGTGCCCAGTCGCCGACCCCGGCCATCCCGCCGCACTCGACCCTGATCTTCGTGGTCGACCTGCTGGGCGTCTGAGCCTGCCGTGACCGTGGGCCGGACCCCTCCGGGGGCCCGGCCCACGGGCGTGTCCGGGGGCGTTCGCGGAGGCGGCTTTTGCAGCGCGTACCGCTACCGGTACGGTCGGTCCCGCCGGGTGGAGACCGCCCGGTTGGCGCACCCCGCGCGCGGCGCGGCACACCGGAAGGGTCAGCGATGGCGATCGCCAAGGCAGAGCGGCTGATGAATCTCGCCCTGTGCCTGATGAACACCAGACGTCCGCTCTCCAAGAAGGAGCTGCGGGAATCCATCGAGGCGTACCGCGAGGCCTGGCAGACCAGCAGCGAGGACGCCTTCAACCGGATGTTCGAGCGGGACAAGGACGACCTGCGCGAGCTCGGCCTGGTGATCGACGTCGACGAGAGCGCCCTGGACGGCGAGCTCGGCTACCTGGCCAGGGCCGACCGCAACCGGCTGCCCGAGATCGCCCTGGACGCCGAGGAAGCGGCCGCGCTGACCCTGGCCGCCCGGGTCTGGCAGCAGGCCAAGATGTCCGGCGCGGCCAGCGGCGCCCTGCAGAAGCTGCGCGCGGCCGGGGTGCCGTTCACCGAGGCCGAGGGCCGTACCGCCCTGGAGCCGCGCATCCCCGCCCGGGAGGCCGCGTTCGAGCCGCTGCTCACCGCAGCCCGGGACCGCCGTCCGGTCACCTTCGAGTACCGCAAGGCCGGCGCCGCCGCCGTCGAGCAGCGCAGCGTCGAGCCGTGGGCGCTGGAGTGCTGGCGCGGCCACTGGTACCTGGCCGGGTACGACCGCGACCGGGGCGACGCCCGGGTGTTCCGGCTCAGCCGGATCACCGGCCGGGTGAAGGCGCGGTCCGGGGCCTTCCTCGGCACCGTGCCCGAGCACGTGGACGTCCGGGCCACCGTGGCGAAGTTCGCGGGGGAGGGTGCCACCGCCACCGCGACCGTCCGGGTCCGCCGGGGCGCCGGCTTCCCGCTGCGCACCAAGGCGCTGAGCAGCACCCGGGTGGACGAGGCCTGGGACGAGCTGGAGATCCCGTACGGCAACGGGCTGGGCGCGGACCTGGCCGAGTTCGGGCCGGACGTGCTGGTGCTCGGGCCGGAGGAGCTGCGGGCGGATGTCGTCGACCGGCTGCGGGCGGTCGCGGGGCTTGAAGGAGAGAGCGCGTGAGCAACGCCATCGACCAGACGCGACGGATGCTGTCGCTGGTCACCTACCTGCGCGAGCGGCCCGGGGCCGAGGTCGCCGAGGTGGCCCGGGCGTTCGGGATCAGCGAGCGCGAGCTGATCGCGGACCTCAACGTGCTGCCGATGTGCGGCACCAGCTTCCGCGGCGGCGACCTGCTCGACATCGACACCGACGGCGAGCGGATCTGGTGGCACAACGTCGACGACGTGGCCCAGCCGCTGCGGCTGGCCGCCGACGAGGCGACCGCGCTGCTGGTGGCCGCCCGCGCGGTGGCCGGGCTGCCGGGCCTGCGGGCCGGGGACCGCGAGGCGCTCACCCGGGCCGTCGCCAAGATCGAGAACGCGGCGGGGGAGAGCGCCGAGGGCAGCGCCAGGGTCGGCGTCACCTTCGAGGCGGAGAGCCACGTCTTCGCCGACATCGACCGCGCGCTCAGCGAGGGCCGCCGGCTCTGGCTGCGCTACTACTCGCACGGGCGCGGCGGGATGACCGAGCGGGAGGTCGACCCGATCCGGCTGCTCACCGAGGGCCACACCTACCTCGAGGCCTGGTGCCGCACCTCCGAGGACCACCGGATGTTCCGGCTCGACCGGGTCGCCGAGATCCGCGTCCTGGACGTCCCGGCCGACCCGCCCCGGCGCGAGCCGCGCGACCTCAGCGGCGGGCTGGTCAACCCGGCGGCGGACGACCCGGAGGTGGTCGTCGAGGTCTCCTCCGGCGGGCGCTGGGTGGCCGAGTACTACACCCACGACCGGGCCGAGGAACTGCCCGACGGCGGGCTGCGGATCACCCTGCGCAGCGCCGACCCCTCCCAGCTGCGCCCGCTGGCGCTGCGGCTGGGCCGGGACGGCCGGATCGTCTCGCCGCCCGAACTGGCCGAGCAGGCGCGCTCGGCCGCGCGGGAGGCGCTGGCCGCCTACGGGGAGGGGCGGGCCTGAGCGGTGGAACCCGGGACCAGATTCAAGGTGTACTGCTCCGAGTGCCGGGAGAAGGTGGAGCTCCCGGCCGAGGACTTCCGCCTGACCCTCGGCCGCACCCCGGCCCAGGCGCACTACAGCTTCGGCTGCCCGCGGTGCGGGGCGGCGGTGCGCAAGCCGGCCGGGGAGAAGATCGTCGAGGCGCTCACCGGGGCCGGGGTGCGCACCATGCGGCTCGTCCCGGCGGAGGGGTGACCCCCGTATAGGGTGGGGCGCATGTCCTGGATGCTCGTCGCCGCCGTCCTGCTCGCCACCGCGGGCCTGCTGGTCCTCGGGGTCCTCGCGATCCGGCTCTGGCTGGACGTGCGGGCGCTGGCCAAGGGCGTGGACCGGGCCTCGCGGGCGCTGGCCGCGGCGGCCGAGGACCTGGCGGAGGCGATGCCGGCGGCGAACGCCCCGGTCGAGGAGCGGACCGTCCCGGTCGCGTAGTTCCGCACAGCACGACCGGGCCGACGGCGGCACGGGGGCTGCTGCGCGCGGGCGGGGTCGGGTTACGCTCTGAGGTGGCTCCTGAACCGCGTTCCTGGGGCCGCTGTCCTGTTCGGGCGGCCGTCGTCGTGGCGTCATCCGCAGCGGTTACCATCCGCAGCGGACGGCCCGTCGGGCCGCCATGACTGAAGGTGGTCGCGCATGCGCATCTCGATGACCGCGATCGTGGTGATCGTGGTTCTCGCCATCCTGCTGTTCGGAGCCAAGCGGCTGCCGGACCTGGCGCGCTCGCTGGGCAAGTCGATGCGGATCCTGAAGAGCGAGGCGCAGGCGATGCGTTCGGACGGCGAGTCCGAGCAGCCGGCCCGGCCCGCTCCGGCTCCGGTCGACGGTGGTGCGGGCAAGACCATCCGGTCCGCCCCGGGCGCGGCGGCCACGGCCCGTCCGGTGAACGAGTCCGCCGCCGGGGCCTTGGCGCCCGACGGCGACCGTCCGCACTGAGCGCGGCGCACGTGACGTACGCGACTTCGCAGGCCCGTCGACCGGCGGGCCCCCACGCACGAGTTGAGGACCGGGGTTGAGCAAGCTCTCCAAGGCGCCGAAGGCGTCAAAGGATCCTGAGGGGCGGATGGCCCTCGCCGACCACCTGCGGGAACTGCGCAACCGCGTGGTCAAGTCGGTCCTGGCGATCGTGGTGATCACCATCGTGGCGGCGATCTACCACAAGCAGCTCGAGGACCTGCTGCTGAAGCCGCTGCCGCAGTGCAACACCCCGGAGCTGGCCAAGCACTACCACGGCAAGTGCGCCCAGGTCTCCAACATCGGCCTGACCGCCGGTTTCACCTGGATGCTGAAGGTGGCCCTGACGGCCGGTGTGGTCGCGACCGTGCCGATCTGGCTCTACCAGGTCTGGGCCTTCGTGGCGCCCGGCCTGCACAAGCACGAGAAGAAGTACACGTTCGTCTTCCTGCTCTGCGGGACGCCGCTCTTCCTGGCCGGTGTGGCCGTGGCCATCCTGGTGCTGCCGACCACGATCGACGTGCTGATCTCGTTCACCCCGAACAACACCACGCCGATCCTGCCGCCCGAGGACTACTTCGACATCGCCACCAGGATGGTGCTGGTCTTCGGCCTGGCCTTCGAGTTCCCGCTGCTGCTGGTGATGCTGAACGTCATCGGCATGGTCGGCGGCAAGCGGCTGCTGGGCTGGTGGCGCGGCATGGTCATGGGCATCACGGTGTTCGCGGCCTTCGCCACGCCGAGTGCCGACCCGCTGAGCATGCTGGCGCTGGCCGCGCCGATCTGGGCGCTGTACTTCATCGCGGTGGCGATCGCGCTCTTCAACGACAAGCGGAAGGCGCGCCGCAACCCGGACGCGGGGCTGGACGACGAGGAGGCCTCGCACCTGGACCTGTCGGTGCAGCCGGTGGCCGGTGCGGAGTCCGTCGAGGCCTCGGCGGCCCCGGCGGCCGGCGCGGCGGTGCCGGCGTCCCGCCGCGAGGAGATGGACGACATCACCTGAGTCGCCCGAACCGGTAGGCCCTGACGGAGCCCCGGTCCGCCGCTCTGCCGAGCGGTGGGCCGGGGCTCCTCGGCGTTCGGGCCTTTCCGCTGGTCGGGGGTGCTCCCGGTTTCGGGCGGCGGGCTTGGCAGCTCTCATGGCATGTGACATATTACTGACGTGCTGAAGACCGAGAGACCTCCCCTGGATGTCGTCGTGGTCGGCGCCGGCGTGGTCGGCGCCGCCTGCGCCTACTACGCCGCCCGCGCCGGGCTCGCCGTCGCCGTCGTGGACCGCGGCCCGGTGGCCGGCGGCACCACCGGCGCGGGCGAGGGCAACCTGCTGGTCTCCGACAAGGAACCCGGCCCCGAACTCGACCTCGCCCTGCTCAGTACGCGGCTCTGGCGCGAACTCGCCGAGCGGCTCGGCCCGGCCATCGAGTACGAGCCCAAGGGCGGCGTGGTGGTCGCCTCCACCGCCGCCGGACAGGACGCGCTGCGGGCCTTCGCCGCCGGACAGCGGGCCGTCGGGGTCGAGGCCGAGGAAGTGCCCGGCGAGCGGCTGCGCGAGCTGGAACCGCACCTGGCCGAGGGCCTGGCCGGCGGCTTCCACTACCCGCAGGACGCCCAGGTCCAGCCCGCCCTCGCCGCCGCCCACCTGCTGCGCGAGGCCCGCCGGATGGGCGCCCGGCTGATCGCCGGGGAGAGCGTCACCGCCATCGACCGGGGCCCGGACGGCGCCGTGCGCGGCGTGCGGACCGACCGGCGCGGCCTGGCCGCCGGCGCCGTGGTGAACGCGGCCGGCACCTGGGGCGGCGAGGTGGCCGCACTGGCCGGGGTGGGCCTGCCGGTGCTGCCCCGGCGCGGCTTCGTGCTGGTCACCGAGCCGCTGCCGCGGGTCGTGCGGCACAAGGTCTACGCGGCCGACTACGTCGCCAACGTGGCCAGCGGATCCGCCGGGCTGGAGACCTCCGCCGTGATCGAGGGCACCCCGGGTGGGCCGGTGCTGATCGGCGCCAGCCGGGAGCGGGTCGGCTTCGACCGCACGCTCTCCCAGGAGGTGCTGCGCCGGCTGGCCGCCCAGGCCGCCGCGCTGTTCCCGGTGCTCGCCGGAGTCACCGTGATGCGCACCTACCGGGGCTTCCGCCCGTACCTGCCGGACCACCTGCCGGCCATCGGGGCGGACCCCCGGGTGCCCGGGCTGTACCACGCCTGCGGGCACGAGGGGGCCGGCATCGGGCTGGCCCCGGCGACCGGGCTGCTGATCAGCGAGCAGCTCACCGGCAAGCAGCCGGAGCTCGACCTCGCGCCGTTCCGGGCGGACCGGTTCCCCGTCGAGGAGAGTTCCGCCGGGTGACGGCCCGGCCGGGTGACGGCCCGGCCGGGCGACCACCGGCCCCACGACCGCCAGACATGAGATTCCGTCCAGGATTGGAGAAGCCGCCGATGCGCCGCCGCACCCCCGCCGGGCTGGTCGAGGCCGAGCCAGGGCCCGCCCACCACATCGAGTTCGACGGGCGGCCCGTCCCCGCGCTGCCCGGGCAGTCGATCGCCGCCGCGCTCTGGGCCGACGGCGTGCTCGCCTGGCGCACCACCCGGGTCGGCGGCAGGCCGCGCGGGGCGTTCTGCGGGATCGGCGCCTGCTTCGACTGCCTGGCCACCGTCGACGGCCGCCCCAACCAGCGCACCTGCCTGCTCCCCGCCGAGCCCGGCACCACCGTCACCACCCAGGAGGGCCACGGCCGTGCCGACCTCGCCGTCTGAGACCTTCGACCTCGTCGTGGTGGGCGCCGGCCCGGCCGGGCTGGCCGCCGCCGTCACCGCCGCCGACCTCGGGCTGCGCTGCGCCCTGCTGGACGGCGGGCAGAGCACCGGCGGGCAGTACTACCGCCACCCGGCGCCCGGCCTCGGCGCGGCCCGCCCCGACCGGCTGCACCACCACTGGTCCGCCTACACCGGTCTGGCCGGCCGGCTCGACGCGCACGAGCGCGCCGGGCGGGCCGCCTTCCTGGCCGGTCACCACGTCTGGGCGCTGGAGCGCACCGGCGACGGCTTCGCGGTGCACGTCACCCGCGGGCCGGAGAGCACCGACCGGGCCACCGTCCGGTCCCGGTCGGTGCTGCTCGCCACCGGCGCGTACGAGCGGCAGCTGCCCTTCCCCGGCTGGACCCTGCCCGGGGTGGTCACCGCGGGCGGCGCCCAGGCCATGCTCAAGGCCGGGCTGGTGCTGCCCGGGAAGCGGATCGTGGTGGCCGGCAGCGGCCCGCTGCTGCTCGCGGCCGCCTCCTCGCTGGTCACCGCCGGGGCCGAGGTGCCCGCGGTGGTCGAGGCCACCGCCTACCTCGGGTACGTACGGCGCCCCGGCGTCCTGGCGGGCGTTCCCGGCAAGCTGGTCGAGGGCGCCGGGCACGGTGGCGCGCTGCTGCGGCACGGGGTGCGGCTTCGCCCGCGCAGCGCGGTGGTCGAGGCGCACGGGACGGACCGGGTCACCGGCGTCACGGTGGCCCGGCTGGACGCGGACTGGCGGCCGGTGCCCGGCACCGAGCGGCGGATCGACTGCGACGCGCTCGCCGTCGGCCACGGCCTGCTGCCGCAGATCGACCTGGCCACCGAACTGGGTGCGCGGACCGTGACCGGGCCGGACGGCGCCGTCGCGCTGGAGGTCGACGCCCGGCTGCGCACCAGCGTGCCCGGCCTCTGGTCGGCGGGGGAGACCAACGGCGTCGGCGGCGCGGACCTCGCGCTCGCCGAGGGCGAGCTGGCCGCCCACGCGGTGGCCGGCGAGCTGCCCGCGGCCGCGCTGCTGCGCCGCCGCTCGCGACTGCGGGCCTTCGCCGGGCTGATGGCCGCCGCCCACCGGCCGGGGCCCGGCTGGACCGGCTGGCTGCGCCCGGACACCGACGTGTGCCGGTGCGAGGAGGTGCCGGTCGCGGCGATCCGGGAGGCCGTCGACGAGCTGGGCGCGGGCGATCCGCGCACCGTCAAGCTGCTCACCCGGGCCGGGATGGGCTGGTGCCAGGGCCGGATGTGCGGTCCGGCCGTGGCCTGCCTGGCCGGTTCGGGTGAGCCGGGGCCGGACCGGCGGCCACTGGGTTGTCCGGTGCCGCTCTCCCAGTTGGCCGCCGGGCCCGCGCCCGAGGCGTAACGGGTCCGCCGTCGAACGGTGGGCCGGGGACCTTGTCTCCGGCCCACCCGCTCTTGTAAAATGTCACACCTCATCAAGGAGTTCATGTGTCCATCACCCAGCACGACACCACCCGTCCGTGGCGCGGCATCATGGTCGCCACCACGCTTCCGCTGCGCCCGGACCACTCCGTCGACTACGACGCCTACGCCGAGCACGTCCGCTGGCTGATCGACTCCGGCTGCGAGGGCGTCGTCCCCAACGGCTCGCTGGGTGAGTACCAGACGCTCACCGCCGAGGAGCGCGCCAAGGTCGTCGAGGTCGCCGTCGAGGCGGCAGGCGACGGCTCCCGGGTCATGCCCGGGGTGGCCGCCTACGGCAGCGCCGAGTCCCGCCGCTGGGCCGAGCAGGCCGCCGAGGCCGGCGCCGGCTCCGTCCTGCTGCTGCCGCCGAACGCCTACCGGGCCGACCACGCCTCGGTGCGGGCCCACTACGCCGAGGTCGCCAAGGCCGGCCTGCCGATCGTGGCGTACAACAACCCGATCGACACCAAGGTCGACCTCGTCCCCCCGCTGCTCGCCCAGCTGCACGCCGAGGGCTCGATCGTCGCCGTCAAGGAGTTCAGCGGCGACGTCCGCCGGGCCTACGAGATCGCCGAGCTGGCCCCCGGGCTGGACCTGCTGATCGGCGCCGACGACGTGCTGCTGGAGCTGGCGCTCGCGGGCGCGGTCGGCTGGATCGCCGGCTACCCGAACGCCCTGCCGGCCGCGTCGGTGGCGCTCTACGACGCCGCCGTCTCCAAGGACCTGGAGAACGCGCTGCCGCTCTACAAGTCGCTGCACTCGCTGCTGCGCTGGGACTCCAAGACCGAGTTCGTCCAGGCCATCAAGCTCTCCATGGACATCGCCGGGCGCCCCGGCGGCCCGGTCCGCGCCCCGCGCCAGCCGCTCACCCCGGAGATCGAGGCGGCCGTCCGCGCGGCCACCGAGAAGGCGCTGGCCGACGGCCTGGTCTGATCCCCCCGCCCGGATGATTCCGGGCCCCGGGCCTCCGGGCCGGCTGCGGCGGCAGCCGGCCCGGCCCACCCCCACCATCCGAACCTGTACGGGAGTTGTGACCCATGCGGAGCCGTCACGTGTTCCACGCCGTCGACTCGCACACCGAGGGCATGCCGACCCGGGTGATCACCGGCGGCTTCGGCGTCATCCCCGGCGCCACCATGGCCGAGCGCCGGGTGCACTTCCAGCAGCACCTGGACCACTTCCGCACCCTGCTGATGTACGAGCCGCGCGGCCACGCGGCGATGAGCGGCGCGATCCTCCAGCCGCCGACCCGCCCGGACGCCGACTTCGGGGTGCTCTACATCGAGGTCTCCGGGCTGCTGCCGATGTGCGGCCACGGCACCATCGGGGTCGCCACCGTGCTGGTCGAGACCGGGATCGTCCCGGTGGTCGAGCCGGTCACCACCGTGCGGCTGGACACCCCGGCCGGGCTGGTGGTCGCCGAGGTGCACGTCGAGGACGGCGCGGCCAAGGCGGTGACCATCCGCAACGTGCCCTCGTACTCCGTCGCCCTGGACCGCAAGATCGAGGTGCCCGGCTACGGCACGGTGAACTACGACCTCGCGTACGGCGGCAACTTCTACGCCATCCTTCCGCTCGCCGAGTTCGGGCTGCCCTTCGAGCGCGAGCGCAAGCAGGAGATCCTGGACGCCGGCCTGGCGATGATGGACGCGATCAACGCGAGCCCGGACAAGCCGGTGCACCCGGAGAACCCGTCCATCCACAGCTGCCACCACGTCCAGCTGCTCGCCCCCGGCTCCACCGCCGAGCACTCCCGGCACGCGATGGCCATCCACCCCGGCTGGTTCGACCGCTCGCCCTGCGGCACCGGCACCTCGGCGCGGATGGCCCAGCTGCACGCGCGCGGCGAACTGCCGCTCGGGCGGGACTTCCGCAACGACTCCTTCATCGGGACCACCTTCACCGGGCGGCTGGTCGAGGAGACCGAGGTGGCCGGGCGGCCCGCCGTGGTGCCCACCGTCACCGGGCGGGCCTGGGTCACCGGCACCGCCCAGTACTTCCTCGACCCGAGCGACCCGTTCCCGGCGGGCTTCCTGCTCTGACCCCACCTACCTCCTTCGTCCCCGTACCTCCCCCGAAGGGCTGCTGGCCGTGACCATCACCTCGTACAACCCCGCCGACCCGGACGACCTCGTGGTCGCCGTCGAGGAGCCCGGCGCCGAGGCCGTGCGGGCCGCCGTCGGGCGGGCCCGGGCGGCGCAGGGCGACTGGCTCGCCGCCGGTGCGGGCGCCCGGTCGGCGGCGCTCGGCCGGATCGCGGACGCCGTGGAGGCGCACGCCCACGAGCTGGCCGCGCTGATCGTGCGCGAGGTCGGCAAGCCGTCGGCCGAGGCGCTCGGCGAGGTCGCCCGTACCGCGGCGATCTGGCGCTACTACGCGCAGGCCCCGTACGCGCCCTCCGGGGCCGTGCACGAGCCCGCCGCCGGGCCCGGGCTGCTGCTCACCCGGCGCCGCCCGTACGGGGTGGCCGGGCTGATCGCGCCGTGGAACTTCCCGCTGGCGATCCCGACCTGGAAGGCCGCGCCGGCCCTCGCCGTCGGCAACGCGGTGGTGCTCAAGCCGGCGCCCGAGGCGACCGCCTGCGCGCTGCGGCTGGCGGAGCTGGCCGGGCTGCCCGAGGACGTGTTCACCGTGCTGCCCGGCGGGGCGGAGGAGGGCGCGGCACTGGTCGACGCCGTGGACGTGGTCTCCTTCACCGGTTCGACCGGCGTCGGCCGGGCCGTGGTGCGGGCCGCGACCGAGCGCGGGGTGCCGGTGCAGGCCGAACTCGGCGGGCTGAACGCCGCGCTGGTGCTGCCGGACGCCGACATCGCGCAGGCCGCCGGGCACATCGCCGCGGCCATCGCCGGGTACGCCGGGCAGAAGTGCACCGCCACCAGCCGGGTGATCGCGGTCGGCGCCGCGTACGAGCCGCTGCGCGAGGCGCTGGTCAAGGCGCTGGCGGCGGTCGACGACGCGGTCTGCGGGCCGGTGATCAACGCCGCGGCCCGGGAGCGGCTGACCGGCGCCGTCGCCTCGGCGGTCGAGTCCGGGGCCGTCGTCCTGGCGGGGGGCGGGGTGCCCGAGCGGGCCGGCTGGTACGTCGAGCCGACCCTGCTCACCGAGGTGCCGGCCGAACACCCGCTGGCGCGCGAGGAGTTCTTCGGCCCGATCGCGGTGCTGCACGCCGCGGCCGACCTGGACGAGGCCGTCGCGCTGGCCAACGACACCCCGCACAGCCTCTCCACCTCCGTGCACACCCGCAGCCTGGACGTGGCGCTGGCCGCCGCCGACCGGCTGGACGCGGGCATGATCCGGGTCAACGCGCCGTCCAGCGGCGTCGACTTCCACCTGCCCTTCGGCGGGGCCAAGGGCGCGAGCCACGGCGACCGCGAGCAGGGGCAGGCGGCCCTGGACTTCTACACCGTCAGCCGGACCGTCAGCGTGCTGCCGGGCGGTGGCGCCTGATGTTCGTCCGCACCGTCGACTACCACACGGCCGGCGAGCCGTTCCGGATCGTGCTGGAGGGCGTGCCGCCGATCCCCGGCGACAGCGTCGCCGAACGCCGCGCCATCGCGATCGGCTCGGGCGGCAGCGCGACCTCTCCCCGGCCGAGCGCGCTGGACGACGTCCGGCAGCTGCTCAGCCGGGAGCCCCGCGGCCACGCCGGGATGTACGGCGGCTTCCTGGTGGCGCCGGACGACGACGAGGCGCACCTCGGCGTGCTGTTCTGGCACAAGGACGGCTACTCCACCGCCTGCGGGCACGGCACCATCGCGCTCGGCGCCTGGGCGGTGGACTCCGGGCTCGTCCCGGCCCCCGCCGACGGCGTGGCGCGGGTGCGGATCGACGTGCCGTCCGGCCGGGTCACCGCCCTGGTGCACCGGACCGGTGGGCGGACCACCGGGGTGACCTTCCGCAACGTGCCCAGCCGGGTGACCGCGCTGAAGCTGCCGGTGGAGACCTCGCGCGGCACCGTGGAGGTCGCCGTCGCGCACTCCGGCGCCTGCTACGCCTCGGTGCCGGCCGCCGCCCTCGGGCTCGCCGTGGAACCGGCCCAGCTGCCCGAACTCACCGCCGTCGGACGGGAGATCAGGGCGGCGCTGGCCGACGCGGAGGCGGTCGCGCACCCGACGGACGCCCGGCTGTCGGGCGTGTACGGGGTGGTGCTGTACGACGAACTCCCTTCGGCGGACGGCGGGTTGAACCAGCGGAACGTCACCGTCTTCGCCGACGGCCAGATCGACCGCTCGCCCTGCGGCTCCGGCACCTCCGCCCGGCTCGCGGTGCTCGCCGCCGAGGGCCGGCTGGCCCCCGGCGAGCCGCTGCGGCACGAGTCGATCATCGGCACGGTCTTCACCGGCCGCTTCCTCGCGGGCGGCGACCCGTACGGCGAGGGCGTGGTCACCGAGGTCGGCGGGACGGCCCACCGCACCGGCGAGCACGGATTCGTCCTGGAGCCGGGCGACGAGCTGGGAGCGGGGTTCCTGCTGTGAGCCCGACCACACCGCCCGGTACGGCCGTCGTGCCGCTCCGGTACGCCGTCGCGGGCACCGGCGGGGTCGGGCCCGCCGACGCGGTGGAGGCGATCGAGCGGGTGCTGCTGGACGGGTTCGACCCGGAGGCGGCACCCGCCCGGTCGGCCGTACCCGTCCCCGCCGGGGAGCTGCTGCTGATGCCGGCCGCCGCCGGGCCGTACGCCGGGGTGAAGATCGCCGGGGTCGCGCCCGCCAACCCCGAGCAGGGGCTGCCCCGGATCACCGGCAGCTACCTGCTGCTCGACGGGCCCACCCTGCAGCCGCTCGCCCTGCTGGACGGCGCCGCGCTCACCGCGCTGCGCACGCCCGCCGTCACCGCGGCCGCGCTGCGCCGACTGGCCGTCCCGGAGGCCGAGCACCTGGTGCTGTTCGGCTCCGGACCGCAGGCGTACGGACACCTGGACGCCCTGCTCGCCGTCCGCCCGCTGCGCCGGCTCACCGTGGTGGCGCGCAACGCCGAACGGGCGCAGGCCCTGGTGGCGTACGGGCGGGAGCTCGGACTGGCGGCCGAGGTCGGCGGCCCGCGGGCGGTCCGCGACGCGGACCTGGTGGTCTGCTGCACCACCGCGCGCACCCCGCTGTTCGACGGTGCGCTGGTGCCGGCGCACGCGGCGGTGGCGGCGGTCGGCTCGCACGAGCCGGACGCCCGGGAGGTGGACGAGCTGCTGGTCCGGCGGGCCGAGCTGTACGTGGAGGCGCGCGGCGTCGCGGCCCGGGAGGCCGGGGACCTGCTGATGGCGGGCGTGGCCGGGCGGCAGCTCTGGAACCTCGCCGAGCTGGTGCGCGGCGACGCGCTGGTGCCGGACGGGCGGCCGCGGTTCTTCAAGAGCGTCGGGATGGCCTGGCAGGACCTGGCCGTCGCGGCGGAGGTGCACCGGCGGCAGTAGCCGCTCAGTCTCCGTGGAAGGCCAGCCAACTGCCCGGGACGGCAGCGCAGTTGGCGAGCAGGTTGCGCAGGTCGCGGACGGCCGCCCGCTGCTCCTCGGTGGTGCAGCGGGCGAGCAGTGCGGTGGCCTCCTCGAAGGCGGCGCCGGCGTCCTGTTCGTTGAACAGCGTGTCGCCGTAGGGGTCGATCCGGCCGAGCCGGTGGTGCGCCGGATCGGTGTGCCGGGCCAGGGCGATGGTGAGGGCCTCGCCGGGGCTCGAGAGGTGCAGCATCCGGGGGCGGGTGCGGCGGCCGTCGTTCGGGCGGCCGTCGTACAGCGCCATGTCGATTCCCACGTCCGTTGCTCCTGGCTGTGGTCGGGAGTTGTGGAACCGGAGCCGGCGCAGCGGGAGGGGATCCCCCGCTGGGCCGGCTCCTCACGTTTTCGGCTTCTCACGTTTTCCGGCCGGCTTCGGCGCCCCGGCTTCGGCGCCCCGGCGCCCGGTGCCCCGGTGTCAGGGCCGGTCGGCGGCGTAGGCGGTGACCAGCCGGGCCAGGTGCTTGCCGGTGACCAGCAGCGGCTCCTCGCTGCGGGCGACCTGGGCGGCGAGCTCGGCGCCCTCCAGCGCGCTGATCACCGTGCCGGCCAGCTCGCGGGCGTCCTCCTCGCCGATGCCGGCGGCGCGCAGCCGGTCCGTCACGAGGGCCCGCCAGTTGGCGAAGGCCTCGGCGACCGCCCCCTCGATCACCGGCACCCGGCCGATCGTCTCCAGGGCGGTGCTGGTGATCGGGCAGCCGTCCTGCCAGTCGGACCTGCGCAGTTCGGTGGCGAGCAGCCGGGTGCAGGAGGTCATCGCCGTGCCCAGGTCCGGCGAGGAGCCGAGCCCGGCGCGCAGCAGGACGGCGAACTCCTCGTCGCCGTGCCGGATCGCCTCGGCGGCCAGCTCCTGCTTGCCGCCGGGGAAGAAGTGGTAGACGGAGCCGAGGGTGGCCTCGGCCTCGCGGGAGATCTGCTTGATCCCGGTGCCCTCGTACCCCTGGCGCTGCAGCAGGCGGGAGGTGGCCCGGACGATCCGCTCGCGGGTGCCGGGTTTCGCCTCGGCCGTCGCCTTGGCGCCGGCGCCGGTCTTCGGGCCGGTCTTCGCGTCGGCTCTCTCGGGCGTCTTCACGCCGCGATCCTAGCCGAGATTCTGAGTAGAGCGTTCGTTCCAGTCCTGTGTTAGCGTCGGCCCGGCGCTCTGAGTAGAGCGTTCGTTCCAGAAGTTCGGTCCAGTGGAGGGGAAGACGCATGTCCGTTGAGCGGCAGTCGAAGCGGTCCGTGACGGTGATCGGGCTCGGCCCGATGGGGCAGGCCATGGCCGGGGCGTTCCTGGACGCCGGGTACGACGTCACGGTGTGGAACCGTACGGCCGCGCGGGCCGGGGAGCTCGTCGCCCGGGGCGCGCGCTTGGCGCCGAGCGCGGAGGCGGCGGTGGCGGCGAACGAGCTGGTGGTGCTCAGCCTCACCGACTACGACGCGGTGTTCCAGGTGCTGGAGGCGGTCGAGCCGGCGCTGCGGGGGAAGGTCGTCGCCAACCTCAGCTCGGACACCCCCGGGCGGGCCCGCGAGGCCGCCCGTCGGCTGGCCGAGCTCGGCGCCGTCCACCTGACCGGAGGGGTTCAGGTACCGCCGTCGGGCATCGGCAACCCCGGGTCGTCCACCTTCTACAGCGGCCCGGTCGAGCCGTTCCAGCGGCACCGGGCCGCCCTGGAGGTGCTCACCGGGGCCGACTACCGGGGCGACGACCCCGGGCTGGCGCAGCTGTACTACCAGATCCAGATGGACCTGTTCTGGACCTCGATGGTCGGCTACCTGCACGCCACGGCGATCGCCGAGGCCAACGGGATCCCGGCCGAGGAGTTCCTGCCGTACCTGAGCTCGACCGCCGCCTCGATGCCCGGCTTCCAGGCGTTCTACGCACCGCGGATCACCGCGGGGGACCACCGCGGGGACGTCGACCGGCTGGCGATGGCGCTGGCGAGCATCGAGCACGTCCGGCACACCGCGGAGGCCTCCGGGGTGGACGGCGCGCTGCCGGCCCTCCTGGCGGAGGCGGTCCGGCGGGGCGTCGAGGCCGGGAACGGCGCGGCGAGCCTGAGCACGCTGGTGGGGCAGTTCCGTCGGGCGTAGCCCTCCGTGCGGGCCCGAAGGTGGGGCCGAAGATCGTGTGCCGTCGGCCGTTGTCACGGCCGACGGCCGCTGTCACCATGGCTTTCGGGGTCGCGAGGAGGCGTCGCGACGGGCTGGTGACGGGTGTTCGAATCACTGGCTGTTGCGTACGCAACGTAACGTGACATTGTACGCTGGTGTTCTGCACCCACCCGGAGGAACACCATGGCCGACCTCAAATCCCGCACCCTGATCTCCGTACAGGAGCGGCTTCGCGACCAGGTCGCCCACGCACTCCGGGCGGCCCTGATCTCGGGCGAACTGCGCCCCGGCGTCGTCTACTCCGCACCCGCGCTCGCCGCCGACTTCGGCGTCTCCGCGACCCCGGTCCGCGAGGCCATGCTCGACCTCGCCCGCGAGGGCCTGGTCGAGGCCGTCCGCAACAAGGGCTTCCGGGTCACCGAGCTGACCGACCGCGACCTCGACGACTTCACCGAGATCCGCGCCCTGATCGAGGTCCCGACCGTCGGCCGGGTGGCCCGCACCGCCACCAAGGAGCAGCTGGAGCGGCTGCGCCCGCAGGCCGAGGCGATCGTCGCGGCGGCCGGCAAGCACGACCTGATCGGCTACCTGGAGGCCGACCGCCAGTTCCACCTGGACCTCCTGGGCCTGGCCGGCAACAGCCGGCTGGTCGAGGTCGTCGGCGACCTGCGCAAGCGCTCGCGCCTGTACGGCCTCAACCGGCTCGACGAGCGCGGTGAGCTGGTCTCCTCGGCCCAGGAGCACCTGGAGCTGCTGGACCTGCTGCTCGCCGGCGACTCGGCCGGGGCGGAGGCCTGCATGACCCGCCACCTCAGCCACGTCCGCTCCCTGTGGGCCGGCGAGGAGAAGCCCGCCGAGCCGGAGCCCTCGGCCCTGCGGCTCGGGGCCCGCCGGAGCTGAATCACTCGTTCGGGTGAGGCGCCGGGCGATCGTCGACCGGGCCGGACGACGGGTGATGGTGCTGACCGGGCCCGAGGGCGGGGGAGTACCGGCAGAGAGTGGTGCGCCGTCCCGGGCAGCTGGTCGCGCTGCCCGGGACGGCGGTGAGACTTCCGGTGGGGGAGTCGGCGGCTCAGACCGCCGTCGCGGGCAGCGTCAGCCGCCCGTCGTGGACCTCGGCGATCTGGTCGACGGCCGTCAGGTGGGTGCGGTCGTGGGTGACCAGGACGGTGGCGGTGGCCCGGCGGTGGGTGAGGTCGGTGATCAGGTCGAGGACGGCGGCGCCGCGTTCGTGGTCGAGGGCGCTGGTGGGTTCGTCCACCAGGAGCACCGTGGGGTCGTTCATCAGCGCGCGGGCGATGTTGACCCGCTGGCGCTGGCCGCCGGAGAGCTGGTGGGGGCGGCGGGCGGCCTGGTCGCGCAGGCCGACGGCGTCCAGGAGTTCCAGGGCGCGGGGCAGGGCGCTGCGCGGGGAGCGGCCGTCGAGGTGGGCCATCACCTGCAGCTGCTCCACGGCGGTGAGCGAGGGCAGCAGGTTGGCCTGCTGGAAGACGATGCCGATCCTGGTGCGGCGCAGCGCGGTGAGGTCCGCCCGGCTGAGGCCCGTGGTGTCGGTGCCGTCGATGACGACCTGCCCGGAGTCCGGGCCGATCAGGGTGGCGGCCACCGCCAGCAGGCTGGACTTGCCGGAGCCGGAGGGGCCGACGACGGCGGTGAGCGAGCCCTTGGGGACGGTCAGCGAGACCTCGTCCAGGGCGGTCAGCCGGCCGTCGCCGTCCGGGTAGGTCAGGGTGATGCGGTCGAGTACAAGACTCATCGGGCGCTCCCCAGGGCGGTCAGCGGGTCGACGGAGGTGATCCGGCGGATGGACAGGGCCGCGCCGATCGCGCCGAGGGCGATCATGACGGCGGCGGGCAGCAGGACGGTCGGGGCGTCCAGCACGAAGGGGACGGCGGAGCCGATCAGTGCGCCGAAGCCGGAGGCGATCGCGGTGCCCAGCAGGGTGCCGAGCACCAGCAGCAGGACGGCCTGGCCGAGGGCGTCGCGCAGCAGGTAGCGGGTGGAGGCGCCGAGGGCTTTGAGGACGGCGATGTCGCCGCTGCGCTGGATCGTCCAGACGGTGAAGAACGCGCCGATCACCAGGGCCGAGATGGCGAACAGGAAGCCGCGCATCAGCTGGAGGGAGCCGTTCTCCGAGCTGTAGGAGCCGATCGCGGCGAGGGCGTCGTCGCGGGTGTGGGTCTCGGTGCCGTGGCGGGCGTCGGCGGCGGCCAGGTCGGCGCCCTTCGCCGTGTCGAGCGCGATGACGGTGGCGTGGCCGGCGCCGCCGGGGGCGAACTGCTGCCAGTCGGTGAGGCTGGTCCAGATCACCGGGGTGTGGCTGTACGCGGCGTCGCCGTCGACGGCGGCGACCCGCAGCGGGTGCCCGGCCAGGGTGAACTCGGCGCCGGCGGTGAGGCCGCCCAGGTTCTCCGCGGCGGTCCTGGACAGTACGGCCTGGCCGGCGGAGATCCGGCTGCCCTGCGGGGCGAGGCCGGAGCCCTCCGGGACGCCGAAGGCGGACAGTGCGGCGGTGCGCTGCCCGGCGGCGGCCTTGGTGGTGGTGATGCCGAGCGGCTGGGCGGAGGTGACGCCGGGCTCACGGGCCCAGGCCTGCCACTGTTCGGGGGTGACCTGGGAGTCGGTGAAGGAGAGCTTCTGCCCGTCGGCGGGCTTGCCGAAGACCAGGTGGTCGGCGGGCAGGCCGGTGATGGCGGAGATGTTCTGCCGGCCGAGCCCGGCGGTCAGCCCGGACAGCAGGCCGACCAGGACGGTGATCAGCACGATGACGGTCCCCATCAGGGCGAACCGCCCCTTGGCGAACCTGAGGTCCCTCCAGGCGACGAACACGTTGGGCCTTCCTCTGCGCAGGTTCTCTCGACCCTTCCACCGTCCTGGACGACGGGGCCTCGGGGCATCGCGCGGGGGATTGCATCCTGGGCATCAAAGGGAAGATGCTGAGTTCAACCTTTTGATTGATGCCGGACCGGTGGTGCCGACTTAGGCTGGACGGATGGCGACCGAACGATCCAGAACCACCCCCGTCGCCCGCGTCCTCCAGGTCTGCCTGCACCTGCTCGTGGCGGGCCTGCTCGTGCTCGCCGTCGCCCGGGCCGTCTTCGTCGACCGCAGCGGCGATCCCGCGGCCGTCGCCGCGGCGGCCACCGCGATGGCCGCCGTCTACACCGTCGGGCCGCAGCTGGCCGCCGTGCGCCGTTCGCGCCGGGCGGCCGCGCTCTGGCTGGTGCTGCTCGGCGCCACCTGGGCGGGCGTGCTGATCGCCACCCAGGACGGGGTCTGGCTGGCCTTCCCGCTGTACTTCCTGGAGCTGCACCTGCTCGGGCGGCGCGGCGGGCTGGTCGCCGTCGGGCTGACCGCCGCCGCGTCGATCGCCGCGTGGTCCTGGCACCAGCACAGCTTCGGCTTCGCCGCCTCGATCGGGCCCGCGCTCGGCGCGGCCGTCGCCACCGCGACCGTGCTCGGCTACCAGGCGCTGTACCGGGAGAGCGAGGAACGGCGCCGGCTGATCGACGAGCTCACCGCCGCCCGCGCCGACGCCGCCGCCGCGCACCACGCGGCCGGGGTGCTGGCCGAGCGCGAGCGGCTCGCCCGGGAGATCCACGACACCCTCGCGCAGAGCCTCAGCTCCATCCAGCTGCTGCTGCGGGCTGCCCAGCGGGCCCTGCCGGAGCGCACCGAGGCAGCCGCCGGGTACGTCGAGCAGGCGCGCCAGGCCGCGCAGGACAACCTGGACGAGGCCCGCAGGTTCGTCCGGGCGCTCACCCCGCCCGCACTGGACGGGGATCCGCTGCCGGTCGCGCTGGAGCGGCTGTGCGCGACGACGACGGCGCACGGCACGCTGCCCGTCCACCTGCACGTCTCCGGAGACCCGGTCCGGCTGCCGGCCGCGCAGGAGGTCGCGCTGCTGCGGATCGCGCAGTCGGCGCTCGGCAACACCGTCCGGCACGCGGCGGCGACCCGCGCCGAGGTGACACTCAGCTACATGGAGGGCGAGGTGGCGTTGGACGTGGTCGACGACGGGGCCGGGTTCGATCCGGCGGCGGTCGCGGGCCGTACCAGCGCGGAGGGCGGGTTCGGGCTGCCCACGATGCGGGCCAGGGCGCGGGCGCTCGGCGGCAGCTTCACGGTGGAGTCGGTGCCCGGCGAGGGCACGGCGGTGGCGGTGCAGCTGCCGGTCACCGCGGAGGCCGGCTCGTGATCGGGCTGCTCATCGCGGACGACCACCCGGTGGTGCGGGCCGGACTGCGGGCGGTGCTGGAGTCCGAGCCGGACTTCACCATCGTCGCGGAGGCGGCCACCGCCGAGCGGGCCGTCGAGCTGGCCGCGGAGCCGGGCGTGGACGTGGTGCTGATGGACCTCCAGTTCGGGCCGGGGTCGGCGATGAACGGGGCGCAGGCCACCGCGGCGATCACCGCCAGGCCGGGCGCGCCCCGGGTGCTGGTGGTCACCACGTACGACACCGACGCGGACACCCTGCCGGCCCTGGAGGCCGGCGCCACCGGCTACCTGCTGAAGGACGCGCCGCCGGAGGAGCTGGCCCAGGCCGTACGGGCCGCCGCGGCCGGGCGCAGCGCGCTGGCGGCCAGCGTCGCGGACCGGCTGCTGGAGCGGATGCGGACGCCGGCGGCGGCGCTCAGCGCCCGGGAGACCGAGGTGCTGGGGCTGGTCGCGGACGGGCTGGCCAACCAGGGGATCAGCCAGCGGCTGCACCTGAGCCAGGCCACGGTGAAGTCCCATCTGGTGCACATCTACACCAAGTTGGGGGTGGACTCGCGTACGGCGGCGGTGCGCGAGGCGCGACGGCGGGGGCTGATCCGCTGAGCGTAGGGTGGGAGCGGTCCGTGCCCGCCCGCAGTGTGAGGAGCCCCGATGGCCGTCGGTATCCATGACCTCGCCGTCCCCGTGATCGCCGCCCCGATGGCGGGCGGGCCCTCGACGCCCGAGCTGGTGGCGGCGGTGGGCCGGGCCGGCGGGCTGGGGTTCCTGGCCGCCGGGATGAAGAGCGCCGCCGGGATGTCCGAACAGATCGCCGCGGTACGGAAGTCCGGCGACCGGCCGTTCGGGGTGAACCTCTTCGTGCCGGGCCCGCCCGGGGACCGGGCGGCCGTCGCGGCCTACCGGGAGCGGCTGCGGCCCGAGGCCGAGCGGTGGGACGTGACGCTGCCGGAGGAGGCCGAGCCGGACCGGGACGACTGGGAGGCCAAGCTCGCCGCGCTGGTCGCGGACCCGGTGCCGGTGGTCTCGTACACCTTCGGGCTGCCGACGGCCGAGGAGGCGGCGGCGCTGCGGGCTGTCGGGACGACCCAGGTCGCCACCGTCACCACGCCGCAGGAGGCGCGGGCGGCACAGGCCCTCGGGATGGACGCGCTGTGCGTGCAGGGCCCGGAGGCGGGCGGCCACCGGGGCACCCACCGGGTGGCGGACGAGCCGGGGGACCTGCCGCTGCTCGAACTGCTGCCCGCCGTACGGGAGGTGACGGCGCTGCCGCTGGTCGCCGCGGGCGGGCTCGGCGACGGCCCGGCCGTCGCGGCGGCCCTGCGGGCGGGGGCGGTGGCGGTGCAGCTGGGCACGGCGCTGCTGCGCTCCGACGAGTCCGGTGCCCCGGCCGCCCACCGGGCCGCGCTCGTCGAACTGCCGGAGACGGTCGTCACCCGCGCCTTCACCGGCCGCCCGGCCCGCGGCCTGCGCAACGCCTTCATCGACCGCTACGGCCCGTACGCCCCGCCCGCCTACCCCGAGGTCAACCGCCTCACCACCCCCCTGCGCGCCGCCGCCGCCCGCCGCGGCGACACCGACGCCATGCACCTCTGGGCCGGCACGGCCCACCACCTGGCCCGCACGGGCCCGGCGGAGCAGATCGTCACCGACCTCTGGCGGTCGGCGCGCGGGGCGTGAGCCAGGGCGTGTGGATCTCGGGGTGTTGTCCCCCGCAGGGGTGGATTATCGTCCGCTCCTGGGCTCAGGAGAGCAGGTTCGCCATCCAGGACTCGACGGCGTCGGCGGTGCGGGGGAGGGCGCCGGACATCAGGTGGGCGCCGTCGGCGGTGATGACCAGGTCGTCCTCGATGCGGATGCCGAGGCCGCGGAGTTCGGCGGGGAGGGTCTCGTCGTCGGGCTGGAGGTAGAGGCCGGGTTCGACGGTGAGGACCATGCCCTCCTCCAGGGTGCCGTCGAGGTAGCGGTCGGCGCGGGACCTGGCGCAGTCGTGGTAGTCGAGGCCGAGCATGTGGCCGCTGCCGCAGAGGGTGTAGCGGCGGTAGAGGCCGTTGTCCTCGGCGAGGGCCTCCTCGGCGGAGACGGGCAGGACGCCCCAGTCGGCGAGGCCCTCGGCGATGACGCGCATGGCGGCGCGGTGGAAGTCGCGGAACCGCGCCCCCGGGCGCAGGGCGGCGATGCCGGCGCTCTGGGCGGCGAGGACGAGGTCGTAGGCCTGGCGCTGGACCGGGGTGAAGGTGCCGCTGAGCGGGAGGGTGCGGGTGATGTCGGCGGCGTAGAGGGTGTCGGTCTCGACGCCCGCGTCCAGCAGCAGCAGGGAGTTCGGGTCGAGGGCGCCGTCGTTGCGGATCCAGTGCAGGACGCAGGCGTGGGCGCCGGAGGCGGCGATGGTGGTGTACGAGGTGCCGTTGCCCTCGGCGCGGGCGCGCAGGTCGAAGACGCCCTCGATCCAGCGTTCGCCGCGGTGGTGGCGCAGGGCGGTGGGCAGGGCGCGGACGACGTCCTCGAAGCCGGTGGTGGTGTGGTCGACGGCCAGTTGCAGCTGGCCGATCTCCCAGGTGTCCTTGACCAGGCGCAACTCGGAGAGGACGGCGGCCAGTTCGCCGTCCCGCAGGCCGTCGGCGGGCCGTCCGGTGGCCTCGTCGACCAGCGGGTCGGTGCCGGCCAGCACCCGGGTGGGCGGCTGGGGGCCGCTGAGCAGCTTGCCGAGGTCGTCGAGGTGTTCGGTGCGCACCCCGGTGAGGCGGGCCGCCTCGGCGAGGTCGGGCCGGGAGCCGACCCAGAACTCGCCGTAGCGGCGGTCGCGGTAGAACTCGCCGCCGTCGCGGGGGGAGCGCGGGCGCAGGTAGAGGATCGGCTCGTGGCCTTCGGGGCCGGCCGGTTCGAGGACCAGGACGTGGTCGGCCTGGTCCTCGCCGGTGAGGCCGGTGAGCCAGACGTACGCACTGTGCGGGCGGAAGCGGTAGTCGAGGTCGTTGCAGCGGACCTTGAGCCGGCCGGCCGGGACGATCAGCCGTTCGCCGGGGAAGGCGGCGGAGAGCCGGGCGCGGCGGCCGGGGAAGCGGTCGTAGCCGGGGACCCGCCGGTCGGCGGGGAGGGGGGTGGCGGACCAGCTGGTGGCCATGAACGAGGCGAGCGCGGGGGAGACCGGGAGGTCGTGGCTCCCGGTGTTGAGGCCGGTCGTGGGGAGGGTCACCGGTGAACTCCTAGGCGGGGCTGGGGAGATGCGGGCACGGACACAGCTCGGTAACGGAGGGCGTCACCTCTTGTGCAGTGCAATTTCACATTACTATGTTACGGGTCACACAGCGCAGCCGGCCAGATCGCTGGATCAGGCCCCCCACAGCGGAGTTGCACATGACCAGGCGCACCCACGCCGCCCTCGCGGCGGCCCTCGCGGCGACCCTCACCCTCGGCCTCGGGGCCTGCTCCAACGACAAGAGCGACAGTGGCGCCGACGCCGCCCCCTCCGACGGCAAGGGCCCGGGCGCGGCGTCCGGCTCGATCATCGGCGGCACCCCGGCCAAGGGCGGCACCCTCAACATCCTGACCAACCAGGACTTCGCCCACCTCGACCCGGCCCGCAACTGGGTGGTGCCGCACATGGATTTCGGCACCCGGCTGATCTACCGGACCCTGACCACCTTCAAGTCCGAGCCGGGGGCGGCCGGCAGCGAGATCGTCCCGGACCTCGCCACCGACCTCGGCAAGCCCTCCGAGGGCGGCAAGGTGTGGACCTTCACCCTCAAGGACGGCCTCAAGTACGAGGACGGCACGCCGATCAAGTCCGCCGACATCAAGTACAACGTCGAGCGCTCCTTCTCCCCGGACCTCACCGGCGGCCCCGACTACGCGATCCAGTACATGGCGGGCGGCGAGAACTACAAGGGCCCGCTGAACGGCGAGCACCTGGCGAGCATCGAGACCCCGGACGACAGGACGATCGTCTTCCACCTGAAGCGCCCGGTCGCCGAGTTCTCCTCCACCGTCTCGCTGCCGACCTTCGCCCCGGTGCCGCAGTCGCAGGAGAAGGGCACCCAGTACGACGCCCGGCCGTTCTCCTCCGGCCCGTACAAGATCGAGACCTACGACCGCGGCAAGCAGCTGGTGCTGGTCCGCAACACCAACTGGGACCAGGCCACCGACACCGTCCGCAAGGCGTACCCGGACAAGGTCGTGGTCACCCAGGGCATCAAGGGCGGGCAGGCCGACGACCGGATCATCGCCAGCGACGGCGCCGACGCCAACGCCATCAACATGCCGTGGATGCAGCACGAGACCGTCGCCAAGGTGCTGCCCAAGCCGGACGTCAAGTCCCGGATGGCCGCCGAGGTCACCGGCTGCACCGACATGCTGTACCTGAACACCGCCAAGGCCCCCTTCGACGACCCGAAGGTGCGCGAGGCGATGATGTGGGCGGTCGACCGCGACGCCCAGGTGACGGCCTTCGGCGGCCCGGCGATGGCCGACGTGGCGACCTCCTACCTGCCGCCCTCGCTGACCGCCGGCGTCAAGTCCGACCCGCTGAAGATCCCGGCCACCGGGGACCAGGAGAAGGCCAAGAAGCTGCTCCAGGAGGCCGGCAAGACCGACCTCAAGGTCTCGCTCACCGTCTCGCTCGGCGACAAGACCCGTGCCGAGGCGATCCAGCAGTCGCTGTCCAAGGCCGGCGTCCAGGTCACCATCAACACCACCGACCCGTCCGCCTTCGCCGACACCATCGGCGACACCAAGAACGCCCCCGAGCTGACCATCAGCGGCTGGTGCCCCGACTACCCCTCCGGTGCGACCTTCCTGCCGTTCCAGTTCGACGGCCGCACCATCAAGGAGAAGGGCAACCAGGGCAACTTCAGCCAGTTCAAGGACCAAGCCACGATGGACCGGATGGACCAGATCGCGGCCATGACGGACGTCAGCGAGGCCGACAAGGCCTGGCAGCAGCTGGACCAGGACCTGGCGAAGAAGGCCCCGGCCGTCCCGCTGATCTGGCAGCGCCGCCCCCTGCTGGTCGGCTCCAACGTGGCCGGCGCGTTCGGCAACCAGGGCTACGCCGGCATGCTCGACCTGGGTGCCATCGGCCTCAAGGACCCCGCCAAGGGCAAGTGAGGGGCCGGCAGCGATGAGTACCACCACTGAGTCTCCCGCCGTGGCCGACGCCACGGCGGGGGACGCCAAGAAGAGTGCCGGGCGCGGGCCCTGGCGGCTGGTCTGGGACCAGCTGTGGGCCAAGGGCTCGGCCCGGTTCGGATTGGTCACCGTCGGCGTGCTGCTGCTGGCCGCCGCGCTGGCCGGCCCGCTCAGCTCGCTCGGCGGCTGGACCCCCGAGGAGTTCGACAAGCGCGCCATCGACCCGTACCTGGGCGGCGTGCCCCGGGGCGACTTCGGCGGCATCAGCGCCCGGCACTGGCTCGGCGTCGAGCCGGGCACCGGTCGCGACCTGTTCGCCCGGGTGCTGCACGGCGGGCAGGTCTCCCTGCTGATCGCGTTCACCGCGACGGCCGTCGTCGTGCTCGTCGGCACCCTGGCCGGCATCGCGGCGGGCTACTTCGGCGGGCGGGTCGACACCCTGCTGTCCCGGCTGATGGACCTCACGATGTCCTTCCCCTCGCTGATCTTCATGATCGCGATGATGTCGGTGGCCAAGGACGTCAACCGGATCCTGCTGATCACCCTGGTGATCGGGCTGTTCACCTGGCCCGGCATCGCCCGGGTGGTGCGCGGGCAGACCCTCTCGCTCAAGCACCGCGAGTACGTCGAGGCCGCCAAGGTCGGCGGGGCGCGCTCCTGGCGCATCCTCACCCGGGAGATCCTGCCGAACGTCTCGGGCCCGATCATCGCCTACACCACCCTGCTGGTCCCCGGCATGATCGCCACCGAGGCCGCGCTCAGCTACCTCGGCGTCGGCGTCCGCCCGCCGACCGCGTCCTGGGGCCAGATGATCGCCGAGAGCATCGTGCACTACGAGACCGACCCGACCTACTTCCTGATCCCGACCGCCTTCCTGTTCGTCGCCGTGCTCGCGTTCACCCTGCTCGGGGACGCGCTGCGCGACATCCTCGACCCCCGGGGAGGCCGGTCGTGATCCTCTACCTCGGCCGCCGGCTGCTCGGCGTGGTGGGCATCCTGCTCGCCATCTGCGCCATCACCTTCACCATCTTCTACCTGCTGCCCAACGACCCGGCCGCGGCCGCCTGCGGCAAGACCTGCAGCCCCGAGCGGCTCGCCGACGTCAAGGCGGCGATGGGCCTGGACAAACCGGTCTGGGAGCAGTTCCTCGCCTACCTCGGCGGCATCTTCGCCGGCCGCGACTACGGCTCCGGCCCCAGCGCCGTGCACTGCGGCTTCCCCTGCCTCGGCTACTCCTACGAGTACGGGCTGCCGGTGTGGGACCTGCTCACCGACCGCCTGCCGGTCTCCGTCTCGCTGGCGCTCGGCGCGGCCGTGCTCTGGCTGGTCCTCGGCCTCGGCGCGGGCGTCACCTCGGCGCTGCGCAAGGGCAGGCCGGTCGACAAGGCGCTGATGGTGCTGTCCGTCGGCACCGCCTCGCTGCCGGTCTACTTCACCTCGATCATGCTGATCTGGGGCGTCGTCAGGACGGCCGGCCTGCTGCCCTACCCGGCGTACCACAAGTTCACCGAGAACCCCTTCGAGTGGGCCTCCAACCTGCTGCTGCCGTGGATCGCGCTGGCCCTGCTGTACGCGGCGATGTACGCCCGGCAGAGCCGCAACTCGATGATCGAGGCGATGGCCGAGCCGTACATTCGCACCGCCCGGGCCAAGGGCCTGCCGTCGCGGACGGTCACCGTCAAGCACGGGCTGCGCTCCGGGATGACGCCGATCCTGACCATCTTCGGGATGGACCTCGGCGGGCTGCTGGCCGGTGCCGTCATCACCGAGTCGATCTTCGGCCTGCCCGGCGTCGGCCGGCTGTTCTACGACGGCCTGGCCCGTTCCGACCAGCCCGTCATCCTCGGCGTCACCCTGCTCGCGGCCTTCTTCATCGTCGCGGCGAACCTGCTGGTCGACCTGCTCTACGCGTTCGTCGACCCGAGAGTGAGGTACTGATGGCCGAGCTGTTGGAGGTCGAGGACCTCAAGGTCTCCTTCGACACCCCGCGCGGCACCGTCCGGGCGGTGGACGGGATCTCCTTCACCGTCGAGGCCGGACGGACCCTGGGGCTGGTCGGCGAGTCGGGCAGCGGGAAGTCCGTCACCTCGCTCGCCGTCATGGGCCTGCACCGCGGCGCCACCGTCACCGGCTCGATCCGGCTGAACGGCCAGGAGCTGGGCGGCCTGGGGGAGCGGGAGCTGGGCGTCGTCCGGGGCCGCCGGATCGCGATGATCTTCCAGGACCCGCTGTCCAGCCTGCACCCCTTCTACACCGTCGGGGAACAGATCGCCGAGCACTACCGGGTGCACTTCAAGGCCAACCGCAAGGCCGGGCGGGCCCGGGCGGTGGAGATGCTGGCCGAGGTCGGCATCCCCGAGCCGGCCCGCCGGGTCGACGAGTACCCGCACCAGTTCTCCGGCGGCATGCGCCAGCGCGTCATGATCGCCATGGCGCTCGCCTGCGAGCCCGAACTGCTGATCGCCGACGAGCCCACCACGGCGCTCGACGTCACCGTCCAGGCGCAGATCCTCGACCTGATCGCCCGGATCCAGCAGGCGCGCGGCCTCGGCGTCGTGATGATCACCCACGACCTCGGCGTGGTCGCCCGGGTCGCCCACGAGGTCCTGGTCATGTACGGCGGCCGGGCCGCCGAACAGGCCCCGGTGGACCGGCTGTTCGCACGGCCCGCGCACCCGTACACGCGCGGCCTGCTGGACTCGCTGCCGCGCCTGGACGACACCGACGACGCCCCGCTGCGGGCCATCCCCGGCAGCCCGCCGTCGCTGATCGCCCCCGCCCCCGGTTGCTCCTTCGCCCCGCGCTGCGCCCGCACCACCGCCGCGTCCGCCGAGGAGCACGCCCGCTGCCTGGCCGAGCGCCCCCTGCTCGGCCCGCTCGCCCCCGGCCACCAGGCCGCCTGCCACCTGCCGCTGGTGCCGGAAGGGGTGTCGCGATGACTCAGCCGTTGCTCTCGGTACGGGACCTGGTGAAGACCTTCCCCGGCCGGCGCGGGCGCACCGGGCGGCCCGGTGCGCCGATCCGGGCGGTGGACGGGGTGAGCTTCGACGTCGGCGCGGGCGAGACGCTCGGGCTGGTCGGCGAGTCCGGCTGCGGCAAGTCCACCACCGGGCGGATGATCGTCCGGTTGCTCGACCCGACCTCGGGCAGCGTCACCTTCGACGGCACCGAGATCGGCGGGCTCTCCCAGGCGCAGCTGCGCCCTCATCGGCGCGATCTCCAGATGGTCTTCCAGGACCCGTACTCCTCGCTCAACCCCCGGCAGACGGTGGCCCGGATCATCTCCGAGCCGCTGCTGGTCCAGGGGGAGAGCGCGACGGCCGCGCGCGAGCGGGCCGCCGAGCTGATGGACCTGGTCGGGCTGATCCCCGAGCACCTGGACCGCTACCCGCACGAGTTCTCCGGTGGCCAGGCCCAGCGCATCGGCATCGCCCGCTCGCTGGCCACCTCGCCGCGGCTGGTGATCGCCGACGAGCCGGTCTCCGCGCTGGACGTCTCCATCCAGGCCCAGGTGGTCAACCTGATGGAGCGGCTCCAGCGGGAGCTGGGGCTGGCGTACGTGTTCATCGCCCACGACCTCTCGGTGGTCAAGCGGGTCTGCGACCGGGTCGCGGTGATGTACCTGGGCCGGATCGTGGAGATCGGCGACAAGGCCGAGGTGTACGGCAACCCCGCGCACCCGTACACCAGGGCGCTGCTGTCCGCCGTCCCGCTGCCCGACCCGGAGGCGGAGCGGACCAGGGAGCGGATCGTGCTGCTCGGCGACCCGCCGAGCCCGGCCGACCCGCCGCCCGGCTGCACCTTCCACCCGCGCTGCCCGAAGGCCCAGGACGTGTGCCGGACCGAGCGGCCGCTGCTGAGGATCGCCGGGCCCGGCGAGCGGCAGGCGGCCTGCCACTTCCCGGAGGCCTGAGGCGTGTCCCGCGGATTCCGTCGGCCCCGGCCCGGATCCGCGGGACCCGGACCGGGGCACCCATGACCCCCGGTCGGACGCGGCGGGGAACCCTGCGAGGGCCGCGTCCGACCGGGTTCCACCCTTCTTGCCCCGGTCCCTCTCCCGTCTCAGTCCTCGACGGGCAGCAGGCCGTCCCCCGGCAGCAGCCGGCGCGGGCCCGGCCCCTCGGCGGCCAGCTCGTCCCCCGGGTTGAGCACCCGGCAGCGGCGCAGCGACACGCAGCCGCAGCCGATGCAGCCGGTCAGCTCCTCCTCCAGCCGTTCCAGCTCGGCCCGGCGGGCGCGCAGCTGCTCGGCCCAGCGCCGGGAGATCCGCTCCCAGTCGTGCTTGCCGGGCATCCGGTCCTCGGGCAGTCCGGTGAACACCTCGGCGACCTCGGAGAGCGGGATGCCGAGCCGTTTGGCGACCAGGATGAGCGAGATCCGGCGCAGCACGTGCCGCCGGTAGCGGCGCTGGTTGCCCGCCGTGCGCTCGGAGGAGATCAGCCCCTGGTCCTCGTAGAAGCGCACCGCCGAGGTGGCGATCCCGGCCCGCCGGGCCACCTCGCCGACGCTCAGCAGATCGACCGGTGCGGTGGTCATGGCGGCTCCTCGACGGTCGGTCTTGACTTCAAGTTTTGTTGAAGTCCTAGCGTACCGGACGTGACCGAATCAGTTGCCGCCAAGAACGACACGACCCAGCCCGAGCTGGGAAGTTACCCCAAGGAGTCGCCATCCGAGGGAGCCGCCGGAGGGTGGCGCGAACTCTTCTCCCGTCGCTACGCCGCCCCCGCCTCGATCCTGGCCGGCGGCGTCGCGCTGTACGCGATGAACCTCTACTTCACCGCCGCCCTGATGCCCTCGATCGTGGCCGACATCGGCGGCGAGCGGTACTACGCCTGGGTGGCCACCGGCTTCCTGACGGCCGCCGTCATCGCCTCGATGCTGGTCAGCCGGCTGCTGGACCGGCTCGGTGCCGCCCGGGCCTACGTGCTGGGCTTCCTGGTCTTCGGCGCCGGCGCGGTGGTCAACGCGCTCAGCCCGTCGATGGCGGTGCTGATCACCGGCCGGGTGGTGCAGGGCCTCGGCGGCGGCCTGGTCGCCGGGCTCGGCTACGCCGTGATCCGCAGCGCCCTGCCGGAGCGGCTGTGGACCCGTGCGGCCGGGCTGGTCTCGGCGATGTGGGGTGTCGGCACCCTGGTCGGCCCGTCGCTGGGCGGGCTCTTCGCCCAGCTCGGCGTCTGGCGCGGGGCGTACGTCCTGCTGCTGGCCGCCGCGCTGGTGCTGGCGGCGCTGGCCCGCCGGGTGCTGCCCGGGCGCTCCGGCGCGGGGCACGGCGGCGGCCCGGTGCCGCTGCCCTCGCTGCTGCTGCTCACCCTGGCGGCGGCAGCCTTCAGCGTCAGCTCGACCGTGCCGGGCGGCTGGCCGACGGCGCTCTGCCTGCTCGCCGGGCTGGCGCTGCTGGCCGGCTTCGTCTCGGTCGAGCGGCGCGCGGCGGCGACGGTGCTGCCGCAGCAGACCTACCGCGCCGGCAACCCGCTGAAGTGGCTCTACCTGACCGTCGCGGTGCTCTGCGCGGGCGTGGTGACGGAGAACTTCATCCCGCTGTTCGGCCAGGAGCTGGGCGGGCTCTCCCCGCTGGTGGCCGGGTTCCTCGGCGCCACGACCTCGGCCGGCTGGACCACCGCCCAGCTGTTCAGCGTCGGCATCGAGTCGGCCCGCGGCCGGGCCCTGGCGATCCGCACCGCGCCGCTGGTGCTGGTCGCCGGCCTGCTGGTCTACGGGCTGTCGCAGACCGGGCACGCCTCCGGGCTCCGGGTCCTGCTGTGGGCGGTGGCGCTGTTCGGTGCCGGCACCGGGATCGGGCTGGCCTTCCCGCACCTGAGCGTGGCCGCGATGCGCAGCAGCGGCGACCCGGCCGAGGGCGGCAAGGCGGCCGCGGCGATCAACACCACCCAGCTGATCGCCTTCTCGGTGACCTCGGCACTGGCCGGCACGCTGGTCAACCTGGGCGGCGACACCCCGGTCGACTCGGCCCGGTACATGACCTTCGGGACAGCCGCGATCACCGTCCTCGGGGTGGCGACCGCGGCCCGCACCGCCCGCAGCCTGGGGAGGTGAGGACGCGGACCGGCCCCGGATCCCTTTCGTCGGGGGGATCCGGGGCCGCCGTCACACGGCTGCGCGGGTCAGGAGGCCGGGCCGACCCGGACGGTGGTGATCTTCCCGCCCTGGGACTCCCGGACGACCTCGATCTTCGTGTTGGTGTCCGGCACCTTCACCGTCAGCTGCGGCGTCGCCGGGTCGCCGTACACCCCGGTGTGGTCGTTGAACACCGGCACGGCCGGCTTCGCCGGGACGCGCACTGCGACGCCGCCCTTGTGCAGGGTGAACGGCGTGGTCGGCTTGAGCGAGAAGGGCGCGTCGTACGTCTGCGCCCGCCCGTTGACCAGGGTGCCGTCGGCGAAGCGGACCGGCGCCGGGTGGGCGTCGACCGGCAGGATCAGCCCGCCGCCGGGGTGGTCCTTGGTGTTGTTGTCACCGTACGAGGTGTCCCACAGCCAGACCAGGACGCCCTCCTGGTACGGGTAGTTGTCCACCACGTTGGCCTTGCCCGCGACGCCGCCGTAGCCGAAGTTGTACGGGCCGGTCTTCAGGAACGCCCCGTAGCCGGTGTAGCGGCGGTTCTCGGCGAGGTACGCGCGAGGGTGCTGCTTGACGGCGGTGCGGCCGGTGATGACCGTGAAGCCGCCGGCCGTCCAGCCGCCCGTGCCGTTCTCGGCGCCGTCGGTGAACAGCACGGTGGCGCCGGCGGTGGCCTTCACGGCGTCCACCAGCACGCCCCGGCCGTGGGTGTTGCTGTCCGAGGTGACGTGGAAGCGCAGCCGCACCTGCTGCCCGAGGTAGCCGTCCAGCGGGATGTGCAGCTGCTTGTAGCCGCCGGAACTGCCGCTCAGGCCCGGGGTGTTGGCGTTGGTGTTGCCGATCGGGGCGCCGTCCACGGTGCCGCCGAGGGCGGTCCAGTGCTTGCCCTGGTCGGTGGAGGCCTCGACGGTCAGGAAGTCGTAGTCCTGCTCGGTGTCGTACCAGACCGCCGCGTCCAGGGCGGCCGGGCCGGCGGCGGTGCGCAGGTCGACGTCCCGGGCGAGGGAGTTGTCGAGGTTGTCGCCGGTGTCGCTCCACCACTGCCGGCCGCCCTCGTACGGGTCGGCGAGGTCGGTGCTGGTGGTGCCGTCCGGCAGGTGGACCAGGACCGCCTGGGCCTGGTCGGTGTTGTAGCTGCTCACCCCGAGGGCGTGGGTGGAGCGGGTGGCGGCCTGCGCCTCGTCGTAGTCGAGCCAGCCGAACTGCAGCTTGCTCCAGGCGTCGAGGTCGCCGGGGTAGCCGCCGGTGGTGTTCGGGCCCTTGCCCAGGTAGGAGCCGGAGGACATCAGCGACCAGAAGTTGACGCTGTTGTCGCCGCCGCTGGTGGGGTACAGATCGGGCAGGCCGAGGTTGTGGCCGTACTCGTGGGCGAACAGGCCGACGCCGCTGTTCTCGCCCGCCTGGACGTAGTCGTAGACGTACAGGCCGGTGTCGCCGACGGGGGCGCCGCCGATCCTGTTGCCCTCCGGGCCGGTCTGCCCGGTCGCGTCCGGGAAGGTCCAGCTGCGGTGCGCCCACAGCGCGTCGGCGCCCTGGGCGCCGCCGCCCCAGGTCTCGTCCACGCCCGCGTGCACCACGACGACGTTGTCCAGGTAGCCGTCCGGCTGGGCGAACTCGCCGTCCTTGTCGTGGTCGTAGCGGTCGTAGACGTCGTACTGGGCGAGCTGCGCCTTGATGTCGGCGGCGGAGCGGCCCTTGGCGATCTCGCCGTCGTACCAGGCCTTGACGGCGTCCCGGATGAATTCCTGGCCCTGGGTCCAGGCGCCGGAGCCCTGCGGGCCCTTGTTGCTGCCGTAGCGGGCCTCGTTGTACGGGACGGTGACCCAGTCGCTGACGGTGCCCTCGACGTCGTACCGGCCGGAGGACTGGGTGCGGTAGTAGTTGCGCATCGACACCGCGCCGGGCGTGTCGTCGAAGAACATCTTCTGGTAGTACGCGCGGTCGAAGTCCGCCGACCACAGGGTGTGGTTGTCGTCCTGGCCCGGCTTGGGGATCTGGTTGTGGCGCGGGCCGGGGGTGCCGCCGTAGCGCGCCTGGCCGTTCCACTGGGTGGTGTCGTCCACCTGGTCGCCGAACTGGGCGAGGATCACGAAGACCTTGTCCGTGCGCTGGTGGGCGAGTTGGACGTAGTCGTCGCCGATCTTCACCTTCGCCGGGGCCCGCTTGCCGGCGCTCTTGGCGACGGTGCCCTTGTTGAGCTGTTCCAGGGCCTTGCCGCGCAGCGCCTGGCGCTCGCGTTCCTGCGGGACCAGCGGTGCGGGCGGGGCCTCGGCGCCCTGCCCCGCGTCGGCGGGGGCGGCGAGGGCGGCGAGGGCGGCGGGGGGCGGGGGTGCGGCCTGGGCGGGGGTGCCCAGCAGGGTGGCCGCTATCGCGCCGGTGGTGAGCGCGGCGGCGAGGGCGGCGGACAGTCTGCGCAACTGACCGTTCCTTTCCGGGGGATGGGGGGCTTCGGGTCATCAGTCGGTGAAGCGCAGGTAATATTTCACATGTGACCGGTCACGTGGAAGAGTCCGGGCAAGCCGAAGGGGCGCCGCAGCCGGCGGTGCGACGCCCCTCGGCCCTCCGCCCAGGGTGGAGCGACGGGTCACTCCAAAGAGGCCCGCAGGAAGGCGAGTTCGGCCTGGGCCAGCTGCTCCAGCAGCCCGCCCGGGGTCATGTGGGTGGCGCCGGGCAGCGGCAGCACGCTGTGCGGGCGGCCGGCCCTGGTGAGCGCCTGGGAGAGCAGCAGGGTGTGCGAGGGGTGGACGTTGTCGTCCGCCAGCCCGTGGATCAGCAGCAGCGGCCTGGCCAGGCCGGGCGCGTCGGTGAGCAGGCAGTCGTCGGCGTAGCCCTCGGGGTTCTCCTGCGGCAGGTCCAGGTAGCGCTCGGTGTACGCGGTGTCGTAGAGCCGGAAGTCGGTGGGCGGGGCGCCCGCGCAGGCGGCGTGGAAGACGTCCGGGCGGCGCAGCACGGCGAGCGCCGCGAGGTAGCCGCCGTACGACCAGCCGCGCACGCCGACCCGGCCGAGGTCGAGGTCCGGGTGCTCCTCGGCGAGCGCGTGCAGGGCGTCGACCTGGTCGTCCAGCGTCACCCGGGAGAAGCGGCGGAAGATGGTCCGGCTGAACTCGGGGGAGACGAACGGGGTGCCGCCGTTGTCGACGGTGACCACCGCGAAGCCCTGGTCGGCCCACCACTGCTTGAGCTGCCAGCGGCGCGGCTCGTTGGCCACCGCCTGGTAGCCGGGCCCGCCGTAGACGTCCAGCAGGACGGGCAGCCGCCGGCCGGGGACGTGGCCGCGCGGGTACACCACGGCGGCGGGCAGGGCGCGTTCGGTGACCCGGGAGCGCTGCGGCTCCACCCGGTGGGGCAGTGGAGCACTGAGATCGGTGAGCGGCAGCTCGCGGCCGTCGAGGATGACGACGCGCCGGACGCCGCCGGCGTCGGCCGAGGTGAGCAGCAGGGTGTCGGCGGCGGCGAGGGCGGTGTGGGTGCCGGGGCCGGAGGTGAGCGGCTCGGGGGCGCCGCCGTCCGGGTCGATCAGGTGGACGTACTGGTCGAAGGGGTCGCCCTCGCCGGTCTCGCAGAGCAGCCGGCCGCGCAGCCGGCCGACGACCCGGCGGATCTGCAGGCCGGCGGTGTCCAGCGGCTTGCCGTCCAGCGCGAGGCCGCGGGCCTGCGGGGTGTCGTGGACGGTGAGCAGTCGGCCGTCGGCCAGCCGGGCGGGGGTTCCGGGCAGGTCGTCCACCCAGAACTCGTCGGTGGTGCGGGAGAGTTCGTCGGTCCTGCCGGTCTGCGGGTCGGCGCTCAGCAGTAGCACGTTCTGCTGCAGGCGGTCGGCGACGGTGAGCAGCACCTCCCCGTCGGAGGCCCAGGAGGCGGCGCAGACGTACGGGAACTCCTCGGCGTCCCAGTGCAGTCGGACCCGGGTGCCGTCGAGGCCGAGCACCCAGAGCTGGACGTCCGCGTTGGGGCCGCCGGCCTGCGGGTAGGCGAAGTCCTCGGGCGCCTCGCCGGGGTTCGCCGGGTCGGCGAAGTACCGCCGGGGGACGGCGGATTCGTCGACCCGGGCGGCCAGCAGCGCGCGGCCGTCCGGGCGCCACCAGTGGCCCCGGTGACGGCCGAGCTCCTCGGCGGCGGCGAACTCGGCGACGCCCCAGCGGGCGCCGTCGGCGGGGGAGAGCGGTTCGAGGGCGGGGGTGACGAACAGGGCGTCCCCGGCGACGTAGGCGACGCGCTGGCCGGTGGCGTCCGGCCGGGGGTCGAACGCGGGCCCGGCGACCGGGAGTTCGTCGCTGGTGCCGGCGGCGGTGTCGGTGCGGAACAGCCGGCCGTCCAGGGTGAAGACGGCGGTGGAGAGGTCGGCGGTGGCGGCGTACGTGCCGATCCCGGCGGCGACCAGCCGGGTGCGCTCGCGCAGCCGGCGCTCGACGGCGGGCAGGTCGTCGCGCCGGCCGGTGCGGCCGGGCAGCAGCGCGGCCGGGTCGGCGACCAGCCGCTCCTCGCCCGTGGTGGCGTCGAGCAGGTGGAGGCGGTCGACCGGGTCCTCCGGACCGGTGGAGCGGAGCAGCAGCAGCCGGGTACCGTCCTCGGCGAAGGTGTACGCACGCGGCGCGCCGAAGGTGAACCGGCCGGTACGGGCGCTGAGGGCAAGGAAGGCGTCGGTGATGGTCACGGCCCGATGGTGGTCGCGAGGTGCGCGCCCCGACCAGTAGTCTGTCATGTGAAATGTCACACATCAGTATGTGTGTCAGTCAGTGTCAGCCAGCGGAGGAAACCGTGACCGAGGACCTGCGGACCGCCGAACCCCCGGCCCCGTTGCCCGCCGCCGACGGGCTGTTCAGCGTGTCGCCGGGGGCGGCGCACCTGAACCACGGCTCGTTCGGGGCCGTGCCCGTCCCGGTGCAGCGGGCGCAGGAGCGCCTGCGCGTCGAGCACGAACAGGACCCGGACGGCTTCTTCGCCGACCTCCCGGCCCGGATCGCCGCGGCGAGGACCCTGCTCGCCGCCGAACTGGCCACCGACCCGGACCGGCTCGCGCTGGTCTCCAACGTCACCGAGGCGGTCGCGATCGCCCTCGACAGCATCCCCTTCGCGCCCGGCGACCGGATCCTGGTCACCGACCACGGCTACGGCGCGGTGACGCGGGCCGCCGCCCGCAAGGCCGCCGAGACGGGCGCCGAGATCGTGGTCGCCCCCGTCCCCCTGGAAGCCCCCGACGAGCAGGCCGTCCGGGAGGCCGTGCTCGCCGCCGTGGACGACCGCACCACCGTCGCGGTCCTCGACCAGCTCACCTCGCCCACCGCCCGCCTGGTGGCCGGCCCGGCGCTGCTCGCCGACCTGCGCGCCCGCGGCGTCACCACCGTGGTGGACGGCGCCCACGCACCCGGCATGCTGCCCGCCCCGATCGACCCGAACGCCGACTTCTGGTTCGGCAACCTGCACAAGTGGGCCTTCGCCCCGCGCGCCACCGGGGTGCTCGCCGTCCGCCCCGAGTGGACCGCCCGGATCCGCCCGCTGGCGCTGTCCTGGGAGCACGACAAGGGCTTCCCCGGCAACGTCGAGTGGCGCGGCACCTGCGACTACACCCCCTGGCTGGCCTCCCCGGCCGGCTTCGAGCTGCTGCGCGGACTCGGCCACGCGGCGGTGGCCGCCCACAACGCCGCCCTCGCCGGGTACGGCCGCCGGGTGCTGGCCGAGCGGGCCGGCCTGGCCCCGCTGCCCGCGACGCCCGGGGTGTGGATGAGCACCGTCCGGCTGCCCGCCGGGTACGGCGAGACCGAGCCGCAGGTGAAGGCGCTGATGGCCGAGGTGTGGCACCGGCTCGGTGCCCGGATCGCCGTCCGCCCCTGGGAGGGCGGCGGGGTGCTGCGGGTCAGCGCGCAGCTCTACAACCGCCCGCAGGAGTACGAGCGGCTGGCGGACGGGCTGGTGGAGCTGCTGAAGGGCTAGCCGCTTCGAACCCGGCACCGTCCCGATCACCCGGAGACATTTGCGAGCATGGAACCGGGGAGGAGTGATCCCGTCGCACGGAAAATCGGTGCCATCGATGTCAGTCCTCCCGGGTAACCTCTCGCTGAGATGCGAGATCACACCAACCACCCCCGGACGGCGATGAACACCCCCGATCCAGAGCCCCAGGGCGACCAGGAGCTCAGCCCCGCCGAGGCGTACGCGGCCAGCCGTCGCCGGGCCCAGGAGCAGGCCACCGCCCTGTACGGCTTCCAGCAGCTGTACGACTTCCCGCTGGACGACTTCCAGCTGGAGGCCTGCCAGACGCTGGAGGCCGGATCCGGCGTCCTGGTCGCCGCCCCCACCGGCTCCGGGAAGACCATCGTCGGCGAGTTCGCCGTGCACCTGGCCCTGGCCTCGGGCCGCAAGTGCTTCTACACCACGCCGATCAAGGCGCTCTCCAACCAGAAGTACGGGGACTTGGTCAAGCGCTACGGCGCCGCCAAGGTCGGCCTGCTCACCGGCGACAACTCCGTCAACGGCGACGCACCCGTGGTGGTCATGACCACCGAGGTGCTGCGCAACATGCTCTACGCGGGCTCCAGCACCCTCGACGGCCTCGGCTACGTCGTGATGGACGAGGTGCACTACCTCGCCGACCGCTTCCGCGGCGCCGTCTGGGAAGAGGTCATCATCCACCTCCCCGAGTCGGTCACCCTCGTCTCGCTCTCCGCGACCGTCTCCAACGCCGAGGAGTTCGGCGACTGGCTGGACACCGTGCGCGGCGGCACCAAGGTGATCGTCTCCGAGACCCGCCCCGTGCCGCTGTGGCAGCACGTGATGGCCGGCAACCGGATGTACGACCTGTTCGCCGACCCCGACCGGGACGGCCGCCCCAAGAACAACCTGAAGAACCCCGGCAAGGCCGTCAACCCCGAGCTGGTCCGGCTCGCCCGCTCCGAGCTCGACCGCAACCCGCGCGACCGCTTCGGCCGCGGCCGGGGCCGCTCGATGCCCAACGGCCGTCCCGGCCGGGTCTGGACGCCGGGCCGGGTGGACGTCATCGACCGGCTCGACGCCGAGGGCCTGCTGCCCGCGATCACCTTCATCTTCAGCCGGGCCGGCTGCGAGGCCGCCGTCCAGCAGTGCCTCAGCTCCGGGCTGCGGCTCAACAAGGACTCCGAGCGCGCCCAGGTCCGGGCCGTCGTCGAGGAGCGCTGCGCCGACATCCCCGACGAGGACCTGCACGTCCTCGGCTACTTCGAGTGGCTGGACGGGCTGGAGCGCGGCATCGCCGCCCACCACGCCGGGATGCTGCCGCGGTTCAAGGAGGTCGTCGAGGAGCTCTTCGTGAAGGGCCTGGTCAAGGCCGTCTTCGCGACCGAGACCCTCGCGCTCGGCATCAACATGCCCGCCCGCTCGGTGGTCATGGAGAAGCTGGTCAAGTGGAACGGCGAGACCCACGCCGACATCACCCCCGGCGAGTACACCCAGCTCACCGGCCGGGCCGGGCGGCGCGGCATCGACATCGAGGGCCACGCCGTGGTCCTCTGGCAGCGCGGCCTCGACCCGGAGGCGCTGGCCGGCCTGGCCGGCACCCGCACCTACCCGCTGAAGTCCTCGTTCCGGCCCTCGTACAACATGGCCGTCAACCTGGTCTCCCAGTTCGGACGGCACCGCTCGCGCGAGCTGCTGGAGACGTCCTTCGCCCAGTTCCAGGCGGACCGCTCGGTGGTCGGCATCGCCCGCCAGGTGCAGCGCAACGAGGAAGGGCTGGAGGGCTACCGCGAGTCGATGACCTGCCACCTCGGCGACTTCGACGAGTACATGGAGCTGCGCCGCCGGCTCAAGGACCGCGAGAACGAGCTGGCCCGCGAGGGCACCAGCCAGCGCCGCGCGGCCGCCGTCGAGTCCATCGAGCAGCTGAAGCCCGGCGACGTCATCCACGTGCCCACCGGCAAGTTCGCCGGCCTCGCCCTGGTCCTCGACCCGGGCCTGCCGCCGGTCAACCGCTCCGGCCGGGGCGGCCCGCGCCACCCCGACTTCCAGGACGGCCCGCGCCCGGTGGTGCTCACCGCCGAGCGGCAGGTCAAGCGGCTCGCCATGATCGACTTCCCGCACCCGGTCGCCGCGATCGAACGGCTGCGCATCCCCAAGTCCTTCAACCCGCGCAGCCCGCAGTCCCGGCGCGACCTCGCCTCGGCACTGCGCACCAAGGCCGGACACCTGGAGCCCGAGCGCTTCCGGCGCGGCCGCGCGGCCGCCGCCGACGACCCGGAGATCACCCGGCTGCGCACCGAACTGCGCCAGCACCCCTGCCACGGCTGCTCCGACCGCGAGGACCACGCCCGCTGGGCCGAGCGCTACCACCGACTGCACCGCGACACCGAACTGCTGGAACGCCGGATGCGCTCGCGCACCCACACCATCGCCCGCACCTTCGACCGGGTCTGCGCGCTGCTCACCGACCTCGGCTACCTCAGCGGGGACACCGTCACCGACGACGGCAAGCGGCTCGGCCGGCTCTACGGCGAACTCGACCTGCTCGCCTCCGAGTGCATCCGCGAGGGCGTCTGGAGCGGCCTGGCCGCCGCCGAACTCGCCGCCTGCGCCTCGGCGCTGGTGTACGAGGCCCGCCAGTCCGACGACGCCGGCGCCCCCCGGGTGCCGGAGGGCGCGGCCAAGGAGGCGCTCGGCAAGATGGTCCGGATCTGGGGCCACCTGGACGCCCTGGAGGAGCAGCACCGGATCAACACCGCCGAGGGCGTCGGCCAGCGCGAGCCCGACCTGGGCTTCGCCTGGGTCGCCTACCGCTGGGCGCTCGGCCACAACCTCGACCAGGTCCTGCGCGACGCCGACATGCCGGCCGGCGACTTCGTCCGCTGGACCAAGCAGCTGATCGACGTCCTCGGCCAGATCCAGGACGCCGCCGGCGAGGACGCCGAACTCCGCAGGACCGCCCGCAAGGCCGTCGACGGCCTCCGCCGCGGCATCATCGCCTACTCCTCGGTGGGCTGAGCCACCCCCCACCCCCCACCCCCCACCCCGGTGCGGCTTCGGCTTCGCCTCGCCGCTGGAGCTTCCACGCCGTTGCGCAGGAAGTCGGCCCAGCGACTCTGCTGGCGAAGTCGCTCGGGGTGGGTGTGGGACAGTGAGTGCCGACAAGGTGCCTGTCTGTAGGGGTGGTTGTGCTTCGTCCTGGTGGG
>NZ_JBSFKQ010000036.1:0-78567 GCF_053598615.1 Kitasatospora sp. NPDC001095 | reverse complement strand
AAACACCCCCCCACCCCCCCCCCCCCCCCACCCCCCCCCAACCCACCCCCCCCCCCCCCACCCCGTTGGGTGACGGCCCCCCCCCCCCCCCCCCACTCCGGCTTCCCGCTACGAAGCCCCGCCACCGAGCCCCGCTACGCCCAGGGCAGCGGCGGCGCCGTGCGGGCCGGGGTCTCGGCGAGCCCCGCCAGCGCGAGCCGGACGCCCTCGGCCAGCTGGGGGTCCTCGCCGGCCGCCCAGTGGTGCGGGGCGAACGGCACCTCGACGTCCGGGTCGACGCCGTGGTTCTCCAGGCCCCAGCCGTAGTTCTCCATCCAGAGCGCGTACTTGGGCTGGGTGACCAGGGTGCCGTCGACCAGCCGGTAGCGGCTGTCGATGCCGATCACCCCGCCCCAGGTGCGGGTGCCGACCACCGGGCCGATCCCGAGCGCCTGGACGGCGGCGTTGACCACGTCGCCGTCCGAACCGGTGAACTCGTCGGCGAGCGCGACCACCGGGCCGCGCGGGGCGTCCGCCGGGTAGGGCACCGGGTGGTCGGTGTCCCGGATGACGTCCCAGCCGATGATCCGGCGGGCCAGCTTCTCGATCACCAGCTGCGAGGTGTGGCCGCCCCGGTTCCCCCGGACGTCGACGACCAGGCCCTCCCTGGCCATCTCGCTGCGCAGGTCGCGGTGCAGCTGGGCCCAGCCGGCCGTCTGCATGTCGGGGATGTGCAGGTAGCCCAGCCGCCCGCCGGACAGCTCGCGCACCGCGGCCCGCCGCCCGGCCACCCAGTCGTGGTAGCGCAGCGCCTCCTCGTCAGCGAGCGGGACGACCACCGGGTGGCGCCGGTCGGTGCCGTCCTTCCCGGCCACGGTCAGCTCGACCGGCTGCCCGGCGGTGCCGGCCAGCAGCGGCGCCGGCCCGGTGACCGGGTCCACCGGGCGGCCGTTGACGGCGAGCACCGCGTCGCCCGGGCGGATCGCCGCGCCGGGCGCGGCCAGCGGCGATCGGGCCCTGGGGTCGGAGGACTCCCCGGGCAGGATCCGGGCGATCCGCCACTGCTCGCCGTCCCGGACCAGGTCGGCGCCGAGCAGGCCCTGGCGCCGGGCGGGCTCGGTGTACCGGCCGTACGGCATCACGTAGGCGTGCGAGGTGCCGAGTTCGCCGTGCACCTCCCAGAGCAGGTCGACCAGTTCGTCGTGCGAGCCGATCCGCTCGACCAGCGGCCGGTAGCGCTCCAGCACCCCGGCCCAGTCCACGCCGGAGAGGTCGGGGCGCCAGAAGTTGTCCCGCATCAGTCGGCCGTTCTCGGCGTACATCTGCCGCCACTCGGCGGCCGGGTCGACGGTCACCCGCAGCCGGGCGAGGTCGACGGCGGTCTCCTCGTCGTCGCCGCCCTTGTGGTCGGCCGGGACGACCCGCAGTTCGCCCTCGTCCAGCACGGCCACCCGGGTGCCGTCCGCGCTGACCGCGAAGTCGTCCACGCCGTGCACCAGCTGCTCGACCCGGCGCTTGCGCAGGTCGAAGCGCTCCAGCACCGGGCGCGGCCGGTCGTCGTCCAACGAGGCGGCCTCGTCGCCGAGTTCGCCCATCAGCGGGGCCCTGGTCCAGAGCACGCCGTCCTTGGCGGCGGCCAGCTCCTCGAAGCGGCCGCCCTCGACCGGGAAGGGGACGATCCGGTCGGCGATGCCGTCCAGGTCCACCCTGGTCACCGGCGCGGCACCGGCCGCCGCCTCGCCGTCCGCCTTCCCGGCCTTCGGCTCGTCCTCCTCCCCGCCGAGCGGGCGCCCGGCCCGCCGCGGGCCGAACGGGGAGGGGGTGTCGGCGGCCAGCGTGACGAGGTAGGGGCGGCAGCCGTTCGGGAACGACAGGTCGAAGACGTGGGCGTCGTAGACCGGGTCGAAGTTGCGCACCGACAGGAAGGCCAGGTAGCGGCCGTCCGCGGTGAAGGAGGGCGAGGTGTCCACGAAGCGCGGCTGGGTGACCTCGCCGACGGTCCGGGTGGCCAGGTCGGCCAGCACGATCTGGCGCAGCGAGTGCGGGCCCATCCCGCGCACCGGGCGCGACCAGGCCAGCCAGGCCGAGTCCGGGCTGAAGGCGGGCCCGCCGGGCTCGCCGTCGGCGCTGCGATCCAGCTCGTGCACGGCGCCGTCGGCCAGCGAGACCAGCAGCACCCGGCCGTCGTGCACGCCGAGCGCGGCCCGCTTGCCGTCCGGGGAGACCGTCAGCGAGTTGACCCGGCCGAGCCGCCCCGCGGCCAGCCGGCGGCGCTCGGTGCCGTGCAGGTCGGGGGCGAACTCCAGGGCGTCCTCGCCCTCGGCGTCGGTCACCCACAGCACGCCCTGGGCGCCGTCCTCGCCGGGCACCACCCGGGCCAGGCGCCCGCGCACGCCGGGGGTCTCGTCCAGCACCCGGGCCGGGCCCTCGCGGTGGGTCAGCCAGTGCACGCTGCCGCGCACCACCACGGCGCTGCCCCGGCCGGTGCGGTCGGGGGCGACGGAGTCCAGCCAGTGCGCGGCGGGCACCGGGCGGGGGCGGCGCCCGGCCCGCGGACCGGCGAGGCGGACGTCCAGCCGGCGCGGCTCGGCGCCCGCCAGGTCGTCCAGCAGCCAGAGGTCGCCGGCCCGGTGGAAGACCACCCGGGTGCCGTCGGTGGTGGCGCCCCGGGCGTAGAAGCCGTCCGGGTCGGTGGTGTGGCGGCGCAGGTCGGTGCCGTCCGGGCGGCTGGACCACAGCTCGCCGACGCCCTCGTGGTCGGACAGGAAGGCGATCCTGCCGTCGCGCCCGTCCTGCCCGGCCACCCACAGCGGCGAGTCCAGCTGCCCGTCCAGCTCCGCGTGGACGCGGGCGAACTCGTCCCGGCCGAGCCACAGCTTGCCGGCCCGCCCGCCCCGGTACCGCTTCCACCAGGCCGGGTCGCGGCCGTTGACGCTGTTCAGCAGCACCCGGTCACCGCCCGGCTCGAAGGCGAGGGCGCCGACCGGCCCGTACGGCAGCCGCTGCGGCTCGCCGCCGTCCAGCGGCACGGCGTGCGCCCAGGTGCGGCGGAAGCTCGACTCGCCGGCGGCGGTGGCGGCGATCGGGCGGCCGTCGGCCGTCCAGCCCAGCACCCGGGTCTGGTGACTGCCCCAGTGGGTGAGCCGGCGCGACGGGCCGCCGTCCACCGGCACCACGTGCACCTCGGGGGCGCCGTCCCGGGTGGTGGTGAAGGCGAGGTGACGCCCGTCCGGGGAGAACCGCGGGTGGTGGACCGGCAGGTGGTCCGCCGTCAGCCGCCAGGCCCGGCCGCCTTCCAGCGGGGCGAGCCAGAGGTCGTCCTCGGCGACGAAGGCGACCAGGTCGCCGTGCAGGTGGGGATGGCGCAGGTAGGCGCCCGCCGAGCTGTTCGGGGAGGTGCTCAGGGAGTCCGTCACCCGGCCAGCCTAGGCAGCCGCGCGTACGGTCCGCGCCGTTTTCCGCAGACTCCCGGCGCCGCCCGCGGACGGCCGTCACACGGCCGCGACCAGGGCGCCGGGGCGCGCTACGACCAGCGGCCGGTGCGCCCCAGCAGCAGTGCGCCGGCGGCGACCCCGGCGGTGGAGGTGCGCAGCACCGAGGGGCCCAGCCGGTACGGCTTGGCGCCGGCCTCGGCGAAGGCGGCCAGCTCCTCCGGGGAGACCCCGCCCTCCGGGCCGACCACCAGCACGATGTCCCCGGCCTCCGGCAGACCGGCGTGCGCCAGCGGCTCGGCGCCCTCCTCGTGCAGCACGGCGGCGAACGCGGCCCCCAGCAGCACCGGCGCCAGCTGCCGGGTGGTCATCACGTCCCGGACCTCGGGGAAGCGCAGCCGGCGGGACTGCTTGCCGGCCTCCCGGGCGGTGGCCCGCCACTTGGCGAGCGCCTTGGCGCCGCGCTCGCCCTTCCACTGGGTGATGCAGCGCGAGGCGGACCACGGGATCACCACGTCCACGCCGACCTCGGTCATCGTCTCCACGGCCAGCTCGCCGCGGTCGCCCTTGGGCAGCGCCTGGACGACCACGATCCGCGGCGCGGGCTCCGGCTCCCGTCGCACGGCGGCGACCGTCACGTCGATCCCGTCCTTGCCGAGCACCGTGTCGACCGTGCCGTCCACGCCGAGCCCCAGCCCGTCGGCCAGGGTCACCGCCTCGCCCGGCTCCAGCCGCTTGACCGCGGCCGCGTGCCGCCCCTCCGGGCCGTCCAGGCGCACCACGGCCCCGGGCGCGGCGGCGGCGATCCGCTCGGTCTCGACGAAGAAGACGGGCGCGGTCATGACGGAAAACCTCCAGAAGTGGGACGGACACACGGAAGGGGTGCCGGGGGCCGAGCCCCCGGCACCCCTCCGCGGACGACTACCGGCCGTTGAAGGCGTCCTTCAGCCGGGAGAAGAGGCCCTGCTGGCCCGGTGCGAACTGGCCGGACGGGCGCTCCTCGCCGCGCAGCACCGCGAGGCGGCGCAGCAGCTCCTCCTGCTCGGCGTCGAGCTTGCTGGGCGTCTTCACCTCGACGTGCACTATCAGGTCGCCCCGGCCGCCGCCGCGCAGGTGGGTGATGCCCCGGCCGTGCAGCGGGATCGACTGCCCGGACTGGGTGCCGGGTCGGATGTCGACCTCCTCCAGGCCGTCCAGGGTCTGCAGCGGCACCTGGGTGCCGAGCGCGGCCGCCGTCATCGGGATGGTGACGGTGCAGTGCAGGTCGTCCCCGCGCCGCTGGAAGATGTTGTGGGTGGTCTCGGCGATCTCGACGTACAGGTCGCCGGCCGGGCCGCCGCCGGGGCCGACCTCGCCCTCGCCGGCCAGCTGGATCCGGGTGCCGTTGTCGACACCGGCCGGGATCTTGACGGTCAGGGTGCGGCGGGCCCGCACGCGGCCGTCGCCGGCGCACTCCGGGCACGGGGTCGGCACGACGGTGCCGAAGCCCTGGCACTGCGGGCAGGGGCGGGAGGTCATGACCTGGCCCAGGAAGGACCGGGTGACCTGGGAGACCTCGCCCTTGCCGCGGCACATGTCACAGGTCTGCGCCGAGGTGCCGGGGGCCGCGCCCTCGCCGCTGCAGGTGGTGCAGGTGACGGCGGTGTCGACCTGGAGTTCCTTGGTGGTGCCGAAGGCGGCCTCCTCCAGGGTGATCTCCAGCCGGATCATGGCGTCCTGGCCGCGGCGGGTGCGCGAGCGCGGGCCGCGCTGGCCGGCCGCGGCGCCGAAGAAGGCGTCCATGATGTCGGAGAAGCCGAAGCCCGCCGCGCCGGCCCCGAAGCCGCCCGCACCGCCGCCGCCCGGGGACAGCGGGTCCCCGCCGAGGTCGTAGACCTGACGCTTCTGCGGGTCGGAGAGCACCTCGTAGGCGGCGTTGATCTCCTTGAACCGCTCCTGCGTCTTCGGGTCCGGGTTGACGTCCGGGTGCAGTTCGCGTGCCAGGCGCCGGAACGCCTTCTTGATCTCGTCCTGCCCCGCATCCCGTCGGACGCCGAGTACCGCGTAGTAGTCCGTGGCCACCAAATGCTCCGCTTGTTCCGCCTGTAGTAGTGCTGCGACTGGACGCCGCCGTCGGAGGCCCGACGGCGACCCTTGCTAGGACTCGGCCAGGATCTGGCCCACGTACCGCGCCACCGCTCGCACCGCCCCCATTGTGCCCGGGTAGTCCATCCGGGTCGGACCGATCACACCCAGTTTCGCCACGCTCTCGTCGCCCGAACCGTAGCCGACCGAAACGACCGAGGTGGAATTCAGCCCCTCGTAGGCGATCTCCCGCCCGATCCGGACCGTCATCCCGGCGTCCGCGGTCTCACCCAGGAGACGGAGCAGGACGACCTGCTCCTCCAGGGCCTCCAGCACCGGCTGGATGGTGAGCGGGAAGTCGTGCCCGAAGCGGGTCAGGTTGGCCGTGCCGGCCAGCATGATCCGCTCCTCGTTCTGCTCGGCGAGCGTCTCGAACAGCGTCGCCAGGACCGTGCTGACGGTCGGCCGGTCGGCCTGCTCGAACTGCGCCGGCAGCTCCTCCAGCAGCCCCGGGACCTCCGGGAGGCGCCGGCCGGCGGCTCTCGCGTTGATCCGGGCCCGCAGGTCCGCCAGCACCGTCTCGCCGACCGGGCCCGGGCAGTCGACCATCCGCTGCTCGACCCGGCCGGTGTTGGTGATCAGCACCAGCATCACCTTGGCCGGGGCCAGCGCCACCAGCTCGATGTGCCGGACGGTGGAGCGCGTCAGCGACGGGTACTGCACCACCGCGACCTGCCGGGTGAGCTGGGCGAGCAGCCGCACGGTGCGGGCGACCACGTCGTCCAGGTCCACCGCGCCGTCCAGGAAGTGCCGGATGGCCCGGCGCTCGGGGGCGGTCATCGGCTTGATCTCGGCGAGCTTGTCGACGAAGAGGCGGTACCCCTTGTCGGTGGGGATGCGGCCGGCGCTGGTGTGCGGCTGGTGGATGTAGCCGTCCTCCTCCAGCGCCGCCATGTCGTTGCGGACGGTCGCCGGGGAGACCCCGAGGTTGTGCCGCTCCACCAGGGCCTTGGAGCCGACCGGCTCCTCGGTGCCCACGTAGTCCTGCACGATCGCGCGGAGCACCGCGAGCTTGCGTTCGTCCAGCTGGCGGACCTCACCGGCCATGGGGCACGCACCTCCGTCCTCGCACGTCGTCCGACCGTGTCCCTCGCTGCGGGCCGTTCCGGGGCCCTCGGCCTTGGCACTCTGAACGTACGAGTGCCAGAACCGTACCTGCCAGTGTACGGCCCGGGTCCTGTGGCAGGAACGGCCCGACCGGGGTGATCCTGCCCGCAGTTCCGGACACGGCCCGCGGGGCCCCGCCGGTTCGATCCTCCCGGCGCCGCAGTGGTGCCGGGAAGCCGTCCGGGTGGCAGCATCGAAAGCGACGGCGAACGGAGGAGCAAGCGATGTCGAGCTCGGGCCAGCACACCCGTTTCGCGCCCGACCGCGGCCTGACCAGCCGCATGGTCGCGACGATGTTCGTGATCGGGCTGCTGTACGTCGGTTTCACCGGCCTGCTGATCGCGCTGCTGCGCGGCGCCTGGCCACTGATCGTCCTGATCTCCGGCGGGCTGTTCGTGGCCCAGTTCTGGTTCAGCGACAAGATCACCGAGCGGGCGATGGGCGCCCGCCAGGTGTCCCCGGAACAGTTCCCCCAGCTGCACGGCACGGTCGACCGGCTCTGCGCCCTCGCCGACATGCCCAAACCCCGGGTGGCGGTCGCCGACAGCGACATGCCGAACGCCTTCGCCACCGGCCGCAACCCGCAGAACGCGGTGGTCTGCGTGACCACCGGGCTGCTGCGCCGGCTGGAGCCGGAGGAGCTGGAGGGCGTCCTCGCCCACGAGCTGTCGCACGTCGCCCACCGGGACGTCGCGGTGATGACGATCGCCGGCTTCCTCGGCGTCCTCGCCGGGGCGATGACCCGGATCGCCGTGTACGGCGGGTTCATGGGCGGCGGGCGCAACAACAACGACCAGAACGCGGCCGTCCTGGCGCTGATCATCCCGCTGGTGTCGATCGTCGTCTACGCGATCAGCTTCCTGCTCACCCGGCTGCTGTCCCGCTACCGCGAGCTGGCCGCGGACCGGGCCGCAGCGCAGCTCACCGGCCGGCCCAGCGCCCTGGCCTCGGCGCTCACCAAGGTGACCGGGCAGATCGCGGCCATCCCCAGCAAGGACCTGCGCCAGGCGCAGCCGTACAACGCCTTCTACTTCGCCCCCGCGCTGAGCGCCCGGGAGACCGCCTCGCAGCTGTTCTCCACCCACCCGACGCTGGAGAAGCGGCTGGAGCAGCTGGCGAGGATCTCCGGGCAGCTCGGACACTGAGCCCGACCCGACCCACCGATTCCGTCCCGACCCGTCCCAGCCGATTCCGACCCGACCCGACTCAGCCGATTCCGTCCCGACCCGTCCCAGTCCGTTCCGTCCCGAAAGGACCGCCGTGGGATTCCTGGACACCCTGTTCGGCCGCACCAAACCCGTCAAGCCCGACCTCGACCAGCTGTTCGGCGTGCCGTCCGCCGCGCTCACCCTGGAGGCCGGGGCCGGGTTCACCCCCACCGGGCTCGGCTCGGTCTGCTTCGCCGCCGTCGAGGGCGCGGCCTTCGTCCAGGTCGAGCAGCAGGTCAGGGCGCTGCTGGACGCCGACACCGAGCGCGGCGGCGTCCCGGTGGAGGCCTCCAAGGACGGCTACGGCTACACCTGGCTGCTCGCCCGCCACCGGCCCGAGGAACTGCCGGAGCTGGTGAACGACCTGCACGCGGTCAACAGCGAGCTGGAGGCGAACGGCTTCGGGCCGCAGCTGCTCTGCTCGCTGGTGGCCTTCCGCAACCCCGAGGGGCAGTCGCTGGCCCTGGTCTACCTGTACAAACGGGGAACGTTCTACCCCTTCGCCCCGATGCCCGGCGGCGGGGAGCGGCGCAACAGCCCGCTGGAGCTGCAGGTCAACGCGATGCTGGGGAACGACCTGCGGCTGGAGAAGGACCTCAGCCGCTGGTTCCCGGTCTGGGGCGCGCCGGGCCTGTGACGGTCCGTCCGTAGACTCGCGACCATGCGCAGCCGCCAGTACGGACCCGACCTGACCCCGCCGTGGAAGAAGCAGCAGCCCGCCCCGGAGGTGCCCGCCGAGCGGGACCTGGTGGTCGAGGAGGCGGCGAGCGGCTTCTGCGGGGCGGTGGTGCGCTGCGAGAAGACCGCGGAGGGGTTCACCGTCACCCTGGAGGACCGGTTCGGCAAGCACCGGGTGTTCCCGCTGGTGCCGCGCGGCTTCCTGCTGGAGGGCAGGGTCGTCACCCTGGTCCGCCCGGCCGGCCCGGCGGCGCCCCGCACCCCGGCCCGTACCGCCTCCGGCTCGATCGCCGTCCCGAACGCCCGCGCCCGGGTCGCCCGCGAGTCCCGGATCTACGTCGAGGGCCGGCACGACGCCGAGCTGGTCGAGCGGGTCTGGGGCGACGACCTGCGGATCGAGGGCGTGGTCGTCGAGTACCTGCGCGGCATCGACGACCTGCCCGCGATCGTCGCCGACTTCGCCCCCGGCCCGGAACGGCGCCTCGGCGTCCTGGTCGACCACCTGCTCCCCGGCACCAAGGAGCACCGCATCGCCGCCCAGGTCACCGGCGCCTCGGTGCTGGTCGTCGGCCACCCCTACATCGACATCTGGCAGGCCGTTAAGCCCGCCAGCGTCGGCATCCCCGCCTGGCCCGCCGTCCCGAGGGGCGAGGACTGGAAGGAGGGCACCTGCCGCCGCCTCGGCTGGCCGGTGGACACCCCGGCGGCCTGGAAGCACATCCTGTCGAAGGTGAACAGCTACAAGGACCTGGAGCCCGAACTCCTGGGCCGGGTGGAGGAGTTGATCGACTTCACGGCCCTGCCGGGTCAGGAGTAGGTCTTGAACTCCGAGGTGTCGAGTGTGATGCCCGGCAGGTCCAGCGGAATGGGTTCGCCGAACTTGGTCGTCCGCTCCACCGTGTAGTCCGGGAGTCCGGAGGCGCTCGCCAGGGTCGGCTCGGTCAGGAGCACACAGACGGCCTTGATCGGGTCGACGACCAGGTACACCGGAATCGCGCCCTCCGCGTACAACTCCCGCTTGGTCCGGTAGTCGCGCAGGACGCTGGTCTTGGAGACGACCTCGACCACCAACGTGAGAAGGGGCGCGGGAACCAAACGGCCGGGCCCCTCGAAGGCGTCCCGCTCGAACACGACGAGATCCGGCTGGGGCTCGCTCGTCAGCCCGGGAAGGTCGATGTCCTGCGTGGTCAAGCGGTGCCACCGCGACCGGGGAAGCTGGTCGCGGATGGCTTCGACAATGATGTTGTGGACCAGATCCGGCCCGGCCATCAGCACGATTTCCCCCCTGATGAGCTCGGCTTTGAAGCCTTCGGGGACCTCCAGGTTCTCGAAGATCCCCGTCACCCGGTCATCGATGGCGGTCATGGCGCGCTCCCTCCGACGGCTGACACCACGTTAACGACACTCAGTCCACCAGGTCACGTACCACCGCGTCGGCCAGGAGGCGGCCCCGGAGGGTGAGGGCGGCGCGGCCCCGCTCGTAGGGGCCGGGGGCGAGGAGGCCGTCGGCGAGGTGGCGGGCGGCCCACTCGCGGCCGGTGGCGGTGAGCAGGTCGAGGGGGACGCCCTCGACGAGGCGCAGTTCGAGCAGGACGCGCTCGACGCGGCGGTCCTCGTCGGCCAGCAGCTCGCGGGCCTGGGCGGGGGTGCGCTGCTCGGCGAGGGCCCGGGCGTAGGCGGCGGGGTGCTTGGCGTTCCACCAGCGGACGCCGCCGACGTGGCTGTGGGCGCCGGGGCCGGCGCCCCACCAGTCGGCGCCGGTCCAGTAGAGCTCGTTGTGGCGGCAGCGGCCCTCGGGGGTGGTGGCCCAGTTGGAGACCTCGTACCAGGAGTAGCCGGCGGCGCTCAGCGCCTCCTCGGCGATCAGGTAGCGGTCGGCGTGCACGTCGTCGTCGATCATCGGCAGTTCGCCGCGCTTGACCCGGGCGGCGAGCCGGGTGCCCTCCTCGACGATCAGCGAGTACGCGGAGACGTGGTCGGGCCCGGCGCCGATGGCGGCGTCCAGGGAGGCCCGCCAGTCGTCGTCGGACTCGCCCGGGGTGCCGTAGATCAGGTCGAGGTTGACGTGCTCGAAGCCGGCCGCGCGGGCCTCGGCCACGCACGCCTCGGGGCGGCCCGGGGTGTGGTGGCGGTCCAGCAGTTTCAGCACGTGCGGGCGGGCGCTCTGCATGCCGAAGGAGAGCCGGTTGTAGCCGCCCTCGCGCAGTTCGGCCAGGTACGCCGGGTCCACCGACTCCGGGTTGGCCTCGGTGGTGATCTCGGCGTCCTCGGCGAGGCCGAACTCGTCGCGGATCGCGGCGAGCATCCTCACCAGGTCGCGGGCGGGCAGCAGGGTCGGGGTGCCACCGCCGAGGAAGACCGTCCGCACCGGGAGGTCCGTGTCCCCCAGCACCTTCCGGGCCAGGCGGATCTCGGCGACCACGTTGTCCGCGTAGGTGTCCTGCGAGGCGACCGCCCCGGAGGAGCGCAGCTCGGTGGCGGTGTACGTGTTGAAGTCGCAGTAGCCGCAGCGGCTGGCGCAGTACGGCACGTGCAGGTAGAAGCCGAACGGCCGCGAGCCCAGCCCGTCGAGGGCGTGCGCGGGCAGGGAACCGTCGGACGGCACCGGTTCGCCGTCGGGGAGTGCGGAGGGCATGAGCCCATTGTCCCGTACGGCCCGACCGAACCGGCGGGCCGTACGGGAGCTGGGGTGCTCAGGCCTCGTTGGCGCCCGCGTACATCGCGGCCACCGCGTCCGCGTAGGTCCGCTCGACCACCGGGCGCTTGATCTTCAGGCTCGGGGTGAGCTCGCCGTGCTCGATGTCGAGGTCGCGCGGCAGCAGGTGGAACTTCTTGATCGTCTGCCAGCGCTGGAGGTCGCCGTTGACCCGCTTGACGAAGCCCTCGATCAGCTGGTGCACGGCCGGCTCGACGGCCAGCTCGGCGTAGGACCTGCCGGCCAGGCCGTGCTCGGCGGCCCACGGCAGCAGGACCGCCTCGTCCAGGCCGATCAGCGCGGTGCAGTAGTTGCGACCGTTGCCGATCACCAGGATGTTGCTGACGAACGGGCAGACCGCCTTGAACTTGCCCTCGACCTCGCTGGGCGCCACGTACTTGCCGCCGGAGGTCTTGAACAGGTCCTTCTTGCGGTCCGTGATCCGCAGGAAGCCGTCCGGGGTGAGCTCGCCGATGTCCTCGGTGTGGAACCAGCCGTCCGGCTCCAGCACCTCGGCGGTCTTCTCCGGCAGGTTGTGGTAGCCGCGCATGACGCCCGGGCCGCGCAGCAGGATCTCGCCGTCCTCGGCGATCCGCACCTCGGTGCCGGGCAGCGGGCGGCCCACCGTGCCGATCCGCACGTCCTCCGCGCGGTTGACGCAGGAGCCGGCGCTGGTCTCGCTCAGGCCGTAGCCCTCCAGGATCGGCACCCCGGCGCCGAGGAAGAAGTAGCCGATCTCCGGGGCGAGCGCGGCGCTGCCGGAGACCGCGCCGCGCAGCCGGCCGCCGAAGGCCGCCCGGATCTTCGCGTACACCAGCTTGTCGGCCAGCGCGTGCTGCGCCCGCAGGCCCAGCGGGGCGGAGTCGGTCCCGGTGGCGACCCGGTTCTCCTGCACCACCCGGGCGTGCTCGCGGGCGACCTTGGCCGCCCACATGAAGATCTTGTACTTGGCGCCGCCCTCGGCCCTGGCCTTGCCCGCGATGCCGTTGTAGACCTTCTCGAAGATGCGCGGCGCCGAGGCCATGACGGTCGGCCGGATCGCCGGCAGGTTGTGGATGATCCGGTCCACCCGGCCGTCCACCGCCATCACGTGCCCGGTGGCGATCTGCCCGGAGATCAGCGTCTTGCCGAACACGTGCGACAGCGGCAGCCACATGAACTGCACGTCGTCGGGGCCCAGCAGCCCGCTGGCCTCCTGCGCCCGGCCCTCGTACGCCCAGCAGTCGTGCACCAGGCGCACGCCCTTGGGGCGGCCGGTGGTGCCGGAGGTGTAGATCAGGGTGGCCAGCTGCTCCTTGTCGAGCCCTTCGACGGCCTTCTCCACCGCGCCCGGGTGCTCGGCCAGGTACCGGGTGCCGCGCTCCTCCAGCTCGGCGAGGGTGATCAGGTCGAGGCCGGCGGTCTCGGGGGCTTCGGCGGGCGCGTCGAAGAGGATCACGGTGCGCAGCTCGGGCAGCCGGTCGATCTGCCCGACGGCCTTGGCCAGCTGGGCCGCGTTCTCGGCGAACAGCGCCCGGGAGCCGGAGTCGGAGAGGATGAACGCGGTCTCGTCCGCGTTGGTGCTCGGGTAGACGGTGGTGATCGCGGCGCCCGCGCACATGGCGCCCAGGTCGGCGACGATCCACTCGAGCCTCGTCGAGGAGGCCAGCGCCACCCGGTCCTCGGGCCGGATGCCGAGCGCCATCAGGCCGGCGGCCACCGCCTTCACCCGGGTCGCCGTCTGGGCCCAGGTGAGCGAGCGCCACTGCTCGGCGCCGGGCGCGCCGTCGGCGGCCTGCTCGTCCACGGGCGAGGGGTAGCGGTAGGCCTCGGCGTTCGGGGTCAGGGCGACCCGCTCCAGGAACAGGTGGGCGACGGAGGCGGGACGCCCGGCGACGAGGTCGGGCCTGCCGGAGCCGATCAGGGACTGCGCGGAACTCAACGAGGACCTCCGGTGGCGGGTGGCCGTGTGAGGGATTGTCGCGGCGTCCATGGGGGGCGGCCGCCGGGCCCCCGGTTCACCTGAGCGGTACCGGTCAGTAACAAAGGGGCAATCAGCAGCCTAGGGGGAAAGCGGTCATTCCGTAAGAGGGCAGTACCCGACGGCACGCCCCCGCACCCCCGTGCCGCACCCTGCCGCAGGGCAAAGGCCGGGCAAACCTCCGGTTCCCACACGCCGAATGGCCCGCCCCGCACCATGGACCACCCAGAATTAGGGGTGGCCAACCCGACCGGCGACGACAAGAGTGTGCTAGTGCTGATCAGACTGCTGAGGGCGTACCTGCGCCCGTACTCCCGACCGATCACCCTGCTGGTGCTGCTCCAGCTGGTGTCCACCCTCGCGGCGCTCTACCTGCCGACACTCAACGCCGACATCATCGACGACGGTGTGGTCAAGGGCGACACCGGCTACATCCTGCGCGTCGGCGGGGTGATGATCGCCGTCACCGTCGTCCAGGCCCTGTGCTCCATCGGCGCCGTCTTCATCGGCGCCCGCACCGCCATGGCGTTCGGCCGCGACGTCCGCGCCGCCGTCTTCGACCGCGTGCAGAGCTTCTCCGCCCGCGAGGTCGGCCAGTTCGGCGCGCCCTCGCTGATCACCCGCACCACCAACGACGTCCAGCAGGTCCAGATGCTCGCCCTGATGAGCTTCACGCTCATGGTCGCCGCGCCGATCATGTGCGTCGGCGGCATCATCATGGCGCTCAACCAGGACGTCCCGCTGTCCGGCCTGCTGCTCGCCGTCATCCCCGCGCTCGGCGTCGTCGTGCTCCTCCTGGTCCGCGCGCTGCGCCCCAAGTTCCGCAGCATGCAGGAGCGGATCGACACCGTGAACCGGGTGCTGCGCGAGCAGATCACCGGCATCCGCGTCATCCGCGCCTTCGTCAAGGACGACCAGGAGCAGGCCCGCTTCGCCGGCGCCAACGAGGACCTCACCGACGTCGCCCGCCAGGTCGGCCGGCTGATGTCCGTCATGTTCCCCGCCGTCATGCTGGTGGTGAACGTCTCCAGCGTCGCCGTGCTCTGGTTCGGCGCGCACCGCATCGACAGCGGCGCCATGGAGATCGGCGCGCTCACCGCGTTCCTCTCCTACCTGATGCAGATCCTGATGAGCGTCATGATGGCCACCTTCATGTTCATGATGGTGCCGCGCGCCGAGGTCTGCGCCGAGCGCATCGAAGAGGTCCTCGGCACCCACAGCAGCGTCGTCCCGCCCACCGCTCCCGTCACCGAGACGGCACGCCGCGGCAACCTGGAACTGCGCGACGTCGACTTCCGCTACCCCGGCGCCGAGGCCTCGGTGCTGCGCGGCATCGACCTCACCGCCCGCCCCGGCGAGACCACCGCCATCATCGGCTCCACCGGCAGCGGCAAGTCCACCCTGCTCGGCCTCGTCCCCCGGCTCTTCGACGCCACCTCCGGCCGGGTCCTGATCGACGGCGTGGACGTCCGCGAACTCGCCCCCGCCGCGCTCGCCGAGAGCGTCGGCATCGTCCCGCAGAAGCCCTACCTCTTCTCCGGCACCGTCGCCAGCAACCTCCGCTACGGCCGACCCGACGCCACCGACGACGAACTCTGGCACGCCCTGGAGATCGCCCAGGCCAAGGAGTTCGTCGAGAAGCTCCCCGAAGGCCTGGACGCCCCCATCGCCCAGGGCGGCGGCAACGTCTCCGGCGGCCAGCGCCAACGCCTGGCCATCGCCCGGACCCTCGTCCGCCGGCCCTCCGTCTACCTCTTCGACGACTCCTTCTCCGCGCTGGACTACGCCACCGACGCCAAGCTCCGCAAGGCGCTCGCCCGCGAGACCTCCGACGCCACCGTCCTGATCGTCGCCCAGCGGGTGTCCACCATCCGCGACGCCGACCGGATCATCGTCCTCGACGAGGGCGCCGTCGTCGGCACCGGAACCCACCACGAACTGATGGCCGACAACCCGACGTACCGGGAGATCGTGCTCTCCCAGCTCACCGAGCAGGAGGCGGCGTGACCAGCCCCGGAAAGCCCGATCTGAACAAGGGCCCGGCCCCCAGAGCCACCGCCCCCGCGGACGGCCCCGCGAACGCCGCCACGGCCGCCCCCGAGAAGGCCGCCCTCTCCAAGGACGACCCGAAGCCCGCCACACTGCCCAGCGACTCGCAGGCCGCCGCCGCCCGCCGCGGCCCGGCCGGCCCCGGCCGCTTCATGGGCGGCCAAGGCGCCGAGAAGTCCATGGACTTCAAGGGCTCCGGCAAGCGCGTCCTCGGCCTGCTGCGCCCCGAACGCAACACCCTGATCGGCGTCCTGATCCTCGGCGTGCTCGGCATCGGCTGCGCCGTCATCGGCCCCAAGATCCTCGGCGACGCCACCGACCTCATCTTCGCCGGCGTCATCGGCGCCCGCTTCCCGGCCGGCGCCTCCAAGGAACAGGTCATCGAAGGGCTGCGCGCCCACGGCGACGGCGGCATCGCCGACCTGCTCTCCGCCGTCGACTTCATCCCCGGCCAGGGCATGGACTTCGGCGCCATCGGCACCGTCCTGCTCTGGGTGCTCGGCGTCTACGTCGCCTCCGCCCTCTTCGGCATCGTCCAGGGCCGGCTCGCCACCCGGGCCATCCAGGCCGCCGGCTACCGGCTGCGCCAGGACGTCGAGGCCAAGCTCGCCCGGCTGCCGCTCAGCTACTTCGACAAGCAGCCGCGCGGCGAGGTGCTCAGCCGGGTCACCAACGACATCGACAACATCGGCCAGTCCATGCAGCAGACGCTGGGACAGGTCGTCAACTCGCTGCTCACCGTGGTCGGCGTGCTCGCGATGATGTTCTGGATCTCCCCGCTGCTCGCCGTGATCGCGCTGGTCTCGGTGCCGGTCTCGGTGGTCGTCGCCACCAAGGTCGGCAAGCGGGCCCAGCCGCAGTTCGTCCAGCAGTGGATGTCCACCGGCCAGCTCAACGCCCACATCGAGGAGATGTACACCGGCCACACCCTGGTCAAGGCGTTCGGGCGCCAGCAGGAGTCCGCAGAAACCTTCCGCGCGCACAACGAGGCGCTCTACCAGGCCAGCTACAAGGCCCAGTTCATCTCCGGCATCATCCAGCCCGCGATGATGCTGATCGGCAACCTCCAGTACGTGCTGGTCGCCGTCGTCGGCGGCCTGCGGGTGGCGAGCGGCGCGCTGTCCATCGGCGACGTCCAGGCGTTCATCCAGTACTCGCGGCAGTTCAGCCAGCCGCTCACCCAGGTCGCCAGCATGGCCAACCTGGTGCAGTCCGGCGTCGCCTCCGCCGAGCGCGTCTTCGAGCTGCTGGACGCCCCCGAGCAGAGCCCCGAGCCGGCCATGCCCGAACGGCCCGACGTGGTGCACGGCCGGGTCGTCTTCCAGGACGTGTCCTTCCGCTACGACCCCGAGAAGCCGCTCATCGAGGACCTCTCGCTCAAGGTCGAACCCGGCCAGACCGTCGCCATCGTCGGCCCCACCGGCGCCGGCAAGACCACCATGGTCAACCTGCTGATGCGGTTCTACGAGGTCAGCTCCGGACGGATCACCCTCGACGGCGTGGACATCGCCGCGATGTCCCGCGAGGAACTGCGCTCCGGCATCGGCATGGTGCTCCAGGACACCTGGCTGTTCGGCGGCAGCATCGCCGACAACATCGCCTACGGCGCCGAGTCGGCCACCCGCGAGCAGGTCATCGAGGCCGCCAGGGCGGCCCACGTCGACCGCTTCGTGCGCACCCTGCCGGACGGCTACGACACCGTCATCGACGACGAGGGCACCGGCGTCAGCGCCGGCGAGAAGCAGCTGATCACCATCGCCCGGGCGTTCCTCGCCGAGCCGTCCATCCTGGTCCTGGACGAGGCGACCAGCTCCGTCGACACCCGCACCGAGGTGCTCATCCAGCGGGCCATGGCCCGGCTGCGCACCGGCCGCACCAGCTTCGTGATCGCCCACCGGCTCTCCACCATCCGGGACGCCGACGTGATCCTGGTGATGGAGAACGGCTCGATCGTCGAGCAGGGCTCGCACGACGAGCTGATCGCCGCCGACGGCGCCTACGCCCGGCTCTACCAGGCGCAGTTCGCCGAGGCCGTGGCCGAGATGGACTGACGTCCCACCAGTCGGCGGGCCGGGGCGGGGACTTCCCGCCCCGGCCCGTCGCACTTCGGCCCCTCGCACTTCGGCCCGCCGGACGGGCGCGGGCGGAGGGGCCGCGGAAAAGCCGGAAGGGCCCGGGCGGGTGCCCGGGCCCTTCCGGCGCGCGTCGCCGCCGGCCGCCGTTACTTCTTCTCCTTCGGCGGCTCGGCGTCGGTGGACAGCGCGGCGATGAAGGCCTCCTGCGGGACCTCCACGCGGCCGACCATCTTCATCCGCTTCTTGCCTTCCTTCTGCTTCTCCAGCAGCTTCCGCTTACGGGAGATGTCACCGCCGTAGCACTTGGCGAGGACGTCCTTGCGGATCGCGCGAACCGTCTCGCGGGCGATCACCCGGGAGCCGATGGCCGCCTGGATCGGCACCTCGAACTGCTGGCGGGGGATGAGCTTCTGGAGCTTGCCCGCCATCATCACGCCGTAGTTGTAGGCCTTGTCCTTGTGGACGATCGCGGAGAAGGCGTCCACCGCGTCGCCGTGCAGCAGGATGTCGACCTTGACCAGCTGGGCGGTCTGCTCGCCGATGGGCTCGTAGTCCAGCGAGGCGTAGCCGCGGGTCTTGGACTTCAGCTGGTCGAAGAAGTCGAAGACGATCTCCGCGAGCGGCAGGGTGTAGCGCAGCTCGACCCGGTCCTCGGACAGGTAGTCCATGCCCTGGAGGTTGCCGCGGCGGGACTGGCAGAGCTCCATGATCGCGCCGACGAACTCGTTGGGCGCGAGGATGGTGCCGCGCACGACCGGCTCGTACACCTCGGCGATCTTGCCGACCGGGAACTCGCTCGGGTTGGTGACGGTGTGCTCGCTGCCGTCCTCCATGATCACCCGGTAGACCACGTTCGGGGCGGTGGAGATCAGGTCGAGGTTGAACTCGCGCTCCAGGCGCTCCCGGATGATCTCCAGGTGCAGCAGGCCGAGGAAGCCACAGCGGTAGCCGAAGCCGAGCGCGACCGAGGTCTCCGGCTCGTACACCAGGGCGGCGTCGTTGAGCCGCAGCTTGTCCAGGGCGTCGCGCAGCAGCGGGTAGTCCGAGCCGTCCAGCGGGTAGAGGCCGGAGAACACCATCGGGCGCGGGTCCTTGTAGCCGCCGAGCGGCTCGGTGGCGCCCTTGTGCATCGAGGTGATCGTGTCACCGACCTTGGACTGCCGGACGTCCTTCACACCGGTGATGATGTAGCCCACCTCGCCGACACCGAGGCCGTCCGCGACCTTCGGCTCGGGCGAGATGACACCGATCTCCAGCAGCTCGTGGGTGGCGCCGGTGGACATCATCGAGATGCGCTCGCGCTTGGTGAGCTGGCCGTCCACGACACGGACGTAGGTGACCACGCCGCGGTAGGAGTCGTACACCGAGTCGAAGATCATCGCGCGGGCCGGGGCGTCCTTGACGCCGACCGGGGCCGGGATGGTGTTGACGATGTGGTCGAGCAGGTCCTCGACGCCCAGGCCGGTCTTGGCGCTGACCTGGAGCACGTCGGAGGGGTCGCAGCCGATGATGTGGGCGATCTCGGCCGCGTACTTCTCCGGCTGGGCGGCCGGCAGGTCGATCTTGTTGAGGACCGGGATGATCGTGAGGTCGTTCTCCAGCGCCAGGTACAGGTTGGCGAGGGTCTGCGCCTCGATGCCCTGGGCCGCGTCGACCACCAGGATGGTGCCCTCGCACGCGGCGAGGGAGCGGGACACCTCGTACGTGAAGTCCACGTGGCCGGGGGTGTCGATCATGTTGAGGATGTGCGTCGTCCCGGCGTTCGGCCCCGTCTTCGGCGACCACGGGAGGCGGACCGCCTGCGACTTGATGGTGATGCCGCGCTCACGCTCGATGTCCATGCGGTCGAGGTACTGGGCACGCATCTGCCGGGGGTCGACGACGCCGGTGATCTGCAGCATCCGGTCTGCGAGCGTCGACTTGCCGTGGTCGATGTGGGCGATGATGCAAAAGTTGCGGATCAGCGCCGGGTCGGTACGGCTGGGCTCTGGCACATTGCTGGGGGTCGCGGGCACCTTGGTCCGATTCTCCGTTGGTCCGGGGCCGGGGGTGTCCGGGTCATCGCTGACCGGTTTTCCCGGGGACCGGACAGTCTCGTCCGATCGAAATAGTTCCTCCCATCTTCCCACGAGCACGGGGTGGGCTGCCGGTCGGGCGCGGAAGGGGTGCCGGTCGGCCCCGGTCGGGCGACGGGAGGAGCCTTCGCGGGCGGCCGGTTTGGGGCGGGCAGCGGGCCCCTGGTAGCGTGGGCTGCTGCACCTGGCCTCGGCATGCCCTCTCAGCTGGACCGAAGGCCGCCGGGTGTGACCCCGTTCAAATCTTTCAGACAGACTGAGGCTCCTTCGTGGCGAACATCAAGTCCCAGATCAAGCGCAACAAGACCAACGAGAAGGCGCGCCTGCGCAACAAGGCCGTCAAGTCCTCGCTGAAGACCGCTCTGCGCAAGGCCCGTGAGGCCGCTGCCGCCGGCGAGACCGAGAAGGCCACCGAGCTGGCCCGCGCCGCCTCCAAGGCGCTGGACAAGGCCGTGAGCAAGGGCGTCATCCACGCCAACCAGGCCGCCAACAAGAAGTCGGCCATCACCAAGCGCGTCAACGCGGCCGCCCAGGCCTGACGCCCCGGGGGCTGTGCCCCCACCGCTTCGGGTCGACCGGCCCTCTACCCGGACCCCGAGGCGCGCAAGACTCGCACCGCACGCGGCCTGCGTTCGCCACGCGGGTGCGGTGCAACGAAGCAGTGCGGCAGGCGTCGCAGTCGGCCTCCTCCCCGGAGGCCACTGCGGCGCCTGTCGCGTTTCGTGGTCCGGCCGCTAGGGTCGGTCAGGTTCGACCGGGGTGCGGGGAGCACTCCGGCGCCAGGTTCAGGGGGGACTTCCATGACGACGCCACCGCCGCCACCGGCACAGAACGGACCGGGGTACGGCTTCCCGCCGCCGCAGCAGCCGGGCGGGGGCGCGCAGCCCGTACCGGGGGCTCTCGGGGCTCCGGGGGCTCCGGGCCCGGCGGGAGCCGGCGGCTTCGGACCGCCGCCGGGGCTGCCCACCGCCCCCGGCATGGCACCCGTGTCCGGCATGCCCCCGGGAGCCGTCCCCGCGAGGACCGGGAACCTGCGGCGCAACGCCGTCTGGGCGTTCGTCGGCGCGGTGATCGTCTCGGCCGGCTGGGCCGCCGCCGTGATGGCGATCCCCGGCCTGGTCAGCAGCGACTCCTCGCCGCGCGGCCTGCGCGGCTACCACCTCTCCGACGACTTCTGCACCACCGGGAAGCCCACCAAGCTCCTCCAGACGTACTCCGTCTCGGACAGCTCCGCGCCGACCCACCACACCGACCGGCACCCGGCGCTGGACAGCATGAACTGCTCGATGTCGCTCAAGCGCACCGGCGGCAGCGACAGCGAGTACGCCAACCTCTACATGCGCGCCGACCTGCACAAGGCGGTCAACCCGGCGCCCGAGCTGGCGGCCAACAAGGAGCTCTACCGGGCACGCGGCTACCAGGTCACCGACATCGCGGGGATCGGCGAGGAGGCGTACTTCCTGTACAAGGACGACGGCTCGGGCCAGTACCACAGCGTCTACGCCGAGCTGGACATCCTCGACGGCGGGATGACGTACTACATCAACTACACGGCCAGCTACACCGAGGGCAAGGGCAAGCCGCCGTCCAGGGAGGAGCTGCGCGGCGCCCTCCAGTCCGACGGGCAGGACGCCGTGCGGGCCATGAAGAAGTAGGCCCGGGCCTCGCTGTGCCGTCTCGTCGGCCGCTTCCCGGCGTCGGCCGTTCTCCGACGTCGGCCGCTTTCCGACGTCGGCCGTTCTCCGACTCCGGCAGACGGGCAGGCCGGTAGGCGGGCGCCCCCGGCGCCGGCAGGCGGGCCGGTCAGTAGGCGGGACGGGAGCCCGCCCGGGCGGCCCGGGCGACGGCGACCACCGCGCGCTCCAGGGCGAAGGCCGGGTCGTCCGAGCCGCCCTTGACGGCGGCGTCGGCCTGGGCGATAGCGGTCAACGCGGTGGCCACGCCGTCACCCGTCCAGCCGCGCATCTGCTGGCGGACCCGGTCGACCTTCCACGGCGGCATGCCCAGCTCGCGCGCCAGGTCCCCCGGGCGCATGTTCCGCCCGGCGCTCGCCAGCCGGCCGATGCTGCGCACGCCGGAGGCCAGCGCGTAGGTGATGCCGGTCGGCGGCTGGCCGACGGCCAGCGCCCAGCGCAGCCGCTCCAGCGCCTCCGCGGCCCGGCCGGTGACGGCCAGGTCCGCCACCTCGAAGCCGGTCGCCTCGGCGCGGCCGCTGTAGTAGCGGGCCACCACCGTCTCGTCGATCGTGCCCTCGACGTCCGAGGTCAGCTGGTGGCAGGCGGCCGCCAACTCGCGCAGGTCGCTGCCGAGCGCGTCGAGCAGCGCCTGGCAGGCCTCCGGCGTCGCCGAGCGGCCCAGAGTGCGGAACTCGCCCTTGACGAAGGCCAGCCGCTCACTCGCCTTGGTCAGCTTGGCGCAGGCCACCTCGCGCCCGCCGGCCTTGCGTCCCGCGTCCAGCAGGCCCTTGCCCTTGGCGCCGCCGGCGTGCACCAACACCATGATCACTTCTTCGGCCGGGGCCTCGATGTACGCCTTGACCTCCTTCACGGAGTCGGCGGAGAGGTCCTGCGCGGCCCGGACCACGATCACCTTGCGCTCGGCGAACAGCGACGGCGTGGTCAGCTCCGCCAGACTGCCCGGCTGCAGGCCGCCGGGCGGCAGGTCCCGCACGTCGGTGTCCGGGTCCGCCGCCTTCGCCGCCGCCACCACCTGGGCGACCGCGCGGTCCAGCAGCAGCTCCTCCTGGCCGACCGCGAGGGTCAGCGGGGCGAGCAGGTCGTCGGGTGCACTCTTCCTGGCCATCGCGTACCAGCATCCCACGGTCCGCGGACACTCCCGACGGGCCACCGGCGCTCCCGCCCGGCGGAGCGGGCGGCCCGACCTGGACAATGACGGGGTGACCGAGAACCGCACCACCGACCTCCCGGACGTCGACGACCCGTACGCCCGGCAACTGCTCGTCCTGCCCGACCGCGACGCCGCCGAGGAGGCCGCCGAGGAGCTCGGCGCCACCCAGCCCGACCTCGGCGAGCTCGAAGTCGTCCGCGACGCGCTCGCGGGCGAGGACGACGCCGAGGACGCCCAGTGGCTGATCGTGGCCGAAGCCCCGGAGAACGGCTGGACGCCCGCACTGCTCCACGCTCTCGACACCCTCGCGGCCGGCTACGAGGGCTGGCGCGAGGAGGCCTGAGAGCCGCAGGGCCGGTGACCGGCGCCTTCCTGATCAGAAGTGCGGAAAACCGGGGGCACCCAGGCGACCACTCCCCCGCACGGTCTGAACCACGGATCCGGGGCCCCACGCTTGTTGCCATGGAGTGCCGCGGCGCTCTGCCCCCTCGCTCCTCCCGCGCTCCAAGGGACGAGGCTCTTCGCGGCGTGCTCCGGGCCAGGCCCGGAGCACGCCGCAACCGGTTCCCCCATGGCTTCGCGCATGGCTTAGCGCGGTCCCGCGACACCCGGCTGCGGGCTGCACTTTGCCTGGGCGGCTTGCGAGTCTTCTCCGGCGCGCTCCGGGTCCGCCCGGAGCGCGCCGGAACGTTTCTGCTGGCCCCGCTCCCGCTCCTCTCCCCTCCTCCCACAACCCCCTACCCCATCCCTGCCCCACGTGGTTGGTGGGAGGAGGAGAGCGCGGGGGTCACTGGGGCGGGGCTCGGGGGGCGGCAGGGGTCTGCCCAGGGTGGGCGGGGGTGAGGGCTTGGGCTTCGGGGGTGTGGGCTTCACGGGAGTTCCCGCCGTTCCCGCCGGGCCCGCCGTTCCCGCTGTTCCCGCTGTTCCCGCCGTGGCTGCGCGGGTGGCGGGCCGCGTGGGTGGGCTGGGGGTGGACGGCGGCGCCGAGGGTGGCCGGGGAGTCGCCCGTCACCGCGATGTCCCCCTCCCGGTCGGTCCGCAGCACGGTGGCGCCGAGTGCCCGCAGGTGGTCGACCGTCCTCGGGGACGGGTGGCCGTACGGGTTGCCCTCACCGCAGGAGACCAGGGCCAGCCGGGGCCGCAGGGCGCCCGCCAAGTCCCAGTCCTGGTGGGCCGATCCGTGATGCGCCACCTTCATGACGTCGACCCTCCCCACCCGGCCCAACAGCGCCGACTGGGCCTGCGGTTCGAGATCTCCGAGCAGTGCCATCCGTAGTCCTCCTGTCAGTGACACCATCAATGCGACGCTTGCGTTGTTCGGGCCCGGCGCTTCGACGGCCGCGTCGGGGACGGGCCACACCACCTCCCAGGCCAACTCGTGGCCGGCCGAGCGCCGTTCACCCCGACCGGCTCTGAGCAATCGGAGACCGGCGCCTGCGACCCAACCCGCCACCCGGGCGGCCTCGCCCGGTGGGTCGTCCAGCGTGGTGCCCTCGACCGCGCCGACCCTGCGGCCCCGCAACACCCCCGGGACGCCCTCGACGTGGTCGGCGTGGAAGTGCGTCAGCAGCAGTAAGGGCACCGTCGTGATGCCGAGGTCGCGCAGGCACCTGTCCGCGGCGTTCGGATCCGGCCCGGCATCGATCACCACCGCGCTGTCCGGCGCCCCGGTCGACAGGGCCAACATGTCTCCCTGCCCGACGTCGCACACCACCAGTCGCCACCCCGGCGGTGGCCAGCCGGTGGCGATCCGGGTGAGTTGTGGCGGGCGCAGCAGCACAGCCAGCAGGACCGCCGTCAGTGCCCCCGTCACCAGGGTCCGCGCCCAGCGCCGCCGCTTGGGCGCGGGCCTTCCTGGCTCCGACCGCCGGGGCAGCAGGAGCGGCGCCACCCAGCAGGCCGCCAGGACGGCCAGCGCGACCGTCGCCGTTCCGAACCACCCTCCCGGCCAGGCCAGTTGGCCACCCGGCACTTCGGCGCCGCGGCGCGCCACCAGGGCGAGCCAGCCGGCCGGCACCCCGGCCGGTTCCGCGAGCAGACGGGCCAGGGCCGGAAAGAGCGGTTGCAGGGCGAGCACCCCGAAGCCGAGCAGTGTCGCCGGGGCCACCGCCAACTCGGCCAGCAGGTTGCAGGGGATGCCGACCAGGCTGATGTGCCCGGACAGCACCACCGTCACCGGAGCGCACAGCGCCTGAGCGGCCGCCGCTGCCGCGAGCGCGCCCGCCAGGTGAGGCGGCCAGCGCCGGGCCCGCAGGGCCTCGGCCCAGTGCGGTCCGAGGACGAGCAGCCCGGCGGTGGCGAGCACCGAGAGCAGGAAGCCGAACGAGCGCGCCAGGAACGGGTCCAGCAGGACCAGCACCAGGACCGCTCCGGCGAGCGCGGGCACCGCCTTGCGAGGACGGCCGGTGGCCAGGGCCAGCATGCCGATCAGCCCCGTCCCGGCTGCCCGCAGCACGCTGGGCTCAGGACGGCAGACGGTGACGAAGGCCAGCGTCAGCGCGGTGCCCAGCAGCGCGCCGGTGCGCAGCGACAGCCCCAGCACCGCGGCCAGCCCGCGCCGCTCCGGGGTTCCGGCCCGCCCGGGCGCGCCCAGCAGCGCACCCAGGACGATCGCCAGGTTGGCCCCGCTGACCGCGACCAGGTGGACCAGGTCGGTGGCCCGGAAGGCGTCGTCGAGGTCGTCGGGCAGCCGCGAGGTGTCCCCGACGACCAGCCCCGGGAGGAGTCCGCGCGCGTCCGCGGGAAGCCCGTCGGTGGCCGCGCGCAGGCCTTCGCGCAGCCGGCCTGCGATCCGCTGCGGCAGGCTCGGCGGGGCCAGCTGCCGGGGCGGCCCGTGGACGACCAGCAGCGCGGCGGACTCGCTGTCGTGGCCCTCCCCCGCCGGCCGTACCTCGGCCTCCGTGGCCAGCCGCTGGGACGGGAGCAGCCGCTGCCAGGGCCCGCTCTCCGCCCCTCGGGCCATGACGGTCACCGGTGTACGCGTGCGGGTGCTCCGCCCGTCCGGGAGGAGGGTGACGCGGTCGGCCACCGCGTCCACGGTGAGGAGCCGCTGCCCACCGACGGCGCCGCCCCGGGAGGTGTGGATCTTCGGATCCCCGGCGACGGTCAGCTCCACGTCCACCACCGGGGCGGACGCGCCCGGCGCTCGTGGTCCGGCGGCCGTGGACGCGCGGGCGAGCGCCGGTAGTGGCCCGCGGTGAAGGTCGGCGGTGTGCAGCGGGGTGGCGATCGCGGCCGCCGCGCCCGTGAGCAGGACGGCGGCCGACGTCGCCGCGGCCCCGCGCCGGCGCAGGGCCCCCGGCCGGGTGAGCAGCAGGACGGCCGCGAGCGCGGCAGTGCCGGCCGCGGTGAGGACGAGGGGCTCGTACCCCGGTTCCAGCCGTAGGAGCGCCGCCGTGACCGCCCAGGCCGAGACGGCGGGCAGCAGCAGCCGGAAGTCGGCTCCCGGAGAGCGGGGCGCGGCGGCCGGACCGACCGGCATGGTGGCGACGGACACGGCGGTACCTCCCATCGATGGCTGGGGAAGCGGGCAGGGGGCGTGCGGGGGGCGACAGCGGTGGAAGCGTCAGAGGGTCAGCAGCGGGCGGAGTTCCGCGTACGTGCGGGCGCCGATGCCGCTGACCTGCCGGAGTTGGTCGAGGGAGCGGAAGGAGCCGTGCGAGGTGCGGTAGGCGAGGATGCGCTGGGCGAGAGTGGGGCCGACGCCGGGCAGGGAGTCGAGCTGTTCGAGCGTGGCGCGGTTGAGGCTGACGGGTGGTCGGGGCGCGGCGGGTCCAGGGGCTCCGCTTCCGCTCACGGCGGCCGGGGCGGGAGCGGGCTGCTGTTCTCCGACCAGGATCTGCTCGCCGTCCGTCAGGAAACGGGCCAGGTTGAGGCTTCGGGTGTCCGTGTCCGGCAGTGGACCGCCTGCCGCCCGTAGCGCGTCGGCCACCCGGGAGCCGCCGGGCAGGGTGTGGAGGCCGGGGAGGTGGACCCGCCCGCCGACGTCCACGACGACGGCCGCCGCCCCGGCACCGGGGACGGCCGAGGCTCCGGGCGCGGGCCCGGCCCTGGAATCGGCGGCGGAGGCGTCGGCGGGGATTGACGAATCGGACCCTGCCGGTGCCGCGACCGCCGCCAGCGCGGGCACCGCGATCGCCTGCGGGCGGGCCAGCCAGAAGTGCTGCACGGCGTAGCCGACCGCGAACAGCAGCAGGATGGCCAGCCCGGCCACCGCACGCCGGTCGAGCGCCAGCGCCGAGGCGAACGAGGGGAACGACCGGGGCCGCGGATGTGCCCCGGCCTCCGCCGGCTGCACGGCTTCGCCCGGGTCCAGCAGGCCGCCCCCACCCGGCGAAACCGGCATTCCGGCCGGTGCCGCTGACGCCAACGGCACCGCCGACGGTGACATCGACGGAGGCGGCCCGGTGGCAGCCGCAGCCCGCGCCCCCGTCGGCGGCGAGGCCGCCCCGGGCGGACCGCCGGCCGAGCTGCCCTCCGGTTCGTCCCCCACCGGCAGCAGCGCGGCCATCCGCAGCCGCACCGTCTCGTTGATCGCGTGGCGCTTCGCCGCGCCCAGGCTCATGGTCGTCATGCCGAGGACGGTAGGAGTCCTCGGGCGAGCGCGCGGAAATTGGCGAAACCCTGTGGATAACCCGGGGGTTGTGGACAAATAGTGTCACTCACAAGAGTGGACAGGACTCTCCGAAGTTGACCGAGCGGCCAACGGGCCCCACCGACGCCCCCACCGACGGCCCACCCGCCACCAGGCCGACCGACCAAGCCGGCCGACAGGCCCCCACCACCAGCACCGCCCGCCTCAGCGCGGCGCGACCACCACCGCCAGCAGCCCCGGCCCGACGTGCGCGCCGATCACCGCCCCCACCTCGCCCACGTACAGCTCCCGCAGCCCCGGCACCCGGGCCCGCAGCCGCTCCGCGAGCGGTTCGGCCCGGTCCTCCGCCGCCAGGTGGTGCACGGTGATGTCGACCTCCCGCTCCCCCGACCGCTCGACCGCGATCTCCTCCAGCCGCGCGATCGCCCGCGACGCCGTCCGCACCTTCTCCAGCGGTTCGATCCGCCCACCGTCCAGGTGCAGCAGCGGCTTGACCGCCAGGGCCGAGCCGAGCAGCGCCCGCGCCGCTCCGATCCGACCGCCCCGGCGCAGGTGCTCCAGGGTGTCGACGTAGAAGAACCCGCTGGTCCCGGCCGCCCGCCGTACGGCCGCCTCGGCCGCCTCCGCCAGGCCTTGTCCGGCCGCGACGGCCTCGGCCGCCGACAGCACCCCGTACCCGAGCGCCATCCCGACCAGTCGGCTGTCCACCACCCGCACCGGTACGGGCGCCTCGGCGGCGGCCAGCCGGGCGGCCTCGACGGTGCCGGACAGTTCGCCGGAGATGTGCACCGAGACGATCCCCTTCGCCCCGGCCTCGGCGGCGGCCCGGTAGGTGGCGGCGAAGGCCTCCGGGTTCGGCCGGGAGGTGGTCACCCGTTGCTTGCCGCGCAGCGCCTCGGCGACGTCCTTCGGGGAGATCTCGACGCCCTCGCTCAGGACGGAGTCACCGACCGCGACGCTCAGCGGGACCACCGTGATCCCGTGCCGGTCGAGGGCCTCCTGCGGCAGATAGGCCGTGGAATCGGTGACAAGCGCGAGGTCGGAGGGCATGAGCCGGAGGTTACTCCCCGTCGGTCCGGGAGGACAGCGCCTGGTCCGGGACGGCGGTGCCGGGCCCGGGCACCGGTCGAAGGTCGGTCGAACCGTCGGCCGAAGGCCTCGTGACGCGCCGCCGGCTCAGCCCGCCGAGGGCCCCGTCGAAGGCCCGGCCGAGGGCTTGCGCAGCCGCTGCGCCAGCTTGGCCAGCGGATCGGCGAGCCCGAGCAGCTCCTCCGCGCTCGGGCGCCCCTTCCCGTCGGTCAGACCGGCCCGAGCCGCACCCCCCGCGGGCCCTGCCGTACCCGCGGGCCCCGAAGAGCGCGCGGCCCCCGACGTACGCCCGGCACCCGACGTACGCCCGGCACCCGAGCCACCCGAGGCGCCCCCGGAGGAACCGCCCCCCGCGACCCAGTGCCGCAGCGCCCCCGCCTCGCTCTCGCACTCCTGGCTCAGCCGGCTCAGCTCGTCCTCCGCGAACCGGTGCATCCGGTCCTGCGCGGCCCAGCGCATGGTCTCCGCCGAGTGCGTGATCCGCTCGGCCCGCTCGCGCAGCTGGGGCAGCTTGACGGCGATCCGCGCGGTGTCGGGCTCGCGCTCCAGCATCCGCAGCTCGCCGTCGAGCTCGGCGGCGTGCTCGTCGAGCCGCTTCAGCAGGGCCAGCGACTCGCCGAGCTGGCCGTCCTGTGCGAGGCCGCTCTCCAGCACCTGCCGGGTGCCGTCGAGCGAGGTCCGCAGGCCGAGCCGGACGGAGGCGATCTGCGCGGCCGGGCCGACCGTGGTGTACTTCTTCGCCTTGAGGGTGGCGGTCTGCACGGCCCGACGGGCGTTGGCCTCGTGCTTCTCGATCTTCGCGCCGACGGCCTTGGCGGCCTTGACGGTGCCGACCACGGCCAGCGCCATCACCGCGACCCCGATGAGCAGGACCAGGCCGATCATCACGCCGAACACGTCCATCGCGCGCCACCTTCCGCCGTCGTTCCGGCCCTCACCGGGCCCAACGCGGGCCGCATCGCCGAGGGTTCCACGGTAGCCTCCGGAAGCCGCCCGAGGGCAGCCCGAGCGGCCCCCGCGGACGGAGATCAGGGTCAGATCCGGGATCTCCCCGAGGGCCCCGACCACGGCGAACGCCCCCGCGAGCACCCCTCGCGCCCCCCGTGGAACGCCCCCGTGGAACGCCCCCGTGGAACGCCGGACGGGCGGGCGCCCCGAAGGACACCCGCCCGATCAAGCCCGGCGAGAGCTCCACAGAACCCCCGCGAGAGCCCCGAGAGAGCCCGCGGCAACGACCGCACTCAGCCGGTGACGATGTTCACCAGCTTCGGCGCACGCGCGATCACCTTCCGCACCTCGGCCCCGCCGATCGCCGCGACGACCACCGGCTCCGCCAGTGCCAGCGCCTCCAGCTCGGCGTCCGAGATGCCCGGCGAGACCTCCAGCCGCGCCTTGACCTTGCCCTTGATCTGGACCACGCAGGTCACCGTCTCGTCGACCACGTACGCCGGGTCGGCGACCGGGTAGTCGGCGTGCGCCAGCGAGTCGCCGTGGCCCAGGCGGCGCCACAGCTCCTCCGCGATGTGCGGGGCCAGCGGCGCGACCATCAGCACCAGCTGCTCGGCCACCGTCCGCGGCGTGGAACCGCGCTTGACCAGGTAGTTGTTCAGCTCGATGGCCTTGGCGACGGCCGTGTTGAAGCGCAGCCCGGACATGTCGCCGCGGATGCCGTCGATCGCCTTGTGCAGGGCGCGCAGCGTCGCCTCGTCCGCCTCCTCCTCGGTGACGACCAGCTCGCCGGTGGTCTCCGAGACGATGTTGCGCCACAGGCGCTGCAGGAAGCGGTACGAGCCGACGACGGCGCGGGTGTCCCAGGGGCGGGAGACGTCCAGCGGACCCATCGACATCTCGTACAGGCGCAGGGTGTCGGCGCCGTACTCGTCGGCGATGTCGTCCGGTGCGACGGCGTTCTTCAGGGACTTGCCCATCTTCCCGGCCTCGCGCTTGACCGGCTCGCCCTGCCAGAAGTACCGGCCGTCGCGCTCCTCGACCTCGGCGGCGGGCACCGGGAAGCCGCGCTCGTCACGGTAGACGTCGGCGGTGATCATGCCCTGGTTGAACAGCTTGTGGAACGGCTCGACGGACGAGACGTGGCCCAGGTCGTGCAGCACCTTGTGCCAGAAGCGCGCGTACAGCAGGTGCAGCACGGCGTGCTCGGCGCCGCCGACGTACAGGTCGGCGCCACCGGCCGGCTTGGTCTCCGTCGGGCCCAGCCAGTACCGCTCGTTGGCCGGGTCGACGACCGCCGCGGAGTTCGACGGGTCGACGTAGCGCAGCTCGTACCAGCAGGAACCGGCCCAGTTGGGCATGGTGTTGGTCTCGCGGCGGTACTTCCTGACGCCGTCGCCCAGGTCCAGTTCGACGTTGACCCAGGCCTCGTTGCGCGACAGCGGGGTCTCCGGCGAGGAGGAGGCGTCGTACGCGTCGTAGGTGCGCGGCGAGTAGTCGTCGACCTCGGGGACCTCGACCGGCAGCATCGACTCGGGCAGCGCGTGCATGACGCCGTCCTCGTCGTAGACGATCGGGAAGGGCTCGCCCCAGTACCGCTGGCGGCTGAACAGCCAGTCGCGCAGGCGGTAGTTGACGGTGCCCTCACCGATGCCGCGCTCGGCCAGCCAGGCGGTGACGTGGGCCTTGGCCTCGACGACGCTCAGCCCGTCCAGGGACAGCGACAGATCGCCTTCGGAGCGGGCCGAGTTGACGATGACGGAGTCGTAGGTGTCGAACGCGTCGTCCCACTCGGCCGGGTCGGAGCCGCGCCCGTCCGTCGGCTCGACGACGCAGCGCATCGGCAGCGCGAAGGCGCGGGCGAACGCGAAGTCGCGGTGGTCGTGGGCGGGGACGGCCATGATGGCGCCGGTGCCGTAGCCCATCAGCACGTAGTCGGCGATGAAGACCGGCACGGACTCGCCGCTGACCGGGTTGACGGCGTAGGCGCCGGTGAAGACCCCGGTCTTGACCTTGGCCTCGACCTGTCGCTCGACGTCCGACTTGGCGGCGGCCGTGGCGCGGTAGGCGGCGACGGCCTCGGCGGGGGTCGCGGCGCCGCCGGTCCACTCGGTGGGCGCGCCCTCGGGCCAGGCGGCGGGGACGATGGAGTCGACCAGGTCGTGTTCGGGGGCCAGCACCATGTAGGTGGCGCCGAACAGGGTGTCGGGCCGGGTGGTGAAGACGGTGATCTTCCCGCCGTCGACGGAGAAGTCGACCCGGGCGCCCTCGGAGCGTCCGATCCAGTTGCGCTGCTGCAGCTTGATGGCCTCGGGCCAGTCCAGCAGGTCCAGGTCCTCGATCAGCCGGTCCGAGTACGCGGTGATGCGCATCATCCACTGGCGCAGGTTGGACTTGAACACCGGGAAGTTGCCGCGCTCGGAGCGGCCGTCCGCGGTGACCTCCTCGTTGGCCAGCACGGTGCCCAGGCCGGGGCACCAGTTGACCGGCACCTCCTTGGCGTAGGCCAGCCGGTACTCGCCCAGCACCTCGTCGCGCTCGGCGCCGGACAGCTCGGCCCAGGCGCGACCGCCCGGGACCTCACGCGCGCCGGACTCGAAGTCGGCGATCAGCTCGGTGATCGGGCGGGCCTTGCGGGCGTCCTCGTCGTACCAGGAGTTGAAGATCTGCAGGAAGATCCACTGGGTCCAGCGGTAGTACTCCGGGTCGATCGTGGAGATCGAGCGGCGCGGGTCGTGGCCCAGGCCCAGCCGGCGCAGCTGCTGGCGCATGTTGGCGATGTTGGCCTCGGTGGAGACCCGCGGGTGGGTGCCGGTCTGCACCGCGTACTGCTCGGCGGGCAGGCCGAAGGCGTCGTAGCCCAGCGTGTGCAGCACGTTGTGGCCGGTCATCCGCTGGTAGCGGGCGAAGACGTCGGTGGCGATGTAGCCCAGCGGGTGGCCGACGTGCAGGCCCGCGCCCGAGGGGTACGGGAACATGTCCATGATGAAGCTGTGCGGCTTCGCGGCGACGTCGCCGGCCGCCGGGTCGGCCAGCGCACCGGTGGGGTTGGGGGCGTGGAACGTGCCCTCCTTCTCCCAGATGTCCTGCCAGCGGGACTCGATCTCCGCCGCCAGCGCGGCGCTGTACCGGAACGGCTCGGTCGCGGTCTCGGCCGCGCCGGACGCAGGGGTCGTCTCGCTCATGGTCCTTCAAGCTCCATCGATGTCAGTTGGCGAACCGCACAGGCGGCCGGCCCGGAAACCCGGCCCGGGACGGGGTCGGGGGCGGAAAACAAAAAATCCCCTCGCAGGAGGGGACGCCACGCCGACTCCGGCACCGCCCGAGGGCGCAGCCGGTCCTGGTCAGCGCGGCCGGCTAAGGAGCAGGCGCACGGTTCGCATGGGCTCAGGGTACCGCAAGCCGCTCGACGGGCTGCGGGGTACACCGCCGGGGCGGCCGCACGCAGGCCCGCAGGAGCCCGCACGGAGGGCGCGCGGGGCCGTGCGGCCCCGGCGGCACGGCCCCGCCCTACCGCGCCGCCGCCCGCCCCGCCGCGTCGAAGTCCCGCAGCGCCTTCGCCAGCCGCTCGGACTGCATCCCCGCCGCGGCCGAGCGCGCCAGCGAAGCCGTGCGGGCCGCCTCCCGCTGGTCGCCGAGCCTGCGGTGGGCCTCGGCGAGGCTCACCATCAGCAGCGCCTTGGAGCGGGCCCGCCCCGGCCCGAGCCCGGCCACGGCCTCGGCGAGCAGCACCTTGGCCAGCCGGTGCTGGCCGAGCGCCAGCCTCCCCTCCCCCACCATCCCGGCGAGGGCGGCCCGGGCCTCCTCGGCGCCGGGCAGGCCGTCCAGTTCGGCGAAGGCCCGGGCGGCGGCGGCCTCGGCCTGCTCGGCCTCGCCCCGGCGGCCGTACGCGCGGGCGAGCCGGCCGTACTGGCGGGCCCGGGCGGTGGGACCGAGCGCGGCACCGTGGGTGTCCAGGGCGGTCGCGAGCGCGGAGACGGCGTCCAGCCCGCGCCCGCCGGTGCCCTGGGTGGCGAGCACGACCAGCGCGCCGAGCACCGGGACCCCGAGCCGGGGGTCACCGCTGACGTGGGCGGCACGCAGCGCGGCGACGAAGGCGCGCTGGGCGGCCGCGTCGTGGCCGAGGTCGTACGCGGCCCAGCCGGCCAGCCGGGCGAGTCTGCTGGCCGTGCCGTAGAGCTCGCGGCCCAGCCGTTCGTCGTACGCGCCGAGTTCCAACAGCTTGGCCAGCATGGCGAGTTCGGCGCGGACGGGGCCGAGGACGAGGCCGCCGCCGCAGGCCCGTTCGAGCTTCTGCTTGCTGCGGTAGGACAGTCCGAGCTCGCCGGCCAGCCCGGGTTCGACGCGCAGTGCGCCCTCCCCGCCGCCGACGGGTGGTGGCGGGGAGTCGAGGCGGGCGGCGGCCTGGTCGAGGTCGGCGCTGCGGAACAGGTCGGTGAGGCGGACCGGTCCGGCGTCGGTGGCGGCCTCGCGCAGCGCGGTCTGGGCGGTGTCGGCGGTCCACGGGTCGGTGAGCAGCCGGGGCGAGAGGATCTTGGCGCCGCGGTGGCCGCCCATCCGTCCCCAGAGCTGCTCGTAGGTGACGGCGATGCCGAGGGTGCGGCTGAGCACCTCGCAGACCGCCTGGTCGTGCGGGCTGCGCGGCACCATGCCGCGGTCGCGCCACTTGTACGGGGCGGTGGAGCTGATGGCGAGGCCCGGCGGCAGGGCGAGGCTCACCTCACGGGCGAGCCGTTCCGGACTCCAGCCGAGCTGGTGGAGTATCCGGGCCAGTTCCTCGTTGCGCCTTCGCTCCAGATCGGCCATGGCACGACGGTAGCGGGATTCGGGGCTCTGCGACCGGTGGCGGGGGCAGAACGGCGAAGAGCCGCCTCCCGATTCCGGGAGGCGGCTCTCGACTACTGTGGAGCTATGGGGAATTGAACCCCAGACCTCTTGCATGCCATGCAAGCGCTCTACCAACTGAGCTATAGCCCCTTGACCTGCGATGTCACCGTGGTTCCCGGTTGTTTCCGGCCGTTTCCCCCGGCGACATCGACTACTTTACACGGTCCAGGGCGTGCTCCTGAAATCCATTCCCCGAGGCCCGCACCACACGCCCCGGGCGCCCCACTTCCCGCGCCCCGATGCCCTGCCCCACGCCCCGGACACAACCTCCCGCGCCCCGATGCCCTGCCTCCGCGCCCCGGGCGCACGCCTCCCGCCCCGGGCGCGCGGCAACCATCGCACGCCCCGCTTCCGCCCCTCCCAGGAATCGAGGGCCGCCACCGGAAGGCCGGACCGCCGGGCCGAAACACCGAGCGCCCGAAACGCCGGAAGGCCGCCACCCCTTGGGTGACGGCCTTCCGAACTCCTGTGGAGCTATGGGGAATTGAACCCCAGACCTCTTGCATGCCATGCAAGCGCTCTACCAACTGAGCTATAGCCCCGCGACACGGGCGACCCTGGCTGACCACGACCGCCGATGCGGAGTGGAGCTATGGGGAATTGAACCCCAGACCTCTTGCATGCCATGCAAGCGCTCTACCAACTGAGCTATAGCCCCGCACTCACCGGATCTCCCGCTTCCCTTCCGGGCCGCGTTCCTTCCCTGCGAACGAGGAAGACTCTAGCTGGTCAGGGCCGGAACTGCGAAATCCGCCCTTCCGGACCCCCACCGAGCCTCCCTCCGGACCCCTCCGAGCCCCCGCCGCGCCCCGGCCGAGGGCCCCTGAGGGCCCCCGGCACCCGCTGCCGCCCGAGCCGGTGCGGCAACGGTCAGGTGTCGTCGCCGATGACCGGCTGCGGGAGCGTGCCCGCGTTGTGCTCCAGCAGGCGCCAGCCGCGCGCCCCGTGGCCGAGCACCGACCAGCAGCAGTTGGACAGCCCGCCGAACCGCTCCCACTGGGCCGGCTCCAGGTCGAGCAGCCGCCCGAGCATGGTGCGGATCGTCCCGCCGTGGCTGACCACCACCAGCGTGCCGTTCTCCGGGAGCTTGCCGACGGCCTCCAGGACCACCGGCACCGAGCGGTCGGCGACCTCGGTGGCCAGCTCGCCGTCACCGCCGCGCCGCACCGGCTCGCCGGCCGCCCAGGCCTCGTACTCCTCCGGGTAGCGCTCACGGATCTCGGCGTTGGTCAGGCCCTGCCACGAGCCCGCGAACGTCTCCCGCAGGCCCTCGTGGTGCTGCACGTCGAGCCCGGTGACCTCGGCCAGCTCCGCGGCGGTGCGCCGGGCCCGCTGGAGGTCCGAGGAGATCAGCAGGTCGGGACGGAGCCCGGAGAGCAGCCGGGCCGCCCGCTGGGCCTGCAGGACGCCCTGGCCGGTCAGCTCGATGTCCGTGGTGCCCTGGAATCGCGATTCGAGGTTCCAGGAGGTCTGTCCGTGCCGCCAGAAGACGATGCGCGGGCCCCGCGTGCCCCGGCTCAGTGCAGGTCCTCGGGCTTGCCGAAGTCGTCGGCGGGGGCGACGGCGTTGCCGGCCTCGTCGGTGTACGCGTCCGGGCGGTTGCGGGAGGCCAGGGCGTCCTCGGGAAGCGGCAGCTCGGGGCAGTCCTTCCAGAGGCGGTCCAGCGAGTAGAAGGAGCGCTCCTCGGAGTGCTGGACGTGCACGACGATGTCCAGGTAGTCGAGCAGGATCCAGCGGCCCTCGCGCTCGCCCTCGCGGCGCACCGGCTTGATGTCCAGCTGCTCGCGCAGCTGGTCCTCGATCTCCTCGGCGATCGAGCGGACCTGGCGGTCGTTGTTCGCGGAGGCGATCAGGAAGGCGTCGGTGATCGACAGCACCTCGCTGACGTCGAAGGCGATGATGTTGTGCGCAAGCTTGTCGGCAGCCGCCTGCGCGGCGACGGTGATGAGCTGCTGGCTGTGGTCGGTGACGGTCACGGTGTTCTTCCGGCTCGGCGGCTTGGGGCGCCCCGGCGCGCGGCCGGGGTCGCCTTCCAGGATCTCACGCCGCCCGGGCGGGCCCGGAACCGATTTACGCGCCCCCGGGCCCCGACCGTCACCGGGCCGGGGCCGGTGACGGTCGGTGGCGGTCGGGGCCGGTCGGAGCCTGAGCCGGCCCCGGATCGGGGCCGGGCCACCGCCCTACTGGTTCTTCGGCGGCTGGTAGTCCTTGCCGAGCACGACCAGCAGGTCCGCGTTCTGGGTGTCGCCGGTCACCTTCTTCACCGCCGTGTCCGGCAGCCCGAGGCTGGTCGCCAGCGACTTCGCCGCGCCCTGCCGGGTGTCGTCGGTGTAGCGGATCTCACTGGCGGCCTGCGGGGCGGCCTTGGCGCCGCCCGGGATGAAGGTCAGGCCGGAGTTGACGATCTGGACCTGCGCGGCGGCCGCCGCGGCGTCGTTGCCGCTGCCGTCCTGGAGCGCGACCCGGGCCGGGGCGTCGCCGACGGCCGCGGACTTCACGGTGCCGCCCAGCACGTCCTTGACCTGCCTGCCCGCCGTCGCCTCGTCCAGGCTGCCGTCCGGCTTGACGGTCAGCGCGGTGGTCCCGAAGTGGCCGTCCTTCGCCTGCTGGGCGAGCTGGACGAGCACCCCGGCGAGGGCGTCCTCGGGCAGCGAGGGGTCGAGCACCGCGTTCATCCGGTGCACGTCGTCCTTCGCGTCCTTGAACTCGGTCGGCATGGTGCGCACCACGGCGTCCATGACCTGCCCGAACCTGGCCAGCTGGGCGTCCCGGTTCTCGCCGGGGTTCTGCAGGGTGGCGTACGCGACCGCCGCCTTCCCGCTGAGCATGGTGTTCTTCCCGGCCGCGGACAGCAGCTTGCCGTCCGGCTTGCCGCCCTCGTGGGTCTCGGCGTTGGTGTCCACCCGGACGCCGCCGAGTTGGGAGACCAGCAGCTCCAGGTACGGGGTGTCCAGTCGCCAGGTGCCGGCGACCGGGGCGCCGAGCACGGTGGACAGGCCCTCGCGGGTCGCCGAGGCGCCGATGCCGTCCATGGACTGGCCGATCGTGGTGACCGGCGGGTCCCCCGGGCCGGGCAGCCGCAGGTTGTCGGGCAGCAGAAGCACCGTGCCCTTCTTCCCGGAGGCGTCGTTGACCAGCAGCGCGCTGGACACCTTGCCCTGGAGGTCGCGCAGGTGGACGACGTTGACCTGGCGCCCGCCGGCGGCGGTGGCCGCGCTCGGCTTGTCGCCGGCGAGGAAGAGGTAGCCGCCGACGCCGCCGGCCGCGAGCGCCACCACCACACCGAGGCCGATCAGCCGGTTGCGCAGCTTGCGGCGGCGCTCGGCGCGCACCTCGCTGCGGGACTCGGCGAACTTCAGCCAGTCGATGACGTCCTCGGTCTCCTCCGCCTCCTCGTCGACGAAGGTGAACTCGCCCGTCGTGTAACTGTCCCGGGGCGCCTTGCTCCCGGCCTTCCCGGCCCGCGCCCCTGCGACCTGCTCGGACGGCGGCCCGGCCTTGGCCGGCGCCGTCGCCGACTCCGGCTCGGCGGCGGGCCGGGGCACCCGCGGACGCGGCGGGGCGGCGGTGGCCGCCGCGGCAGCGGTGGGGGCGGTGGGCGCGGCAGCGGGAGGCGCGGCGGCCTCGGCCTGCGGCTCGGCGACGGCCGGGGCGGCGGCCTGGTACGGCTGCTGCTGGTACCCCTGGTAGCCCTGCTGCTGGTAGCCGTACGGGTCCTGCCCGTACACCGGCTGCCCGTACTGGTCGTACTGGTCGTACTGCTGCTCGTACTGCTGCCCGTACGACTGCGGCTGCTGCGGCGGGAACTGCCCGGTGTGGCCGCCCTGCTGGTACCCGTCGTACCCCTGGTAGCCCTGCTGCTGGTAGCCGTACGGGTCCTGCCCGTACACCGGCTGCCCGTACTGATCGTACTGCTGCTGCTCGTACGACTGCGACTGCTGCTGGTGCTGTTGCTGTTGCTGTTGCTGTTGCTGTTGCTGCGGAGGCTGCTGCGCCTGCGGCTGCTGGTACCCCTGGTACGGCTGCTGGTACTGCCCGGTGGACCAGTCCTCCGGCCGCCGGCCGTCGTTGCGATCAGTCATGCACCGCTCCTGGATCAGTCCCCGCGCGGCGCGTACAGCGCCCGCTTGTCGATGTAGCGGACCACGCCGTCCGGGACGAGGTACCAGACCGGCTCCCCCTTGGCGACCCGGTTGCGGCAGTCCGTGGAGGAGATGGCCAGCGCCGGGACCTCCACCAGGGAGACCCCGCCCACCGGGAGCCCGGCGTCCGACAGGGTGTGTCCGGGACGGGTGCAGCCGATGAAGTGGGCCAGCGAGAAGAGCTCGTCGGAGTCGCGCCAGGACAGGATCTGGGCGAGCGCGTCGGCGCCGGTGATGAAGAAGAGGTCGGCGTCCGGGTGCAGGGCGTGCAGGTCGCGCAGGGTGTCGACGGTGTACGTCGGGCCGTCCCGGTCGATGTCGATCCGGCTGACCGAGAACTGCGGGTTCTCGGCGGTGGCGATGACCGTCATCAGGTAGCGGTCCTCGGCCGGGGTGACGTGGCGGTCGCTCTTCTGCCACGGCTGTCCGGTCGGTACGAAGACCACTTCGTCCAGGTGGAACGCGCTCGCGACCTCACTGGCGGCGACGAGGTGGCCGTGGTGGATCGGGTCGAAGGTGCCGCCCATCACGCCGAGGCGCTTCTTCGCCGGTTCCGGTCCGCCGGGATTCCCGGCCTGCTCTCCCATGCCGCCACACCTTACGCGACACCCGTTACGGTGCGGGAACGGCCGGGTGGGGGTTCTCCGCAGATGCGTGAGGGAGCGGCCGGCCGGTGGCCGGACGCTCCCCGAGCGGCCCCAGGACCGGGCTCAGCGGTCCCGGTTGAAGCGGGTGGTGATGAAGAGCAGGACCAGCAGGATGACCAGCGCGGCGCCACCGGTCAGTGCCGGGTTCAGACTGTCGTGGTTGCCCCCCTCGCCCTCGGCGAGCAGGTTCAGAACGGGGAGTGCGGCAGCAGTGCTCATGGTCGGCGGGACCTTCTCGGCTCGGTGAACGGACCTGGGGGTTGTTCCGGGCCGGTGAGGGCCCACCCGTCATCGTACGGGGGGTTACACCGCAACCGCTCGGCGGCCCACCGCCGCTGACCGGGCGTGAGCGCGCACCCGCGGAAGGGCCGGGAACGGGCCGGGGAAAGAACCGGGAAGGGGCCGGAGAAGGACCGGGAACCGGCCGGCCTAGTTGTTCTTGAAGGCGCGGGCCATGATCCAGACCAGCAGGCCGATGCCCACGAAGGACGCGATCACGATGATCCGCAGGAACAGGCCCGGACCGGTCTCGTCGGAGATGGGTGCGGCCAGGCTGACAAGCGTCTCGGTGGACATCTGCGGGGGCTCCTCGAACTGCTCGGTACCGCGGCCGGATCCGGTCTCGGTCGTCCAGGCCTCAGGTTAAACCGGCCTCACACCGGCGCCGCCCACCGGCCCCGGTGACGCGCCCGCCGGGCCGGCACCCTCCGCCCCGGCACCCACCCGCCCCGGCACTCAACGCCCAGTGACGCCCCCGCCGCCCGCCGGGCGGACCGCGCGTACGCTGACCCCTCGGGGACGAGTACGCAACCGCACACGTTGCACAGACAGTCGTTGCAGGCGAAGACCAGCGGGGGGCCGGCCAGCGGGCCGCGGCCGCCGTCGACCAGGAGGGTACTCAGACCATGACCGACACGACCGCGAAGACCCCGAGCCGCCGCCGCGAGCGCTTCCCCGGGATCTCCACCCGGGCCTGGGAGCACCCGGCGGACCGCTCGGCCCTGGTCGCGCTGCGCAGGCTGACCGGCTTCGACGACATCCTGAAGAAGTTGGCCGGCCTGGTCTCCGAGCGGGCGATCCGGCTGATGTTCCTGGCCACCGCCGTGAAGACCTCCGAGCGCCAGTTCCCGGAGCTCCACGACATGGTGCGCGACGCCGCCTACGTGCTCGACCTGGACCAGGTCCCCGACCTGTACGTCTCCCAGGACCCGACGGTCAACGCGTACTGCATCGGCATCGACACCCCGATCATCGTGATCACCAGCGGCCTGGTCGAGCTGCTGGACGAGGAGGAGCTGCGCTCGGTCATCGGCCACGAGGTCGGCCACGCGATGTCCGGCCACGCCGTCTACCGGACGATGCTGATGATCCTCACCAACATCGCCACCCGGATCGCCTGGGTGCCGCTGGGCAACCTGGCGATCACCGCGATCATCACCGCGCTCAAGGAGTGGTTCCGCAAGGCGGAGCTGTCCAGCGACCGGGCCGGCCTGCTCGCCGGGCAGGACCTCCAGGCCTCCATGCGGGCCCTGATGAAGCTGGCCGGCGGCCACAACCTGGCCGAGATGAACGTCGACGCCTTCCTGGAGCAGGCCGAGGAGTACGAGAAGGCCGGCGACCTGCGCGACGGCGTGCTCAAGGTGCTCCAGCTGCTGCCGCAGACCCACCCCTTCGCGGTGGTCCGGGTCGCCCAGCTGAAGAAGTGGGCGGAGAGCGACGACTACCGCTCGATCATGGCCGGCGCCTACCCGCGCCGCTCGGACGACCCGGACGCCTCGGTCACCGACCAGTGGAAGGCCGCCGCCGAGCACTACACGACCTCGGTCAAGGAGAGCAAGGACCCTCTGATGGGCCTGCTCCGGGACGTCGCCGGCGGCGCGGCGACCGTCGGCGGCAAGCTCCGCGACACCTTCACCGGCAACGGCGCCCGCAACGGCTCCTCGGGCAGCGGCTCCTCGGGCAACGGCTCGTCCGGCACCGGCGCCTCGGGCAACGGCTCCGCGGACCGCGACGGCAGCTGAGCCCACCGCGAACGCGACGGCGGCCGGTGTCCCGCCCGGGGCCCCGGCCGCCGCGCCGTTCCGGGCCCCCGCCAGGTCCGGCGCGCCTCAGCCGCCCGCCGCCAGCACCCCGCACACCTGCCAGCCCGGCCGGGCGTGATTGCCGGGGTCGACCGGCGTCGGCGGCGCGACCACCGTGCCCTGCGCGGTGGCCAGCACCGGCTGCAGGAAGCCCGCCGCCGAGGTGCCGCAGGGCTCCGGCCCGGCCTGCACCACCGAGTCCACCAGCCGCAGCTGGCCCGCGGCCAGGTCCACCCGGTCGAACTCGAAGGTCAGCTGCCGCCGCACGGTCTCCAGGGTGACCGGCGCTCCGGCCGGGGCCCCGGCCGGCTTCAGCGCGTAGACGAAGGTGTGGTCGGTGGTGATCTGCAGCGTCCCGCTGTCCGCCTCGTCGACCCGCATCGCACCGGCCACCTTCACGGTGTTCGAGGCCAGTGCGACCTGCGCCGGGTCGAAGCGGACCATCCAGCCGGTCACCGCGTGGTGCCGGTCGTCCACCGGCTGCGCCACGCTCGCGTCGAACTCCGCCTGCTCACCGGGCGTGACGAAGTCCCGCACCTCGGCGGTGGAGCCCTGGACCAGCACGGCCGGGGAGAACGAGGAGGCGACCAGGTAGCGCTGGACGGTGTCGAGCGCCTTGGCCACCTCGGCCCGGCTGAAGTGCCCGGTGGCGGCACCGGTCGGAGTGTTCAGCCCGAGCGCGCCGTTCCCGTACCCGGCTGGCAGCGCCGCGAACGGGTCCGCCCCGTCGGCGACCGGCTGGACGGCCGAGGCCGGCGCCAACGCGACCAGGCTGACGGTCAGTTGACTGCCCTCGGGCCGCGCGGCGGTCCCCTTCGGCGAGGTCACCCCGAAGTACACCGCGGCCCCGAAGGCCAGCAGGATGAGCAGCAGCAGCATGAGCGCCTGGCGCGGCACGGTGCCCAGCGGGCCGAGCCGCACCCGCGGCCGGGTGGCCTTGCCGAAGGAGCCCGACAGCCGCTCCCGGGCTGACAGTTCCCGGATCCGGGCAGCCCGGACGAACGATTCGTCGAAGACGACGGACCGGAATTCGTCCTCGTTGCCGGAACCGCCCTCGGGCGCACCCTCAGGAGGCTCTCGCGGGTCACCCACACCACCAGGGTAGGCGGACACCAGCGCCGCCACGAGGGTCCCGGCGTACATTCCCGGGAACGCTCCGTGACCACCGCCCCGGGGCGTGCGCCCGCGCCCGGGCCGACCGCGCCGCGCAGCAGACCGCACCGACCCGCCGACCGCGCTATCCGGTCGGCGCCGTGACCACCAGCGGGGGTTCCGCCGGGGCCTGCCCCGGGCCGACCCCGGCGCTGCTGCTGCCGGACTCGGGGCGTCTGGGTGTGCCCGCGGAGCCGCCCACGCCCTGGTAGACCGCCGCGACCGCGACCGCCACCAGGCCCACGCCCATGATCACGGCGAGTACCCAGGCCACCGGCCGGTGCCAGCGCTGCTGGGCGACGTACCGCCCGCGGGCGCGCACCGGGTCGTAGCCGCGTCGCCACCGTCGCCGGGCCCTGCGGTCGCCCGACCGGTCCGGCCCCGACCACGGGTCGGGGTAGAGGTGGTCCGCGTCGAGCCCGCTCGGGTACGGGCGCAGCTCCAGCGGCAACCCGTCCCCGGCCGGGACGTCACGGCCCCAGCCCGGACCCGCGGCGTCCGGCTCGAACCTGGCCTCGGCGGCGGCGAGTTGCCGCTCCTTGGCGGTCGGCTCGTGCACGGCGGCGGACCGGACGAAGGCCTCATCGAGGACCACGGTGGCGAACTCGTCGTCCGCACCACCGTGGTCGGCGCCGTCGGGGTACGGGAAGCCCCCCACATCCTCAGCCACGGATTCAGCGTATTACCGGCCGGGCGATTTGTCTGTGGCTCCCGGCAGTTGGTCCGTCACATGTGTGACGGACACCCATCACACGCCGTTCAGCGGCCGTCCGCGGCGCCGCCGACGGTCTGCGTGCTCTCACCACGCACGTGCCCGTCACCAGTGACGATGTACTTGGTGCTGGTCAGCTCGGGCAGGCCCATCGGGCCGCGGGCATGCAGCTTCTGGGTGGAGATGCCGATCTCGGCGCCGAAGCCGAATTCGCCGCCGTCGGTGAAGCGGGTGGAGGCGTTGACGGCCACCGTGGTGGAGTCCACCAGCCGGGTGAAGCGGCGGGCGGCGGCCTGCGAGGTGGTGACGATCGCCTCGGTGTGGCCGGAGGACCAGCGGCGGATGTGCGCGACGGCGGCGTCCAGCGAGGGCACCACGGCGGCGGCGAGGTCCAGCGAGAGGTACTCGGCGCCCCAGTCCTCATCGGTGGCCGGCACCACGGTGGCCGGACCGCCCTCGGCGGCCTTCCGCACCGCCTCGTCGCCGTGCACGGTCACCCCGGCCTCGGCGAGCGCCGCCAGCGCGAGCGGCAGGAAGGCCTCCGCGACGTCCTGGTGGACCAGCAGCGTCTCGGCCGCGTTGCAGACGCTGACCCGCTGCGCCTTGGAGTTCAGCAGGATGCCGACGGCCATCGCCAGGTCGGTCTCGGCGTCCACGTAGACGTGGCAGTTGCCGGTGCCGGTCTCGATCACCGGCACGGTCGAGCCCTCGACCACGGTGCGGATCAGCGAGGCGCCGCCGCGCGGGATCAACACGTCCACGTAGCCGCGGGCGCGCATCAGCTCCTGCACCGAGTCCCGGCTCTCCCCCGGCACCAGCTGGACCGCGTCGGCGGGCAGCCCGGCCGCGGCGACGGCGTCGCGCACGACGGCGACCAGCGCGGTGTTGGAGCGGTAGGCGGAGGCGGAGCCGCGCAGCAGCACCGCGTTGCCGGACTTGAGGCAGAGCGCGGCGGCGTCCACGGTGACGTTCGGGCGGGCCTCGTAGATGATGCCGACCACCCCGAGCGGCACCCGGACCTGCCGCACGTCCAGGCCGTTGGGCAGGGTGTAGCCGCGCACCACCTCGCCGACCGGGTCGGGCAGGCCGGCCACGTCGCGCACGTCGGAGGCGATCGCGGCGATCCGCTCCTCGGTCAGGGTCAGCCGGTCGACCACCGACTCGGCCGTGCCGGCCGCCCGGGCCCGCTCCACGTCCTCGGCGTTGGCCGCGACGATCTCGGCGCTGCGGGCCACCAGCGCGTCCGCGATCGCCAGCAGCGCGGTGTCCTTCGCGGCGCGCGGCAGTGGGGCGAGCGCCGCGGCGGCCTCCCTGGCTCGGCGCGCTACGGCGAGGACGGGACTGTCGGCGGTGGCGAGATCGCTGGTCATGCCGCCAAGAGTAGCGACTGCACCGGCCCCGCCCGGGCGGTATTTCGCCCGGTGAGACGCCGCCTCGACGGCCCCGGCCCCGGTGGCCCGCAGCCCGAGGCCCCCGCCCCGACCGGGCGGCGCGGCTCAGTACGGGTGCACCCCGCCCAGGTGCGGCGGCGGATCACCGAAGCCCTCCGCCACCCGTTTGTGGTACGTCGCCCGGTCGACCACCTCCAGCCCGACGATCTCCCAGGGCGGCAGCTTCGCGGTGACCTTGTGTTCGCCCCACAGCCGCAGCGCGATGGCCGCCGCGTCGTGGAGGTCCCGGGCCTGCTCCCAGTAGCGGATCTCGGCGTGGTCGGCCGCGTAACGGGCGGTCAGGAAGAACGAGTGGTCGTGCGCCAGTTGCTCCAGCGAGGCGCGCAGCGAGGGCAGCGGGGTGACCTGCCCGGCCACGCTCAGCACCACGTGCCACAGCCGGGCCTGCTCGGGCACGGTCGGCGGCTGGGCCGCCCGGTCGCGTTCGGGCCGCAGCCGGCGCACCCCGCCGGGCCTCTGCGACGGCGGACCGGCCGGCTCGGCGGGGCCGTCCCCGCGTCCGCCGTCGATGCTGGTCAGCCGCCGGCCCGCCGTCCCTGCGGTCAGCGCTGCCTCGCGCCTGCGTTCCACCGGCGGCCTCCTGTTCGGCGATGTCCTGTCGTCCCCACCGGCCCCGTCGGCCTCGGCCGAGCGGGACGGCTGCGCCCCTCCTCGCCCGTGGCCGGGCCGCTCCCGGTACGGAGCGGCCCGCCGTCCGCGCTGCGCCGATCGGCCGGTGCCGGCCCGCCGGGCCGGTCAGTCGCGCAGAACGACCAGGTCATCGCGGTGGACGACCTCGCGCTCGTACGCGGCACCGAACTCCTGGGCCAGGTCGCGGGTGGACCGGCCGAGCAGGCGGGGCAACTCCCTCGCATCAAAGTTGACCAGTCCGCGAGCCACGATGTGGCCGTTTTCGGCAAGAAGGTCCACCGGATCACCCGCGGCGAACTCCCCGTCGACCCGGGTGACCCCGGCCGGCAGCAGCGAGGCGCCGCCGGAGACGACGGCCCGGACGGCGCCCTCGTCCAGGTGCAGCGACCCGCGCGGGCTGCTCGCGTGGGCCAGCCAGAGCATCCGGTCGGAGGTGCGGCTGCCGGTGCGCAGGAAGAGGGTGCCGGTGGGCCGGCCGGCCAGCGCGTCGGCGGCCTGGCTGGCGGCGGTGAGCACCACCGGGATGCCGGCGCCGGTGGCGATCCGGGCCGCCTCGACCTTGGTGACCATGCCGCCGGTGCCGACCCCGGCCTTGCCGGCGCTGCCGATCTCGATGCCGTCGAGGTCCCGCGGGCCGCGCACCTCGGCGATCCGGCTGGTGCCGGGGCGGGACGGGTCGCCGTCGTACAGGCCGTCCACGTCGGAGAGCAGCACCAGCAGGTCGGCCCGGACCAGGTGGGCGACGAGCGCGGCGAGCCGGTCGTTGTCACCGAACTTGATTTCGGCGGTGGCGACGGTGTCGTTCTCGTTGACGATCGGCATCGCGCCCATCGCCAGCAGCTGGTCCAGGGTGCGGTAGGCGTTGCGGTAGTGGGCGCGCCGGCTGGCGTCCTCGGCGGTGAGCAGCACCTGGCCGACCCGGATGCCGTACCGGGCGAAGGAGGCGGTGTAGCGGGCGACCAGCAGGCCCTGGCCGACGCTGGCGGCGGCCTGCTGGCGGGCCAGGTCCTTGGGCCGCCGGTCCAGGCCGAGCGGGGCGAGCCCGGCGGCGATGGCGCCGGAGGAGACGAGCACGACCTCCGGTGCCTCGGGGCGGCCGCGCAGCTTGGCGAGCGCGTCCACCAGGGCGTCGACGCGGTCGGCGTCCAGGCCGCCGGTCGCCGTGGTCAGGGAGGAGGAGCCGACCTTGACGACGATCCGTCGCGCGGTCAGCACCTCCTCGCGCAGAGAGTCCTCGCTCATCTCGCTGTACGCCCTTCCGGTGTGGTGGTGCGGGTGCGGCTGGGCCCGGGCCCGGCCGTCACCCCCGAAATCTACGCGATCGGCGCAGGTCACCCATGGGGTGTTTCACCGTCCGGACCCGGGCAGGTCACGGGCTCGCCACGGCCCGGCCGCCGATCCGGGGGCCTGGTATGGTCCCTGACCACAAGCCAGATCGGGGGACGGCTTCTTGCCCGCTGGACCCATGTCGTCATCGACCCTTCCTGTTCACGACGGGCGGCGCCGCACTGGGCAAAGGCCGGCAACGGTCGCGGCCGTACGCCCAGGAGAAAAGCGCACCATGCGTTCGTACACCACCAAGCTGACCTTCGCCGCGCTCGCGGCGGTCACCGCCCTGTCACTCGCGGCCTGCGGACCGGACAACGCGGACACTCCGGCCGGCACCGGCGGCGCCACCGGCGCTGCCCCGGCCCAGAGCGGCGCGGCCCCGGGGGCCACCGCCGGAGGCGCGGCCGGCGGTTCGACCGCGGCCCCGTCGGGCGCGGCGACCGGCGGTGCTGCCGCGGGCGGTGCGGCGACGGGCGGTGCGGCGACGGCCGGCGGGGCCGGTACGGCCGGCACCGCGGCCGGCGGGGCCGGTGTCGGTGCGGTCCCGGCGGCCGCGAGCAGCGTGAAGATCGGCCAGCCCGCCACCGTGGACTTCGCCGACAAGACCGCCAAGGTCGCCACCAAGCTGGAGATCACCGTCACCGGCGTCGAGGTCGGTTCGCTGCAGGACTTCGCCGCCGCCAAGATCAACCTCGTCGGCCTGGAAGGCCGCACCCCGATGTACGTCAGCTACACCATCAAGAACCTCGGGGACGCCAGCCTCTCCTTCACCGCCCCGGACTCGAAGTTCGTGCTCTTCGACACCACCGGCAAGAAGGGCCTCAACGCCATGACCGCCGCGACCCCGCTGCCCAAGTGCACCGGCGCGAAGTTCCAGGGCGTCGCCAAGGGCGCCGAGGTCAAGGGCTGCACCATCATCACCACCCCCGGGAACACCCCGGCCGCGGTCGGCTACACCGACCTGGTGGACCCGCTGAAGCTCCAGGCCTCCTGGACCAAGTGACGCTCCGTCGCCGCTGAACACGCGGACGACCCCCGCCACCTGTCGAGGTGGCGGGGGCCGTCCGGCGTGAAGCACTCAGCGCGCTCAGTAGTCCTCGTCGTCGTCGCCCTCGATGGCGGCCTGGCGGCCGCTGGAGAGCGCCTCGAAGGCGAGGAACTCGGCCTCGGCCGCGTCCCGGCCCTTCTGCTTCTCGCGGCGGCGGTCGACCGCCGGGCGCTGGGTCTCGAAGCGGTGGTCCTCACCGCGGCGGCCGAGCATCTCGGCGCCGGCGGCCATGGTCGGCTCCCAGTCGAAGACGACGGCGTTCTCGTCCGGGCCGATGATGACGGTGTCGCCCTCGTGCGCCCCGACCTTCCACAGCTCCTGCTCGACGCCGAGGCGGGCCAGCCGGTCGGCGAGGTAGCCGACGGCCTCGTCGTTGGCGAAGTCGGTCTGGCGGACCCAGCGCTCCGGCTTGACGCCGCGGATGCGGTAGGCGCCGTCCTCCTCGGTGATGGTGAAGCCCGCGTCGTCGACGGCCTTGGGCCGCAGCACGATCCGGGTCGACTCCTCGGCCGGCTTGGCGGCGCGTGCCTCGGCGACGATCCCGGCCACCGCGAAGCTCAGCTCGCGCAGGCCCTTGCGGGAGGCGGCGGAGACCTCGAACACCCGGTAGCCGCGCTCCTCCAGGGAGGCACGGGTCAGGTCGGCGATGTCCTGGCCGTCCGGGACGTCGACCTTGTTGAGCGCGACCAGGCGCGGGCGGTCTTCCAGGCCGCCGTACTCGGCGAGCTCGGCCTCGATGGTCTCCAGGTCGCTCAGCGGGTCACGGCCGGGCTCCAGGGTGGCGCAGTCCAGCACGTGCACCAGCACCGAGCAGCGCTCCACGTGCCGCAGGAACTCCAGGCCCAGGCCGCGGCCCTGGCTGGCGCCCGGGATCAGGCCGGGCACGTCGGCGATGGTGTAGACGGTGTCGCCCGCGGTGACCACGCCGAGGTTGGGGATCAGGGTGGTGAACGGGTAGTCGGCGATCTTCGGCTTGGCGGCGGAGAGCACCGAGATCAGCGAGGACTTGCCGGCGCTCGGGTAGCCCACCAGGGCCACGTCGGCGACGGACTTGAGCTCCATGACGATGTCACGGGCCTCGCCGGGCTCGCCGAGCAGCGCGAAGCCGGGCGCCTTGCGGCGGGCCGAGGCCAGCGCGGCGTTGCCGAGGCCGCCGCGGCCGCCCTGGGCGGCGACGAAGCTGGTGCCGTGTCCGACCAGGTCGGCCAGCACGTTGCCCTTGCGGTCCAGCACCACGGTGCCGTCCGGCACCAGCAGGACGAGGTCCTCGCCGTCCGCACCGGTGCGGTGGCCGCCGGCGCCCGGCTTGCCGTTGGTGGCCTTGCGCTTGGGCGAGTGGTGGTACTCGAGCAGGGTGGTGACCTGCGAGTCCACGGTGAGGATGACGCTGCCGCCCTCACCGCCGTTGCCGCCGTCCGGCCCGCCGAGCGGCTTGAACTTCTCGCGGTGCACGGAGGCGCAGCCGTGGCCCCCGTTACCCGCGGCGACGTGAAGTTCGACGCGGTCCACGAAGGTGGTCATGGGTTTGCCTCCAGTGCGCGAGAGTCTGCTTGCTACCTGCGTAAAGCGCGAAGGGTGGACCGGAGAATTCCGGCCCACCCTTCACTGTGAGTCTTCTCAGACCCGGTGAGTCCACCCGGACCCGGTGGGTCCGCTCAGACTCGGGAGTCCGCGGGGACTCAGGCCTCGACGGCCACGATGTTGACGACCTTGCGGCCGCGACGGTTGCCGAACTGCACCGCACCGGCGGTCAGCGCGAACAGCGTGTCGTCGCCACCGCGACCGACACCGGCACCCGGGTGGAAGTGGGTGCCGCGCTGGCGGACGAGGATCTCGCCGGCCGAGACGACCTGGCCACCGAAGCGCTTGACGCCGAGGCGCTGGGCGTTCGAGTCACGGCCGTTACGAGTAGAGCTTGCGCCCTTCTTGTGTGCCATTTTTCGCTATCCCCTTACTTGCTGACCGAGTCGATGCTGGTGATGCGCACCGCGGTGTGCTGCTGACGGTGACCCTGACGGCGGCGGTAGCCGGTCTTGTTCTTGTAACGCAGGATGACGATCTTGTCACCCTTGGTCTGGTCGACCACCTCGGCGTGAGCCTTCACGCCGGCCAGGACCCACGGGTCGGAGGTGACAGCGTCACCGTCGACGACGAGGATGGTCGAGAGCTCGACCGAGTCACCCGGCTTGGCCTCGATACGGTCGATCTCCAGCACGTCGCCCACGGCGACCTTGTGCTGGCGGCCGCCTGCGCGAACGATCGCGTACATGCGGTACCTGCTTTCCTTGCTCGGTCGGAACCCCCGACGCCAGCCACCTGGGTACGGACACAGGAGCCTCTCCCGCGGCCCTCCGCGCGAACGCGGCGACCTCGGAAGGTGATGTGCTCGGGAGCATGGCGTAGACACGCCGATGGTCAAGAATACGGACCGGCCGCCCGGGGGGCAAACCGGCCCGTACGGCCCGGGGCGGGATCGCTCCCGCCCCGGGCGTGGGCACTACTCGGCCGCCGTATCACCCTCGGCGGCCGCGGCCTTCTTGGCCGCCGCGCTCGTCCGCTTGGTCGCGGTCTTGCGGGCGGTGGTCTTCTTGGCCGCCGCGGTCGTCTTCTTGGCGGCGGTCTTCTTCGCGGCGGTCTTGCGGGCGGCCCGCTTCTTCGGCGCCGGCGCCTCCTCGGCCGGAGCCTCGGCGGCCTCGGCGGCCTCGGTGGCCTCGGTGGCCTCGGTGGCCTCCGGAGCCTCGGCGGCGACCGCGACCTCCGCGACCACGACCGGCTCGCCCGGCGCCTCGACGGCGGCCTCGGCAGCGGCTTCCGCGACCGCCGGGGCGGCGGCCTCCAGGGCCGCCTCCAGCGCCGCTTCGGCCTTGGCCTGGAGCACCACGATCTCGGCGGAGTCCGGGGAACCCGCCGGAGCGGTCGCCTTGCGCACGGCGCGACGACGCGGACGGCCCGCCGGAGCGGCGGCCGGGGCCTCGGCCACCGGAGCCTCGACGACCGGGGCCGGCACGGCCTGCGCGGCCGCCTCGGCCGGGGCCTCGACGCCCGGGACCTCCAGGGCCAGCTGGCCCTCGATCTCCTCGCGCACCGGCTCGGCCGGCTCGACGACGGCCTCCACCACCACCGGCTCGGCCACGACGGCCACCGCGGCCTCGACGGCCTGCGGCTCCTCGTGGCCCGCGCCGCCCTTGCCCCGGCGACGGCGCTTGCCACCACCGGCCTCGCCCGCCGCCGCGGGGGCGTGGACGTGGGCGCTCGGCTGCTCCATGTGCACGATCACGCCGCGGCCGTTGCAGTGCACGCACGGCTCGGAGAAGGACTCCAGCAGGCCCTGACCGACCCGCTTGCGGGTCATCTGGACCAGGCCCAGCGAGGTGACCTCGGCCACCTGGTGCTTGGTCCGGTCCCGGCCCAGGCACTCCAGCAGGCGGCGCAGCACCAGGTCGCGGTTGGACTCCAGCACCATGTCGATGAAGTCGATCACGATGATGCCGCCGAGGTCGCGCAGCCGCAGCTGGCGCACGATCTCCTCGGCCGCCTCGATGTTGTTCCGGGTGACCGTCTCCTCCAGGTTGCCGCCCTGGCCGACGAACTTCCCGGTGTTGACGTCGATGACGACCATCGCCTCGGTGCGGTCGATCACCAGCGAACCGCCGCTGGGCAGCCAGACCTTGCGGTCCAGCGCCTTCATCAGCTGCTCGTCGATCCGGTAGGTGGCGAACACGTCCACCTCGGAGGTCCACCGCTGGAGCCGCTCGGCGAGGTCCGGGGCCACGTGGGAGACGTACTCGTGGATGGTCTTCCACGCCTCGTCGCCGGAGACGATGACCTTGCTGAAGTCCTCGTTGAAGATGTCGCGCACGACCCGGACGGTCATGTCCGGCTCGCCGTACAGCAGCGCCGGGGCGTTGCCGGTCGTGGCCTTCTTCTGGATGTCCTCCCACTGCTGCTGGAGGCGCTGGACGTCGCGGGTCAGCTCCTCCTCGGAGGCGCCCTCGGCCGCCGTGCGCACGATGACGCCCGCGTCGTCCGGGACGATCTTCTTGAGGATCTGCTTCAGGCGGGCGCGCTCGTTCTCGGGGAGCTTGCGCGAGATGCCGGTCATCGAGCCCTCGGGCACGTACACCAGGTAGCGGCCGGGCAGCGAGATCTGGCTGGTCAGGCGGGCGCCCTTGTGACCGATCGGGTCCTTGGAGACCTGCACCAGCACGGACTGGCCGGACTTCAGCACCGACTCGATCCGGCGCGGGCCGCCGTGGCCGCCCAGCGCGCCGAAGTTGACCTCGCCGGCGTACAGCACCGCGTTGCGGCCCTTGCCGATGTCGACGAAGGCGGCCTCCATCGACGGCAGCACGTTCTGGACCTTGCCCAGGTAGACGTTGCCGACGTACGAGGTGGCCTGCTCCTTGTTGACGTAGTGCTCGACCAGCACGCCGTCCTCGAGGACGCCGATCTGGGTCCGCTGGCCGCTCTGGCGCACCACCATGACGCGCTCGACCGACTCGCGGCGGGCCAGGAACTCGGCCTCGGTGATGATCGGCACCCGGCGGCGGCCCAGCTCGCGGCCCTCGCGGCGGCGCTGCTTCTTGGCCTCCAGACGGGTCGAGCCCTTGATGGACTGCACCTCGTCCGGGTCGAAGGACGGCTCGGTGGAGCGGCGGCGCGGCTCGCGCACCTTCACCACCGTGCGGACGCCGTCCTCGGTGGTCTCGGCGGTCTCGACGGCGCCGGCCTCACCGCTGCGGCGGCGACGGCGGCGGCGACGGCGGGACGAGGACAGGCCGCCGGCCAGGTCGTCGTCCTCCTCGCCCTCCTCCTCGGCGACGGCCTCGGCCGGCTCCTCGGCGGCGGGCTGCTCGGTCTCGACGGCCTCGGCGGCCTCGAAGTCCTCGGCCTCGCCACGGCGACGGCGGCGACCGCCCCGGCGGCGACGGCGCGACGGACGGCCGTCCTCCCACTCGTCCTCGGTCTCCGGACCGGCGGCGGGGGCCTCCACGGCGGGCGTCTCGACGGCCGGGGCCTCGACGACGGGCGCCGCGACCGGCGCCTTGGCCTGAGCCTTCGCCGGGGCCTGGGCGGCCGGCTTGCGGCGGGTCGGCTCGACCCGGGTACGGACCCGGCGGCGACGGCCGACGCCGCTGTACTCGAACTCGTCGTCCTCCTCGCGCCCGGCCTCGGCCGGGGCCTCGGCGGGAGCCGGGGCGACGGCGGGAGCCTGGGCGGCGGCGGGCTGCTCCGGCGCGGCCGGCGCGACGAAGGGCGCCGGCTCCTGGAACACCGGGGCCTGGAAGACCGCGGTGGCCGGGCGGACGGCGCGGCGGCGCACCCGGTGGTGCGGCTCGGCCTCGGCGGCCGGGGCGGCGGGGGCGGCAGCGGCGGGCTGGGCGGCGGGGGCCTCGGTGGCAGCCTCGACGGCCTCCTCCTCGGGCTCCTCGGCCTGCGGCTCCTCGGCGGCGGGCTCCTCCACCGGGGCCTCGACGACCGGCGCGGCCTCGACCACGCGACGGCGGCGGGTGCGGCGGGCCGGAGCGGCGGGGGCCTCCTCGGCCGCCGGCTCGGCGGGGGCCTCGACGACCGGCGCCTCCACGGCGGGGGCCTCGGCCTCGGCGGCGGGGGCACCGGCGGGCGCCTCGGCGCGCTTGCGGGTGCGGCGGGCCCGGGCGGGCTTCTCGGCCGTCTCCGCCTTGTCGGCCGTCTCCGCCTTCTCGGCCTTGTCGCTCTTGGCCGCCTTCTCGGTCTTCGTGGCCTTGGCGGCCTTCGGCGCCTTCGCGGTGGCCTCGGCCACCGGGGCCTCGACGGCCTCCGGCGCGGTCACCACGATCGCGGTGGCCTCCGGCGCCCCGGCCGGGGCCTCGGCGCGCTTGCGGGTCCGGCGGGCCCGGACCGGCTTCTCGGCGACCGGCTCGGCGGCCGCCTCAGCGGCCGGAGCCGCAGCGGTGACGGCCGCAGGCGCTTCGGCCGGCAGAACCGTCTCGGCCGCCTCGGTGGCCGCACCCTGCGGGGCGCCCGCCGGGCGGGACACCGCCCGGCGACGACGGCGCGGCGGCGCGGCGGACGCGCCCTCGCCACCGGTCGCGGCGGTTTCGTTCTGTTCCGTGGCCGCATTCTGCTGCGGATCGGTGTTATCGAGCATGCGGGTGGATCTCCCGTCAGGCCCCCGGGCTCCGCATCCGGGCACGGCACGGCACCGCTGGGCGGTCGGCATCGCGACGATGCCGGGACCGGACCCTTTGACGGTGCCGCCGCGCGGACGCGAGGCCGCACAGGGGCTCGTAGTCTCGCTCGGCGCCCCGCGCTCGGCGGGGTGTCGAAAGTCTTCTGGTCTGACCAGTCTTCTGAGGTTTTCCCAAGCTGCACCTTCCCCCAACCCCGGGTGGCTCCCGGACGGGGTCCCGGACCGGCCGACCTTCGCGGTCGGCAGGCCCCGGGGTGGCAGGCCTGTGCTGCGACGACGCTCGCTCCCCTGGGGAGCCGCGGGAACCCTGGAGGACCGTCGGGCCCAGTGAGGCACTGGGCCCGGCCTCCCCCCGCTAGGCGGACGCGGTAGCGTGCGGCCCTGCGGCCGGCTCCGAGCCGACCGGGGCCGCGGCGCGGTCGAGCGCCAGCGGGTCGGTCACCGTGTCGGCCTCCTCGTCGAGCGGCCCCTGCGCCAGCCTGGTCACCTCTGCGGGGACCGGCGGCGCCAGGTCGGCCGTCGCACGGAGACCGGACAATACGTCGTCGGGTCGTACGGCGGGTGTGGCGTGTCGTACTACCAGGCGCAGTATCGCACAGGGACGGCCGGTCCGAACATCGCGGCCGGTTCCGGCCCCGGCATCCGCACCGGTCTCGACCTGCGCCGGGACGGCTTCCAGCGCCGCCACCGCACCCCGCGCGTCGAAGACCCGCAGGCCGTTCTTGGTGCGGCGCTCCACCTCGACCCGCTCGGCGGCGAGGAAACGCGCGACCGCCTCGGCGGCCACGTCGGGCTCGACGCCGTCCAGCCGGACCAGCCACTCGGAGGCCTCCAGGCGCTCCACGAAGTTCGGCGTCCGCACCTCGACCGCGTCGATCACGTCCAGGCCGGTCGGCAGCGACTCGTCCAGCTGCGCCCGCAGCTGCTCGGGGTCGCGGACCGCGGCCAGGCCGATCTCCAGGTACTCCGCCTCGCTCGCCACCCCGGTCGGGGCCGCGTTGGCGTAGGAGACCTTCGGGTGCGGGGTGAAGCCGGCCGAGTAGGCCATCGGAACGGCGGACCGGCGCAGGGCGCGCTCGAAGGCGCGCTGGAAGTCGCGGTGGCTGGTGAAGCGGAGCCGGCCGCGCTTGGTGTAGCGGAGGCGAATCCGCTGCACCGTCGGCGCGGGCGGCGGACCGTCGGGCGTACGGCGTGCCAGGGTTGCTCAGTCCTTCGTCACTATGTCCCGGTCCGGGTCACTGCACCGGACATCTGTCACCAGTAAGGGTACGCGCCCCGCCCGCCCCCTTTCCCCGCCGGTCCTGGCCCCTTCGCCCCACTCGCGCCCGAAAGGCAGCCGGCCGGCGGGCCCGCACGACCGCAGGGCTCGGCAGCATTCATCCAACGACAGCAGTGTTAGCAATATCATCCGTTTATCTATCGGCCATGCATGGCGATCCAGGGAATCACCCCGACATGGAATGCGCAATGCCCACTCTCATTCCTCTTGCGACTGTGCGAACAATGCCGCGACCAAACGTCTCGCGACCCTCCAGAAGAGCACCATCGCGATCACGGTGATCGCGGAAATCCTCAGATCGTGGCGTTTACCGGACCTGCCCGGCGGCCTCAATCAGGATGAGGCCAGACGGAGTGTTCCAGGTGCGCAATTACCGGCACTACCACTTCCCCAACAACGAGGCGTCGCTGGATTCCACTCCCAGCTACATGTTCGCGGCGACGAACAGCGCAGGTGCGCCCGGATCGAGACCCTGACCCGGCATGAACGGCGGACCGTCGCCCGCTGCGTGACCCACTGACCCTTAGGCCGTAGCCCGCGGCCGGCACCACCCCACCCGCAGAACCAGTGGAGCCCTCCCCGAAAACCCGGGGAGGGCTCCACACGTCGCTCCGGGCGACGGGTTACTTCTGCTGGTCGGCGCCGCCGACGACCGTCAACGGCAGCAGCTTCTTGCCCGTCGGGCCGATCTGGATCTGGGTGTCCATCTGCGGGCACACACCGCAGTCGAAGCACGGGGTCCAGCGGCAGTCGTCGACCTCGACCTCCTCCAGGGCGTCCTGCCAGTCCTCCCAGAGCCAGTCCTTGTCGAGGCCGCTGTCCAGGTGGTCCCAGGGCAGCACCTCCTCGTAGCTGCGCTCGCGGGTGGTGTACCAGTCGACGTCGACGCCGGTGCCGGCCAGGCCCTTGTCCGCGCAGGCCATCCAGCGGTCGTACGAGAAGTACTCGCGCCAGCCGTCGAAGCGGCCGCCGTCCTCGTAGACCTCGCGGATGACCGCGCCGACCCGGCGGTCGCCGCGGGAGAGCAGGCCCTCGACGATGCCGGGCTTGCCGTCGTGGTAGCGGTAGCCGATGTTCTTGCCGTACTTGCGGTCGCCGCGGATCGAGTCGCGCAGCTTGGCGAGGCGGGCGTCGGTGTCCTCGGCGGACAGCTGCGGGGCCCACTGGAACGGGGTGTGCGGCTTGGGCACGAACCCGCCGATGGAGACGGTGCAGCGGATGTCGTTCTGGCCGGTGACCTCGCGGCCCTTCTGGATGACGTTCTTCGCCATCTCGCCGATCTGGAGCACGTCCTCGTCGGTCTCGGTGGGCAGGCCGCACATGAAGTACAGCTTCACCTGGCGCCAGCCGTTGCCGTACGCGGTGGCGACGGTGCGGATCAGGTCCTCCTCCGACACCATCTTGTTGATCACCTTGCGCATGCGCTCGCTGCCGCCCTCGGGGGCGAAGGTGAGGCCCGAGCGGCGCCCGTTGCGGGACAGCTCGTTGGCGAGGTCGATGTTGAAGGCGTCGACGCGGGTGGACGGCAGTGACAGGCCGATCTTGTCCTCGGTGTACCGGTCCGCGAGGCCCTTGGCGATGTCGCCGATCTCGGTGTGGTCGGCGCTGGACAGCGACAGCAGGCCGACCTCCTCGAAGCCGGTCGCCTTCAGCCCGCGCTCCACCATCTCGCCGATGCCGGTGATGCTTCGCTCCCGCACGGGGCGCGTGATCATGCCGGCCTGGCAGAAGCGGCAGCCGCGGGTGCAGCCGCGGAAGATCTCCACGGACATCCGCTCGTGCACCGTCTCCGCGAGCGGGACGAGCGGCTGCTTCGGGTACGGCCACTCGTCGAGGTCCATCACGGTGTGCTTGGACACCCGCCACGGCACGCCCGGGGCGTTCGGCACGACGCGGCCGATCCGGCCGTCGGCCAGGTACTCCACGTCGTAGAACTTCGGGACGTACACCCCGCCGGTACGGGCCAGGCGCAGCAGCAGCTCGTCCCGGCCGCCGGGGCGGCCCTCGGTCTTCCAGGCGCGGATGATCTCCGTGATGTCGAGGACGGCCTGCTCGCCGTCGCCGACCACGGCGCAGTCGATGAAGTCCGCGATCGGCTCCGGGTTGAAGGCCGCGTGGCCGCCGGCCAGGACGATCGGGTCCTCGTCGGTGCGGTCCTTGGCCTCCAGCGGGATGCCGGCCAGGTCGAGAGCGGTCAGCATGTTGGTGTAGCCGAGCTCGGTGGAGAACGACAGGCCGAACACGTCGAAGGCCTTCACCGGGCGGTGGGCGTCGACGGTGAACTGCGGGACGCCGTGCTCGCGCATCAGTGCCTCGAGGTCGGGCCAGACGCTGTAGGTGCGCTCGGCGAGCACGCCCTCGCGCTCGTTCAGCACCTCGTAGAGGATCATGACGCCCTGGTTGGGCAGGCCGACCTCGTAGGCGTCGGGGTACATCAGCGCCCAACGGACGTCGCAGGCGTCCCAGTCCTTGACGGTGGAGTTGAGCTCGCCGCCGACGTACTGGATCGGCTTCTGGACGTGCGGGAGGAGGGCCTCCAGGCGTGGGAAGACCGATTCGACAGTCATGTACTAGGAACCCTTACGACGTGATTCGATGCCGAGAGCCGGCACGGGAGGGGTGACCCTCAAGGGTAGCCCAATCCGGGGAACGGGCCGTCTGCCCCGGTTCACGGGCCCTCGGTGCTCCGGCGCGCCCCGGACGGCCGGAGTCCGCCCGCACACGCCCGCACCCGCCGGTACCAGCCGGTGCCCGCCGCCGACCGCCGGTGCCCGCCCCTGCCCGCCCCGGCACGTGCGGTGGTCGCCCGCCGGCCCGTGCCGTCCGCCGTTGACACGCCCGGACGGGCCGTGCGGTACTGACAGGGCTCCGCCAAAGAGATCTGCACCCCTTCCGGACAAGGAAGTTGAGTCGTACGCTCGGCCCTCGTCGGTTTTCCGGCCGGCGCGCCTCTTCCCTCACCACGGGCCGCCGCAGCACCAGCCCTGTCCGCCCTGCCAGGCCCGTCCCGCCCCGCTCGGCCGCCGTTCCCGGCCCCGCGGTGCCGCCCCGTCCGTCCCCGTCCCCCGCCCGCACGCCGTGCCCGGCGGCGCACCCGCACGCCCGCGCCCCGGCGGCCGTACGACCGGCGCTAGGAGAACCATGACCGACACCGGTCGGCGGATCCGCCCGCTCCGGCCCCTCGACACCCGGCCGGCCCGCTACCCCACGCCGGCCCAGGCCGAGTCCGCCGCGCGGCGGCTCGCGCTGCGGCACCCGGACCGCTGCCGGCTCCGCGAGGTGGGCCGTTCCCGGGCCGGGCGCCCGCTGATGCTGCTCTCCGTGGACCGCGGGCCGCGCGCGGTGCTGGTGGTCGGCGGCCCGCACCCCAACGAGCCGATCGGCACCGCCGGAACGGTCCGGCTCGCCGAGGTGCTGCTGGACGCCCCCGCCCGCCCCGGGCTCTCCTGGCACCTGCTGCTCTGCCTCGACCCGGACGGCGCCGCGCTCAACGCCGGCTGGCTGGACGGCCCGCTCACCATGCGGCGCCACTACGAGCACTTCTTCCGCCCCTCCTTCGAGGAGCAGCCCGAACTGCTGCCCGCCCCCGGCTCCGGCCGCCCGCCGATGCCGGAGAGCCTGGCACTGACCGGCCTGATCGACGAGCTGCGCCCCTTCCTCCAGTGCTCGCTGCACGGGGTGGACTTCGGCGGCGCGTTCGTGCAGCTCACCCGCCCGGTCCGGGGCCTGGCCGGGCGCTTCGCCCGCTCCGCGGAGCGGGCCGGCGTCCCGCTCGACGTGGACCCCTACGACGCGATCGGCTGGGCCAGCCCGGACCCCGGCACCTATCTGATGCCGGCCCCGGGCGCCGGGGGCTCCCGGGCCCTGCCGGACGAGCCCGAGCTGTCCACTTGGTCGTACGCGGCGGGGTACGGCGCGGTCAGCGCGGTCCTGGAGGTCCCGATGTGGGCCGTCGACGCGGTCGGCGACGCCCGCCCCCACCCGGCCGGGGCGCAGGCCCTCGCGGCGGCGGCCCGCGACCTCACCGTCCGCGCCGAGCAGCTCACCGCCCTGCTCCCGGCCGTCCCCGCGCACGGCGCGCGCGCGTACGGCGCCGAGGCGTCCGGCGCGCTGCTGCGCACCGTCGAGTCCAGTCTGGCGGTCGCCCCGCGGGTGGCCGGGGAGTGGCTGGAGCGCTGGGGCGCCGAGCCGCTCACCGTCTCCCGGGTGACCACCGCCGGACTGGTCGCGGCCCGGGTGCCGCTGCGGGTCGCGTCGATCCTGCTGCGGCTGCTCGCCGACGCCCGCGGGCCCGCCGCCGAGGCCTCCCGGGACCGCGCCCGCGCCGTCGTCGGCGACGGCCTGGACCGGCTGCGCCATCGTTTCGGCGTCCGCTGGGTCCCCGTCCAGGAGCAACTCGCGCACCAGACCCGCGCCGTCCTCGCCACCGCCGACTGCCTCCGCTAGGGCCGCGTCCACGACCACGTCCATGTCCGCGTCCGACCGGTCACACCGGCCGCGGCGCGACGGGCCGCGGCACGACGGCGGGGCCGGCCCGGGAAGTCCCGGACCGGCCCCGCCGCGGAGCGCGCTCAGGCCGCTATCGGCCGCTGGCTCCGCACCGCCTGGAGCAGCCCGATGGCCAGCCAGTTCGCGAACATCGACGAGCCGCCGTACGAGACGAACGGCAGCGGGATGCCCGCGACCGGCATGATGCCCAGGCACATCCCGATGTTCTCGAAGGCCTGGAAGGACAGCCAGGCGATGATCCCGGCCGCCACGATCGTCCCGTACAGGTCGGTCGCCTGCCGGGCGATCCGGCAGGCCCGCCAGAGGATGACGCCGACCAGCGCGATGATCGCCAGCGCCCCGATGAAGCCCAGCTCCTCGCCGGCCACGGTGAACACGAAGTCGGTCTGCTGCTCCGGCACGAACTGCCCGACGGTCTGGGTGCCGTGGAACAGCCCCTTGCCGGTCAGCCCGCCCGAGCCGATAGCGATCCGGGCCTGGGCGGTGTTGTAGCCGACGCCGTTCGGGTCCAGCTGCGGGTTGGCGAAGGCGGCGAAGCGGTCGATCTGGTACTGGCTCAGCAGCCCGAACTTCCAGATCGCCACGCACCCGGCGGTGCCCGCCATCAGCAGGCCGAGCACCCAGCGGTTCGCGGCGCCCGAGCCGAGCAGGATGCCGAGCACGATCGCGGCCATCACCATCACCGAGCCGGCGTCCGGCATCAGCATCACTATGGCCATCGGCAGGCCTGCCCAGAGCAGGCCCCGGAACACGGCCCGGTGCGAGGGGAACTCCCGCTCCCCCGCGTCCACCTGGTCCGACAGCACGACCGCCATCGCCAGCACGATCGCGAGCTTCGCGAACTCGGCCGGCTGGATCGAGAAGCCGCCGCCGAGCTGGATCCACGAGTGCGCGCCGTTGATGGTCGAGCCGAGCGGGCTGAGCGTCGCCAGCAGCATCACGATCACGCCGACGTACAGGAACGGCACGATCGTGCGGAAGCGCCGGCTCCCTATCGCTATCACGACGGAGCACAGCACCAGCCCGACCACGAAGTTGGTCAGGTGCCGGTACAGGAAGTACTGCGGGTCCCCGTGGGTCAGCGAGTCGCGCCCGCGGGTGGCCGACCAGACCAGCAGCGAGCTGCCGGCCGACAGGGCCAGCGCGGCCACCAGCAGTATCCAGTCCAGCCGCCAGAGCGGGGAGTCCTTGGCCAGGGCCTTGGAGACCCCGCTGCGCTGAGGGGCCAGCCGCAGCTGCCGGTACGAGCCGTAGGAGGTCATGCCCGTCCCCTTCCCGGTCCGCGCGAGGGTTCGAGCGCGGCGTCGGCCGCGGTGTACGACGCCGGACGGTCGGTCGGCGGCGTCCGGTCGAGGAAGGCCGTCGCGGGGACCGGCTGCGCCGCGTCCGCGTCGGGCAGCGCATCGGCCGGCACGACGCTTGCCGCCTGGAGCTGAGCCGGGCCCTGGCCCTGGACGCCCGCCGCCTGGCCGGCGCCGTACGCGACCGGCTTGATGATCGCGGTGCCGTCCGGGTTGAACTTCGGCAGCTCGGACTGCGGCGCGGGCAGCAGCGCCCTGCCGTTGTCGATGGTGCCCTTGTCGTCCACGCCGTACAGCGCCTGGTAGATCCGGCGGATGGCGTCACCGGAACCGCCGGAGCCGGTGCCGCCCTGGCTGATCGTCATGACGACGGCGTAGTCCTTGCTGTACGTGGCCAGCCAGGAGGTGGTCTGCTTGCCCTCGACCTCGGCGGTGCCGGTCTTGGCGTGCAGCGCGATCTTGTCCTGCGGCCAGCCGTTGAACTTCCAGGCGGCGGTACCGGACTTGATGACGCTCTCGGTGGCCTGGTCGATGTAGCTGAGCAGCTTCTGGTCGCCGGGGAACTGGGCGTCCGCCTGCGGGGCGATCTCGCGGACGAGGTCCCCGCCCGGGCTTATCACGGCCTTGGCGATGGTCGGCCGGTAGAAGGTGCCGCCGTTGGCCAGCGCCGAGTAGATCCGGGCCATCTGGACCGGGGTGACGAGGGTGTCGCCCTGGCCGATCGCGAAGTTGACGGCGTCACCGGCGCGCATCTGGTAGCCGTCGACGCAGTTCTCCCGGGCGATCTGGTCGGAGTAGCTGTTGCCGCCCTTCTGCCCCTGGGCGCACCAGGCGTCCTTGTTGTTGTCGTAGAAGGACTGCTTCCACTGCCGGTCCGGCACCCGGCCGGGCACCTCGGCCGGCAGGTCGATGCCGGTCTTGGCGCCGAGGCCGAACTGGTGGGCGGTCTTGAAGAACCAGTCGGCCGGGTCCTTCTTGGGCTTGATGCCGCCGTCCTTCATCCACTGGTCGTACGCCAGGCCGTAGAAGACGGTGTCGCAGGAGACTTCGAGCGCCTTCTCCAGGGAGATCTGGCCGAAGTTCTCGCTCTCGAAGTTCTTGAACTCGCGGCCGCCGATGGTCATGCTCTTCGGGCAGTCGTAGCGGCCGTCCAGCGAGTAGCCGGCCTGCACGGCGGCGGTGGTGGAGATGACCTTGAAGGTCGAACCGGGGGCGGACTGGCCCTGTATGGCCCGGTTCAGCAGCGGGAAGTTGGACTCCTTGCTGGTCAGCGACTGGTAGTCCTTGCCGCTGATGCCGCCCACCCAGAGGTTCGGGTCGTAGGTCGGGGCGCTCGCCATCGCGACGATCCGCCCGGTGTGGACGTCCATCACCACGGCGGCGCCGGAGTCGGCCTCGTAGTTGCGGTTGGTGACCTTGTCGAAGGTGTTCCTGGCGTCGTTCATGGCCTGTGCCAGGTTGTCCTCGACCACCTTCTGCACCCGGGCGTCGATGCTGGTGACCAGGTTGTCGCCGGTCTGCGGGGCGACGGTGCCGGCGTTGCCGATCACCCGGCCGAGGTTGTCCACCTCCAGCTTGGTGATGCCCGCGGTGCCGCGCAGGTCGCGGTCGTACACCGACTCCAGGCCGGCCCGCCCGATCTGGTCGGCCGGCAGGTAGCGGTCCAGGCCGCTCTTGCCGGCGGTCTTGCTGACCTCCTCGTCGGTGACCGGCGAGAGGTAGCCGAGCACCTGGGCCATGTTGGCGCCCTCGGCGCCGGTGTAGTGGCGCACGGCGGTGGGCTGCGCGGTGACCCCGGGGAAGTCCTCGCGGCGCTCCATTATCTGCATCGCCTGCTGGGTGGTCGCCTCCTTGGTGACCGGGATCGGCTGGTACGGCGAACCGTTCCAGCAGGGCTGCGAGGTCTTGGCGTCGCAGAGCCGGACCTTCTCCTGCACGTCCTTGGCGGGCATCCCCAGCACCTCGGCCAGCCGGGACAGCACCGCCTTGCCGCCGTCCTTCTGCTGCAGCAGCGAGGTGCGGCTGACGGAGACCACCAGCCGGGTCTCGTTGCCGGCCAGCACCCGCCCGGACGCGTCCAGGATCTCGCCGCGGACGGCCGGCTCGACCACCTCGCGGATGTGGTTGCCGGTCGCCTTCGCGGTGTACTCCTTGGCGTTGCGGATCTGCAGGTACCACAGCCGCCCGCCGAGGGTGGCGAGCAGCGACAGCACCAGGATCTGCAGCACCACCAGACGGATCGTCACCCGTCGGGTGCGTCCGGTCTCGGGGATGTTGCTCACGTCTCGTGCGCTCCAGGATGCGGGGAGGTCGGGTGGTCGGGGCCGGGCCGGTTACGGGCGGCGGGCGAAGCCGGGCACGCGCCGCTTCTTGTACGACGGGCCGGAGGAGGTCTCGCGGGTGGTCCGGTAGCGGGACAGCGTGCCCAGGCCGGAGCCGCCCTCGTCGTCGTCCGCGGCGGTCACCGGGTCGCGCCCGAAGCGGCGGCCGAGGTACATCACCAGCGGCACCACGAAGGGCGCCAGCAGCAGGTCGTAGAGCAGGGCGCTGATCACCAGTCCGCCGAGGCCGACGTGCCGGGCCGCGGTGTCGCCGACCAGGGCGCCGACCATCGCGTAGAGCAGGGTGGAGGCGACCGCCGCGACGCCGACCACGACCAGCGAGCCGGCCACCGAGCGCTGGCGGCCGTGGTCCGGGCGCAGCAGTCCGGCGGCGTAGCCCATCAGGCAGAGCACCAGCGCGTAGCGGCCGATCGCGTGGTCGGAGGGCGGCGCGAGGTCGGCCAGCAGTCCCCCGAAGAAGCCGACCAGGCAGCCGCCGGTGGGCCCGTAGACCATGGCGAGGCCGACCACGACGAGCAGCAGTATGTCCGGAGTGGCTCCCGGGAGCTGGAGCCGGCCGAAGACGCTGACCTGGAGGATCAGGCCGAACAGGACGAGGCCGGCGGAGACGGGGATGCGGGCGAGGCGCATGGCTCAGTTCCCCCCAGTGGGCTGTGCGGGCGGGGCGGCGGGCACGACGGCCGGGGCCTGGCCGGGGAGCGCGGCCGGGACCTGGCCCGGCGCGGCGGCCGGCTGGCCCGGGGCGGGCGCCGGCGGCAGGACGGCGTCGCGCGGGTCGGTGCGCGGCGGCACGACCACCACGCCGACCAGGTCCAGCCGGGTGAACTGGACGAAGGGCTCGACCAGGACGGTCTTGGTCAGCTGGCCGGCGTTGGCCTGGACCTCGGTGACCTTGCCGACCGGGACGCCGGGCACGAACGGGCGGCCGCTCTGCGAGCCGAAGGTGACCAGTCGGTCGCCGGCCTTGACCTGGGCCTTGCCGTTGAGCAGGGAGACCTTCATCGGGCTGTCGCCGCCGCCGGAGGCGAAGCCGATCTCGCCGGTGCCCTCCAGCCGGGTGCCGGCCGAGAAGCCGGGGTCGGAGGCGAGCAGCACGGTGGCGGTGGTCGGGGCGACGGTGGTGATCCGGCCGACCAGGCCCTGGCCGTTGATCACCGTCATGTCGCGGGTGAGGCCGTCGTCGCTGCCTGCGTCGATGGTGATGGTCCAGGAGAAGCCCTGGGCCGGGCCGATCGCGATGACCTGGGCGGCCTTGACGGTGTAGCCGCCGGAGCCGGCGGTGCGCAGCAGGTCGTCCAGTTGCTTGGTGCGCCCGGCGGCCATGTCGGAGGAGGCGAGCTTCTGCCGCAGTTCGGTGTTCTCGCGGGCGAGCTGGTCGGTGCGGCCGCTGTCGGTGGCCGCGTCCCGGAAGGCGCGGACGGTGTCGGCGACCGGGTCGACGACGGTGGCGGCGCCGCGCTCGACCGGTCCGAGGACGCGGGCGGCGGCGTGCCGGGCCGGGCCGAGCGGGGAGTCCTCACCGCCCTTGATGTCCACGGTGATCAGCGCGAAGGCGACGGCCACCAGCAGGATCAGCAGCAGCCGGCTCTCTCGTGTGTCCCTCACGGTGCTGGTACTGCCCCTTCGTACCCGGCCGCCGCCCGGGGCCGTGGGGCCCGGGCGGCGGCCCGTTCAGTCGAGTGTCGGATGTGACGCGTGGTAGCGGTGGTGCGGCGACCTGTCAACGACGCGGTGAGGCGTCGAGTACCTGCTGGAGCGCCTCGAACTCCTCGACGCACTTGCCGGAGCCGAGCGCGACGGAGTCGAGCGGGTTCTCCGCGATGTGGATCGGCATGCCGGTCTCGCGGCGCAGCCGCTCGTCCAGTCCGCGCAGCAGGGCGCCGCCGCCGGTGAGCACGATGCCGCGGTCCATGACGTCGCCGGCCAGCTCGGGCGGGCACTGGTCGAGGGTGGTCTTGACCGCGTCGATGATCGCGTTGACCGGCTCGTCGATGGCCTCGCGGACCTCGGCGGCGGAGATGACGACGGTCTTGGGCAGGCCGCTGACCAGGTCGCGGCCGCGGATCTCGGCGTGCTCGTCCTTCTCGCCCTCGAGGCCGAAGGCGCTGCCGATGCTCATCTTGATCTGCTCGGCGCTGCGCTCGCCGAGGAGCAGCGAGTACTCCTTCTTGATGTGCTGGACGATCGCGTTGTCCAGTTCGTCGCCGGCCACCCGGATGGACTGGGCGGTGACGATGCCGCCGAGGGAGATCACGGCGACCTCGGTGGTGCCGCCGCCGATGTCGACGACCATGTTGCCGGTGGCCTCGTGGACGGGCAGGCCGGCGCCGATGGCGGCGGCCATCGGCTCCTCGATGATGTGCACCTGGCGGGCGCCGGCCTGGGAGGAGGCCTCGATGACGGCGCGGCGCTCGACGCCGGTGATGCCGGAGGGCACGCAGACCACGACGCGGGGGCGGGCGAGGTAGCGGCGGCGGTGGATCTTGAGGATGAAGTACCGCAGCATCCGCTCGGTGATCTCGAAGTCGGCGATCACGCCGTCCTTGAGCGGGCGGATGGCGACGATGTTGCCCGGGGTCCGGCCGATCATCTTCTTGGCCTCGGCGCCGACGGCGAGGATCCCGCCGGTGTTGGTGTTCACCGCGACGACGGACGGCTCGTTCAGGACGATGCCCTTGCCCCTGACGTACACCAGCGTGTTGGCTGTTCCGAGGTCGATCGCCAAGTCGCGGCCGATGAACGACAGGTTGCTCGCCATGGGGTGTGGGTGCCTTCCCGGGCTCGGAGTTCATGGGGGGTGGACGAATGCGCGCCCACGCTTGGGCGGAGACCAGCTGAGCTGCCTTACCGGGCCCTTGAGTCGCGTCCATCGTAGTCACGCCGCGCGGTACGGACATCGACGTGGGGCATACCGTCCATTGTCCGGGGCGTGATCGCTTCTCCGAGGATTGGGACGCCGTGTCGGCGCCGCCAGTTCCCTATTTCACGATAAGAATGCCCCGGCCGGGCCAATGGTCCCGACCGGGGCGGTACTAACGTCCCCCGGGCGTGTCGCCCGGTTCCGGCTCGCCGGATCAGGCGTGCGCGGGGAAGAAGATCTTGATCTCGCGCTCGGCGGACTCGGGGGAGTCGGAGGCGTGGATCAGGTTCTCGCGGGTGATCGTCGCGTAGTCGCCGCGGATGGTGCCGGCCCCGGCCTCCAGCGGGTTGGTGGCGCCGGCCAGCATGCGGATGCCCCTGACGACCTCCTCGCCCTCGACGATCAGCGCGATCGACGGACCGGAGGTCATGAACTCCAGCAGCGGCTCGTAGAACGGGCGGCCGACGTGCTCCGCGTAGTGCTGCTCCAGCGTCGCCCGGTCGAAGGTGCGCAGCTCGATGGCGGCGAAGCGCCAGCCGGCCTTGCGCTCGATGCGGCTGATGATCTCGCCGGCCAGGCCGCGGCGGACGGCGTCGGGCTTGAGCAGGACGAGAGTGCGCTGGGACACGGTGCGTCTCCTGGGGATTCGGTTCGGCAGACAGTCGGGTCGACAAGCGGTGCCGACAGGGCAGAGGCTACCTTGCGCACACGGCGTGTCGGTCGGCCGGTCCGGGCCTCAGGGGTGTACGGCGGCGGCCCGGGCGGCCTTGAAGTCGTCCACCTTGCGGCCGTAGTGCACCGAGCACCACCACAGGCCGGCGAAGACCACGCCGAGGCCGAACATGGTCGGCAGGATGAAGCCGGCGGCGATCAGTCCGATCTGCAGCGCCCAGCCGATCTGCACCGCGCCGGGGCGGTTGATCATGCCGCAGAGCGCGATGCACAGGGCCATCGCGATGCCGCTGACCGTCCAGATCTCCCCGGTGGAGACGTCGGAGAGCCTCATCGCGACCAGCGCCGCGAACATGATCAGGAGCGCTTCGCCGATCAGCGTCGAGGAGCAGAGCGTCCTCATGTCACTTCCTCCCGAGCAGCAGGCGGGCCTCGCCCACCGTGATGACCGAACCGGTGACCAGCACCCCGGCGCCACCGAGGTCGCCCTCCTCCTCGGCGAGGGTGACGGCGGCGGCGATGGCGTCGTCGAGCCGGGGCTCGACCTGGACGCGGTCCTCGCCGAAGACCTCGACGGCCAGGGCGGCGAGCGCGTCGACGTCCATCGCGCGGTGGGTGGAGTTCTGGGTGATGACGACCTCGGCCAGGATCGGCTCGAAGGCCTCCAGTACGCCGGCCACGTCCTTGTCCCCGGAGGTGCCGATCACGCCGACGAGGCGGGTGAAGCCGAAGGACTCGGTGAGCGCGGCCACGGTGGCGCGGGCTCCGTGCGGGTTGTGGGCGGCGTCCAGGATGATCGTGGGGCTGCGGCGGACGACCTCCAGGCGGCCCGGCGAGGAGACGCCGGAGAAGGCCTGGCGGATCTTCTCCACGTCCAGCTGCCCGCCGCGCGCGCCGCCGACGCCGAAGAAGGCCTCGACCGCGGCGAGGGCGAGGGCCGCGTTGTGCGCCTGGTACTCGCCGTGCAGCGGGATGAAGACGTCCTCGTACTCCTCGCCGCCGAGTCCGCGCAGCGTCACCAGCTGGCCGCCGACGGCGAGTTCGCGGCGGATCACGCCGAACTCCATGCCCTCGCGGGCGACCGTGGCGTCCACCTCGACGGCGCGGCGCAGGATGGTCTGGGCGGCGTCCAGCTGCTGCTGGGCGACGACGGCGACGGAGCCGGACTTGATGATCCCGGACTTCTCGCCCGCGATCTCACCGGTGGTCTCGCCGAGCTTGTCGGTGTGGTCCAGTCCGATCGGGGTGATCACCGCGACGGCGGCGTCGATGACGTTGGTGGCGTCCCAGGAGCCGCCCATGCCGACCTCGACCACGGCGACGTCCACCGGGGCGTCGGCGAAGGCTGCGTAGGCCATGCCGGTCAGCACCTCGAAGAAGGACATCGGCACCGGCTGGGCCGCGTCGACCATCTGCACGTAGGGCTCGATGTCGCGGTAGACCTCGACGAAGCGCTCGGGGGTGATCGGGGCGCCGTCCAGGCTGATCCGCTCGGTGACGGACTCCACGTGGGGGCTGGTGTAGCGGCCGGTGCGCAGCTCGAAGGTGTTGAGCAGCTGCTCGATCATCCGGGCGGTGGAGGTCTTGCCGTTGGTGCCGGTGATGTGGATGGAGGGGAAGGACCGCTGGGGCTGGCCCAGGATGTCCATCAGCGCCTCGATCCGGTCGAGCGAGGGCTCCAGCTTGTTCTCCGGCCAGCGCTCGGAGAGCTCCACCTCGACGTCGCGCAGGGCGTCGCCGGTGCCGCCGTCGACGGGGCGGATGGTGTACGGGTTCGGGTCGGCCTTGTCGCTCACGACCACAGTCTACGGAGCGCCGACGGGTCCTCCTCACGGGGTGAGAACGACCACTTTGCCCGTTCTTTTCCATGATCATCTAGTTTTGTCCCTTTACTATTGATTTGGCGATTTGACCCGCAATGAAGCATCGATTCGCAGCCAATAGGAGCCTTCTACCTTTGATCACGAGGAGCATCGCACCATGCCTGACGCCCTGCACGACTGGATCGTGCTCCGCCAGGACGCCGTCGTCTGGGTCGCGGGACTGATCTCGCTGGCCCTCGTCGGCTACATGGCCCTCGTCTTCGGACGCTTCCTCGTGTACTGGGCGGGCTCCCGGCACGCCTTCCGACACAACCGCCCCGCCGAACCCGGCGACCCCACCGCCTTCCGCTGGCACCTGGTCATCCCCTGCCGCGACGAGGAGGCCGTGGTCACCCAGACCCTGGACGGCCTGCGGGCCGCCGCGCCCGAGGCCCACCTCTGGGTGATCGACGACGACAGCGAGGACGCCACCCGCGAGCTGGTGCTCGCCGCCGCGGCCCGCGACCCGCGGGTGCACCTGGTCCAGCGCCGCCGCCCGCACGCCCGGATCGGCAAGGGCGCCGCCCTCAACGCCGCCTACCGGGAGATCTCCGCCTGGCTGCCCGAGGACGCGGACCGCTCCCGGGTGGTGATCGGCGTGGTCGACGCCGACGGGCAGCTCGACCCGGGCACCCTCGCCCAGGTCTGCAACGCCAGGGCGCTCGGCCGGCCCGACACCGGCGCCGTCCAGATCGGCGTCCGGATGCGCAACGCCGACGACGAGCTCCCGCTGCCCGGCCGCGGCCGGGCGGCCAACGCCCTGGCCCGCGCCCTGGTGCGGATGCAGGACGTCGAGTTCCAGGCCACCAACACCGGCATGCAGCTGCTGCGCCGCCGCACCGGCAGCGTCGGCCTCGGCGGCAACGGCCAGTTCGTCCGCCTCACCGCCCTCGACTCGCTGACCGCCGAGGAGGGCCGGGCCGGCCGCCCCTGGCCGGAGCGCGCCCTGCTGGAGGACTACGAGTCCGGCCTCGACCTGCGGCTGGCCGGCTGGCGGCTCACCCACGTCACCGAGGCCCAGGTCTCCCAGGAGGGCCTGATCTCGGTGCGCCGCTTCCTCACCCAGCGCACCCGCTGGGCCCAGGGCAACATGCAGTGCCTGCGCTACACCGGCCGGGTGCTGCGCTCGCCGCACTACACCCTCTCCGGCAAGGCCGAGGTGCTGTACACCTTCCTCCAGCCGGTGGTCTGCGTGCTGCTGGTGCTGCTCTTCCCGCTCTCGCTCGGGATCACCGGTGCCGGGGCGGTGCTCTTCCCCGAGGAGACCGCCGAGTTCCAGCTCAGGTTCGGCCCGTGGATGCTGCTCGTCTTCGTGCTCGCCACGCTGCCGATGGTGTTCTGGGGCTTCGCCTACCGCAGGACCGCCCACCCCGACCGCGGCCGGCTGACGGCGCTGCTCTGGGGCCTGCTGGTCTGGCTCTACGCCTACCACCTGTTCGTGGTCGCCACCCGGGCCGCGGTCCGGATGCTGCTCGGCCGCAACGGCTGGGCCAAGACCCGCCGCAACGCCGAGAAGGTCGCCCTCGGTGCCCCCACCGCGCTCGAGTCCTGAGCCGCCCCCACGCCTCCCCCACGCACCACGTCCCGACCGGAGTCCCGCATGAGCACGTGCCTGCCCCCGTCCAGCGTCGCCGTCGTCCTCGGCACCCGCCCCGAGCTGGTCAAACTCGCCCCGCTGATCCACGAACTCGGCGACGCCACCCGGCTGGTGCACACCGGCCAGCACTGGGACGAGGCGATGTCCGGCCGCTTCCTGCGCGACCTCGACCTGCCCGAGCCCGAGCTGCTCACCGGCGTCGGCGGCCGCCCCCGGGCCGGCCAGATCGCCCGGTCGCTGGGCCAGCTGGACGCCGCCTTCGCCGAGGACCGCCCCGCCGCCGTGGTCGTCCAGGGCGACACCAACGCCACCCTGGCCGGGGCGCTGGCCGCCAACGCCCGGGAGATCCCGCTGGTCCACGTCGAGGCCGGGCTGCGCAGCTTCGACCGGGCGATGCCCGAGGAGCACAACCGGGTGATGGTCGACCACGTCTCCGACCTGCTCTGCGCCGCCACCGGGGAGAACGTCGCCAACCTGCGCGCCGAGTCGCTGGCCGAGGAGCGGATCGAGCTCACCGGCAACACCGTCGTCGAGGTGGTCCGCCGTCAGCTGCCGGACGAGGCCGCCCGCGCCGCGCTGCTCGCCGCGCACGGGCTACGCCCGGACGCGTACGTGCTGGCCACCGTGCACCGTCCGGAGAACACCGACACCGCCGAGGCGCTCGGCGCGGTGCTCGCCGAGCTGGACCGGATCGCCCGGGCCGGCACCCCGGTGCTGTTCCCGATGCACCCGCGCACCCGGGCCGCCGTCGAGCGCTTCGGCCTGGACGGCCTGCTGGAGCGCCTCGCCGTCACCGGCCCGGTCGGCTACGGCGACTTCCTGGGCCTGGCCGGCCACGCGGCGCTGCTGGTCTCCGACTCCGGCGGCGTGCAGGAGGAGTGCACCGTGCTCGGCCGCCCGCTGCTGGTGGTGCGCCGCTCCACCGAGCGACCGGAGGCGATGGCGGCCGGCTTCGCCGCTCTCGTGCGGCCCGGCGAGGAGCTGGGCTCCCTGGCCCGCGCCTGGCTCTCCGACTCCTCCGAGCGGCTCGCCCGGCTGGCGGCCACCCCGAGCCCGTACGGCGACGGCCTGGCCTCGGCCCGGATCGCCGCGCTGACCGCGGCGATCGCCGCGCCCGCAGAAGCCGAGGCGGTGCCACCGGCCGCCTGACGCCCCCTTGACAGCAGAATTGGTCTACTCCACCTTGTGAGGCAAGTCTCCGTTCCCGACCGGGACTTGAGTTGTCGGTAGCTCCCGCAAGCGCACCATCGACACCCCGGACGGCGTTCCTCCCCCACGAGGCGCCGCCGGGCCCTCCCCCACTGGAGATGGAGTCATGCCACCTGCCCGACACCGGCGCACCCGCGCCGTCCACTCGCTGCTCGCCGGTGCGAGCGCCGTCGCCGTCGGCCTGAGCGGCCTCGTACTCGCCGGCGGCACCGGAGCCCACGCCGCCGACACCGACCTGATCACCAACGGCGGCTTCGAGACCGGGAACCTGTCCGGCTGGACCTGTTCGAGCGGCACGGTCCAGAGCACCACCACCCACTCCGGCACGTACGCCCTGCAGTCCACCCCGGGCGGCGTCGACACCGGCGAGTGCACCCAGACCGTCCTGGTGAAGCCCTCCTCCTCGTACACCCTGAGCTCCTGGGTCCAGGGCTCGTACGTCTACCTGGGCGCCCGCGGCACCGGCGGCACCGACCCGAGCACCTGGACCCCCGGCGGCACCGGCTGGACCCGACTGAGCACGAGCTTCACCACCGGCCCGAACACCACCAGCGTCACCGTCTACCTGCACGGCTGGTACGGGCAGCCGGCCTTCGCCGCCGACGACGTCTCGCTGCTCGGGCCCGGCGGACCGCAGCCGTCACCGAGCCCGACCGCCACGGCCTCGCCCAGCCCGACGCCCACCGCCACGGACACCGGCAGCCCCTCCCCCACCGCCACGTCCACCGGCAGGCCGCCGAACCTGCCCAAGCACATCCTCACCGGCTACTGGCAGAACTTCGACAACGGCGCCACCGTCCAGCGGATCAGCGACGTCCCGGCCGCCTACGACATCATCGCGGTCTCCTTCGCGGACGCCACCGCCACCCGCGGCGGCCTGGGCTTCACCCTCGACCCCACCCTCTCCTCCCGCCTCGGCGGCTACACCGACGCCCAGTTCAAGGCCGACATCGCGGCGAAGCGGGCGGCCGGGAAGCGCGTGGTGCTCTCCGTCGGCGGGCAGAACGGCACGGTCTGGGTGGGCGATTCCGCCTCCGCCGCGAACTTCACCGGCACCGCCTGGGCGCTGATGCAGAGTTACGGCTTCGACGGGATCGACATCGACCTGGAGAACGGCATCAGCTCCACCTACATGGGCCAGGCCCTGCACGCCCTGGCGGCGAAGGCGGGAAGCGGGTTCATCCTCACCATGGCCCCGCAGACGATCGACATGCAGTCGACCGGCATGGAGTACTTCAAGCTGGCGCTGAACGTGAAGGACATCCTCACCATCGTCAACATGCAGTACTACAACTCCGGTGCGATGAACGGCTGCGACGGGAACGTCTACTCGCAGGGCACCGAGAACTTCCTCACCGCGCTGGCCTGCATCCAGCTCAAGGGAGGGCTGCGGCCCGACCAGGTGGGCCTCGGGGTGCCGGCCTCCACCAGCGCCGCGGGCGGCGGGTACCTCGCCGCCGGCACGGTCAACAGCGCGCTGGACTGCCTCGCCTCCGGCACCAATTGCGGCAGCTACAAGCCGGACGCCACCTGGCCGGGCATCGGCGGCGCGATGACCTGGTCGACCAACTGGGACGCCAAGGCGGGCAACCCGGTCGCGAACACCATCGGTTCGCACCTGCACGCCATGCCGTAACCGGCGCGACCGGCCTGCCGGAGGCCCGGGCCGGGGTCAGACCCCGGCCCGGGCCTCCGGCACGTGCGCGGCACCGCCGTGCCGACGACGCAACTCGGCCGTGATCTCGGCCAGTTCACCGTCGGGCAGCAGCGGCAGCATCATCGCGACGCCCTGCAGCAGACCGCCCAGCAGGAAGGTGGTGTCGGGCGTCGCCGCCACCAGGCCGCGGACCTCGGCCACCTCGCCGGCCGCCACCGCCTCGATCAACTGGGCGGCGTTCGCGGTCTCCTCGTCCACCTCGACCGCACCGGTGTCCTCGGGGGCACGCCGGGCCATCGCCCGCAGCACCTTGTCGCCGACCTCGGGGGCGTACGCCTTGCGGACGGCCTCGGCGGCGATCCAGGCGAGCAGGGTGGTCACCTCGCGCTCGGCGTGCTCGGCGAACAGCAGGTCCAGCTCGTGGTCGAACGCGATCTGGTTGCCGTGCCGGAACGCGAGCAGCAGGGTCGCCGCCCTGGCCTTGGCCTCCTCGACCGCCTCGGCAGGCAGTTCGTCGGCCAACTCCTCGGTCACCACCACGCCGTGCCCTCCCGTCCGTCGCTCAGCAAAAACGCCCATTCGGAAACTCCGTGCACACGGTACACAGCTGACCTGCAAACTTCTGCGAACGCGCGCGGGCAAGACCGGAATCAATTCGCTCGGAATAGGACCTCACCCGGTCGCAGGATGATAATTAGCCGGAAGGGAGCAATGTTGCTGGGCTATTAGGCGTAGCGAAAGCGGCCCGGAAGGCAGCCCCGGAAAACGCCGAGGGCCGCACCCCGCGCGTCGCGGAGTACGGCCCCTTCGGCGAAACCGGCGGCTCAGCCCTGCGGCAGCGCCGCGAGCTGGGCGGTGATCCGGGCGATGTCGGCCTCGGCGGCCTCCTGACGGCCCCGGATCTTGGCGACCACCTCGTCCGGCGCCTTGGCGAGGAACGCCTCGTTGCCGAGCTTGGCGGTGGTCTGGGCCTTCTCCTTCTCGGCGGCCGCGAGGTCCTTGGCCAGGCGCTTGCGCTCGGCCGCGACGTCGATCGTGCCGGAGAGGTCCAGCGCGACGGTGGCGCCGGCGACCGGCAGCGAGGCGGTGGCCGCGAAGCCCTCCTCGGGGACGGTCAGCCGCAGCAGCGAGCGGATCGCGTTCTCGTGGACGGCCGGCACGGTGCCGGCCAGCTCCAGCCGGGCCGGGACGCGCTGCGCGGGCTGGAGGCCCTGGTCCGAACGGAACCGGCGGACCTCGGTGACCACCTGCTGGAGCGTGGCGATCTCCGACTCGGCGGCCGCGTCACGGTAGCCGCTGTCCTTCGGCCACTCGGCCACGACCAGTGACTCGGCGCCGGTGAGCGCCGTCCACAGCGCCTCGGTGACGAACGGGACGATCGGGTGCAGCAGCCGCAGCGTGACGTCCAGGACCTCGCCGAGGACCCGGCGCGAGGCGTCCGCCTGCGGGCCGCCCTTGCCCAGGGTGGTCTTGGAGAGCTCGACGTACCAGTCGAAGACCTCGTCCCAGGCGAAGTGGTACAGCGCGTCCGTGGCCTTGGCGAACTGGAAGTCGTCGTACAGCGCGTCCACCTTGGCGACGGTGGCGTTCAGCCGCGACAGGATCCAGCGGTCGACCGCGGTCATCTCCTCCGGCGCGGGCAGCGGGCCCTCGACGGTGGCGCCGTTCATCAGCGCGAAGCGGGTCGCGTTCCAGATCTTGTTGCAGAAGTTGCGCGAGCCCTTGACCCAGTCCTCGCCGATCGGCACGTCGGCGCCCGGGTTGGCACCGCCGGCCAGGGTGAAGCGGACGGCGTCGGCCCCGTAGGCGTCCATCCAGTCCAGCGGGTCGACCGCGGTGCCGGAGGACTTCGACATCTTCTTGCCGAACTCGTCGCGCACCAGACCGGTCAGGGCGACGGTCTTGAACGGCGCCTCGCCGTCCATCGCGTACAGGCCGAACATCATCATCCGGGCGACCCAGAAGAAGATGATGTCGTGGCCCGTCACCAGGACGTCGGTCGGGTAGAACTTCTCCAGGTCGGCGGTCTTCTCCGGCCAGCCGAGCGTGGAGAACGGCCACAGGCCGGAGGAGAACCAGGTGTCCAGGACGTCCGGGTCCTGGACCCAGCCCTCGCCGGTCGGCGGCTGCTCGTCCGGACCGACGCAGACGACCTCGCCCTCGGGGCCGTACCAGACCGGGATCCGGTGGCCCCACCAGAGCTGGCGCGAGATGCACCAGTCGTACATGTTGTCGACCCAGTCGAAGTAGCGGCGCTCCAGCTCCTTCGGGTGGATCTCCACCTTGCCGTCGCGGACGGCGTCGCCGGCGGCCTTGGCCAGCGGCTCGACCTTGACCCACCACTGCAGCGACAGCCGCGGCTCGACCACGGTGTGGCAGCGCGAGCAGTGGCCGACCGCGTGCATGTACGGACGCTTCTCGGCGACGATCCGGCCCTGCTCGCGCAGCGCGCCGACGACGGCCGAACGGGCCTCCAGCCGGTCCATGCCGAGGAAGGGGCCGTGCACGGTGATCGCACCGCGCTCGTCCATGACGGACAGGTTGGGCAGGTCGTGGCGCTGGCCGATGGCGAAGTCGTTCGGGTCGTGGGCCGGCGTCACCTTGACGGCGCCGGTGCCGAACTCCGGGGCGACGTGCTCGTCCGCGACGACCGGGATCTCACGGTCGGTCAGCGGCAGCTTGATGGTGCGGCCGACCAGGTGCTTGTAGCGCTCGTCCTCGGGGTGGACGGCCACCGCGGTGTCGCCCAGCATCGTCTCGGCCCGGGTGGTGGCGACGATGATCGAGTCGTCGCCCTCGCCGTAGCGGATCGAGACCAGCTCGCCCGGCACGTCCTCGTGCTCGACCTCGATGTCGGACAGCGCCGTGAGGCAGCGCGGGCACCAGTTGATGATGCGCTCGGCGCGGTAGATCAGGCCGTCGTCGAAGAGCCGCTTGAAGATGGTCTGGACGGCCTGGGACAGGCCCTCGTCCATGGTGAAGCGCTCACGCGACCAGTCCACGCCGTCGCCGAGGCGGCGCATCTGGCCGAGGATGCGGCCGCCGTAGCTCTTCTTCCACTCCCAGACCTTCTCGACGAAGGCCTCGCGGCCCAGGTCGTGCCGGGACAAGCCGGCCTCGGCGAGCTGCTGCTCGACCTTGTTCTGGGTGGCGATGCCGGCGTGGTCCATGCCGGGCAGCCAGAGCGTCTCGTAGCCCTGCATGCGCTTGCGGCGGGTCAGCGCGTCCATCAGCGTGTGCTGGAAGGCGTGGCCCAGGTGCAGGACGCCGGTGACGTTCGGCGGGGGGATGACGATGGCGTACGCGGGCTTGTCGCTGTTCGCGTCCGCGGCGAAGTACCCACGGTCTACCCAGCGCTCGTACAGCTCGCCCTCTACGTCCGCGGGGGTGTAGGTCGTCGGGAGGGTTGCTGCTTCGTCCCCGGCAGAGGTGCTCACGGGGCGCTGGTTCGTCGTGTCGGTCACGACGCACAGTTTACGTAACAGGGGGGAGGGTCACGAAACCACTTCCGGCGCGCCCGGGCGGGCCGCCGCCGGACGGCCCCCGCCCGGCACCGTGCGGTAGCGTGCCCGAAAACCCGTCCGGCGGACCGGACGGGTCCGGAACGACCGGACACCACGACAGGCCGCGGGTGCGGCGGGGGAGCACGAACGCAGATGTACGGCCAGGGACAGCAGTACCCGCAGGGACAGCCGCAGCCTTACGGCGGCCAGCCGCCGCAGTACGGGGGGCAGCCGCCCCAGTACGGCCAGCCGCCCCAGCAGCCCTACGGCGCACCCCAGCCCCCGTACGGCCAGCCGCAGTACGGCCAGCCGCCGCAGCAGCCCTACGGCGCGCCCCAGCAGCCGTACGGTGTGCCGCCGCAGGCGCCGTACGGGCAGCCGGGCTACCCGCCGCCGCCCCAGCCCAAGGGCAAGGGCGGCCTGGTGATCGCGCTGGTCGTCGGCGCGCTGGTGCTGGGCGGCGGCGGCTTCGCCGCCTGGAAGTTCCTCGGCGCCTCGGGCGGCAGCGACTCCGGCGGCAGCTACAAGATCTCCACCCCGCAGAACCTCCCGGAGGGCTACGTCCAGAAGACCGCCAAGGAGGAGGCCGTCGACCCGTCCAAGCCCGAGGCGAAGGACGCCGACAAGTACGGCAGCAACCTCAACGTCGTGGTCGCCACCTACAACAAGGGCGGCGACCCGACGGACGGCATCTCCGTGGCCGGCCTGTACGGGACGATCAACGACCCCGGCCAGATCATCGAGGACTCCAAGAAGGGCGGGTCGGGCCTCGCCTGGAGCACTCCGCTGGCCGATTTCCCGGCCCAGGACGGCCACGCCTCCAACGGCCGGCTCTCCTGCGGCGTCTACACGCTGCAGGCCCTCAAGACCCAGTCCACGGTCTGCATCTGGGCGGACAAGTCGACCTACGCCCGGGTGACCTTCACCAAGGTCTCCGCCGGCGGGGGCGCCCAGGCCCTCACCGTCACCCAGGCCGCCGAGCGGACCCGGGCGATCCGGGACGCCATGAAGGTCGCCAGGTAACGCCCGCGCGCACGAGGAGGGGCCCCGCACCGGATCCGGATCCGGTGCGGGGCCCCTCTCGCATGCGGGTCTTCGGGTCAGGCGCTCTTCTCCCGGCGCTCGCGCTTGATCATGTCGCGCGGCACCAGGGTGGGGATGGCGTGCTTGGAGACCACGTCACCGGTGACCACCACGCGGGCGACGTCCTGGCGCGAGGGGACCTCGTACATCACGGACATCAGCACCTCCTCCATGATGGCCCGCAGTCCGCGCGCGCCGGTGCCGCGCAGGATCGCCTGGTCGGCGATCGCCTCCAGCGCGTCCCGGGAGAACTCCAGCTCCACGCCGTCCAGTTCGAACAGCTTGCGGTACTGCTTGACCAGCGCGTTGCGCGGCTCGGTGAGGATCTGGAGCAGCGCCTCGCGGTCCAGGTTGTGCACGCTGGTGATCACCGGCAGACGGCCGATGAACTCGGGGATCATGCCGAACTTCACCAGGTCCTCGGGCATCACCTGACGGAAGTGGTCGCTGGCGTCCGACTCCCGCTTGGAGCGGATGTTGGCGCCGAAGCCGATGCCCTTGGCACCCGCGCGGCCCTCGATGATCCGCTCCAGGCCGGCGAACGCGCCGCCGACGATGAACAGCACGTTGGTGGTGTCGATCTGGATGAACTCCTGGTGCGGGTGCTTGCGCCCGCCCTGCGGCGGCACCGAGGCGGTGGTGCCCTCCAGGATCTTCAGCAGGGCCTGCTGCACGCCCTCGCCGGAGACGTCCCGGGTGATCGACGGGTTCTCGCTCTTGCGCGCGACCTTGTCGATCTCGTCGATGTAGATGATCCCGGTCTCGGCCTTCTTGACGTCGTAGTCGGCCGCCTGGATCAGCTTGAGCAGGATGTTCTCGACGTCCTCGCCGACGTAGCCGGCCTCGGTCAGCGCGGTGGCGTCCGCGATCGCGAACGGCACGTTCAGCATCCGGGCCAGGGTCTGCGCCAGCAGCGTCTTGCCGGAGCCGGTGGGGCCCAGCAGCAGGATGTTGGACTTGGCCAGCTCGATGGCGTCCTCGCGGCCGTTGCCACCGCTGCGGCCCGCCTCACCGGCCTGGACGCGCTTGTAGTGGTTGTAGACGGCGACCGACAGCGCCTTCTTGGCGAGGTCCTGGCCGACCACGTACTGGTCCAGGAACTCGTAGATCTCGCGCGGCTTCGGGAGTTCCTCGAAGCGCACCTCGGAGGTCTCGGCGAGTTCCTCCTCGATGATCTCGTTGCACAGGTCGATGCACTCGTCGCAGATGTACACGCCTGGGCCGGCGATCAGCTTCTTCACCTGCTTCTGCGACTTGCCGCAGAACGAGCACTTGAGCAGGTCGCCACCGTCTCCGATGCGTGCCACGAGGTGCTTCCCCTTCGCCAGGGGCCCCGCAGGGTTCCGGGGCCTGGTGCTGTGGACCGTCAACGCCGACGGCGCTCGGTCTCGCTATCCGACGGTACTCTGCCGGGCTCGTGATTCCGTCCTCTTCGCCAGGTCTGCCCTACGCCCTGGGCGAATTGATACCGAACAGATGCCGTCGCGCGGGCCCGCCGATGGGCCGGGGCGGGGTGCGCGACCGGGACCATCGACGCACCCCCCACCTCGACCTCCTCGACCGACACGTCGGGCACATCCTCC
>NZ_JBSFKQ010000035.1:0-78588 GCF_053598615.1 Kitasatospora sp. NPDC001095 | reverse complement strand
CAACGGCCGACTCATCCGAACCGCGCCGAACACCTACAAGATCACCCTCCCCGACGCCTTGACACCGCCGCCCAGTCCTTAACTTCGTGGCATTGCATGGTCATTGCCGTGCGCCGCCCCGCCTCCCGCACGCTCCGCATCCTCGTCGGGGACGGTTCCCGCGCAATGCCGGTGCTGGTCAAGGCCGGGCCCGGGGCCACGTCCGGGCGGGGGCTCGCGATGGTTGACCGCCTCACCCGTGGCCGGTGGGGTGTCACGCCCCTCCCCTTCGGCAAGGTCGTTCACGCCGACCTCTCCACGCCCCACTGACCCCCCGCCCGCGCCGCCGGGCCGGCGGCGCGGGCGGGAACACCGACCCACCTCTCCCCACGCGAAGGAGCACCGCCATGCCCTGGCACGAACCCAAGCCTCCCCCGCCGCCCAACCCGCCGCACCCGCCCACGCCCCGGCCGCCGGACCGGTAGCCACCGACCACCAACCACCAACCACCAAGGAGCACCCATGACGTGGGGAACCGACAAGCCCAGCGACGGCAAGCACGGCGGCAAGAAGGATCCGGGCACCACCAAGCCCTCCCCCGACAGCGCCCGCCCCTCCCCTGAGCCGAAGCACCAGAAGAAGGGCGAGAACAACAAGTGACGCATCGACCGGAGCAGGCCGCGAACAGCGCGCTGCTCCGGGCCGTCGAGGCTTCCCTCGACGGCCCGGTCCCCCGCGAGTGGCAGGCGGCCGTCACGGCCGTCCCCCGCCACCACTTCCTCCCCCACCGCATCTGGCTGCAGAACCCCCAAGGCGACTACGAGCCCTGCGACCTCTCCACCGACCACGACCGCTGGTTCGAGGCGGCCTACGCCGACGTCCCGATCGTCACCCAGGTCAACGACGGCACCGCACCCCCCGACCCCGCCGACGCCTGGCCGTCCTCCGCCGCCTCCGCCCCCTCCATCGTCGTCCGCATGCTCCGCGACCTCGACGTCCGCCCCGGCATGAACGTCCTGGAGATCGGCACCGGCACCGGCTGGAACGCCGCTCTCCTGGCCCACCACCTCGGCGCCGGCCACGTCGCCTCCGTCGAGGTCGACTCCGGCATCGCCCGCACGGCCTGGGCGTCCCTCAACGCATCGGGCCTCAACGTCGAAGTGGTCTGCGGGGACGGCGCCGACGGCTGGCCCCTTCGCCAGCCGTACGACCGGATCGTCTCCACCTGCTCCGTCCGCCGCGTCCCGTGGGCCTGGATCGAGCAGACCCGCCCCGGCGGCACCGTCCTCACACCCTGGGACAACCCCATGCTCTGCTGGGGCCTGCTCAAGCTCACCGTCGAACCCGGCCGGGCCCTCGGCCGGTTCAGCCCGCACTCCGCCTTCATGCTCATGCGCGGCCAGCGGCAGGACCTGCGGATCTTCCGCGACATCGTCCGTGACGACCACGTTCCGGAGGAATCCCAGACCTCCCTGTCCCCGTGGAGCATCACCGGCGACAACTGGGAGGCCAGGTTCGCCCTCGGCCTGCACCTCGGCGACGCCTGGACCGCCTGGGACGACGAGCGGCTCTGGGTCGCGACCACCGACACCCGCTCCTGGGCCGCCGTCGACACCGACGGCGACCACCCCACCGTCTGGCAGTACGGCCCCCGCCGCCTCTGGGACGAGGTCGAGGCCGCCCACCGCTGGTGGGAGGAGCGCGGCTGCCCCGGCCCCGAGCGCTTCGGGCTGACCGTCACCGAGGAAGCGCAGTGGGCCTGGCTGGACCGGCCCGCCCAGGTGCTCCCGCTCAGGCGGTGACGGCCGGGCGCTCCGTCGTGGCGATGGTGGCGGAGCCGACGACGCGGGTGCCGTCGTACAGCACCACGGCCTGGCCGGGGGCGATGCCCCGCACCGGGGTGTCCAGCCGGACCCGCAGCTCGCCGTCGACCACCGAGGCGCTCACCGGCACCTCCTCGCCGTGGGCCCGCAGCTGGGCGGTGTAGCGGCCGTCGGCCAGGGGCTCGGTGCCGCACCAGCGGGGGCGGATGGCCGTCAACGCGGTGACGTCGAGTCCCTCGACCGGGCCGACGGTCACGGTGTTGTTGACCGGGGAGATGTCCAGCACGTAGCGCGGCTTGCCGTCGGCCGCCGGGCGGCCGATCCGCAGGCCCTTGCGCTGGCCGATGGTGAAGCCGTACGCGCCGTCGTGCTCGCCGAGCTTGGTGCCGTCGACGTCGAGGATGTCGCCGGTCGCGGTGCCGAGGTGCTTGGCCAGGAAGCCCTGGGTGTCGCCGTCGGCGATGAAGCAGATGTCGTGGCTGTCGGGCTTCTTGGCGACGGCCAGGCCCCGGCGCTCGGCCTCCTCGCGGATGGCTTCCTTGGTGGTGTCGCCGAGCGGGAACAGCGAGTGGGCGAGCTGGTCGGCGTCGAGGACGCCGAGCACATAGGACTGGTCCTTGGCGGCGTCGACGGCGCGGTGCAGTTCGCGCGAGCCGTCGGGCAGGTCGACGATCCGGGCGTAGTGACCGGTGCAGACGGCGTCGAAGCCCAGCGCGATCGCCTTGTCCAGCAGCGCCGCGAACTTGATCTTCTCGTTGCAGCGCAGGCACGGGTTGGGGGTGCGCCCGGCCGCGTACTCGGCGACGAAGTCGTCGATCACGTCCTCGCGGAAGCGCTCGGCGAGGTCCCAGACGTAGAAGGGGATGCCGATCACGTCGGCCGCCCGCCAGGCGTCCCGGGAGTCCTCGATGGTGCAGCAGCCGCGGGCGCCGGTCCGGAAGGACTGCGGGTTGGCGGAGAGCGCCAGGTGGACGCCGGTCACCTCGTGCCCGGCTTCGACGGCGCGGGCGGCGGCGACGGCGGAGTCGACTCCGCCGGACATCGCCGCGAGCACCCGCAGGCGGCCGGTGGACGGAGTGGTCGGGGCCCCAGGGAAGTCAGTCATGGTGACTACAAGCGTACGGGGCTCCCGTACATGCCCTACCGCCGGACCGAGGCCAGCCCCGCGTTGCGCGCCCGCTGCACGGCGGGCCCGATGGCCTGCGCCAGCGCCGTGACGTCCTCGCGCACCGAGGTGTGCCCGAGCGAGAACCGCAGCGAGGCGCGCGCCAGCAGCGGGTCGACGCCCATGGCGAGCAGCACGTGGCTGGGCTGCGGCACCCCGGCCGAGCACGCCGAGCCGGTGGAGCACTCGATGCCCTGGGCGTCCAGCAGCATCAGCAGCGCGTCGCCCTCGCAGCCGGGGAAGGAGAAGTGCGCGTTGGCGGGCAGCCGGCCCTCGGCCGTCGGGTCGCCGTTGAGGATCGCGTCCGGGACGGCGGCCAGCACCGAGGCCACCAGCTCGTCGCGCAGCGCGCCCAGCGTGACGGCGTGCTCGGCCCGCCGCTCCACGGCGAGCGCCGCGGCGGCCGCGAAGCCGGCCGAGCCGGGGGCGTCCAGGGTGCCGGAGCGCACGTCGCGCTCCTGCCCGCCACCGTGCAGCAGCGGTACGGGTGAGGCGCCCCGGGAGAGCAGCAGCGCGCCGATGCCGAACGGGCCGCCGATCTTGTGCCCGGTGACGGTGAGCGCGGTGAGGCCGGACTCGGCGAAGGAGACCGGGACCTGACCGAGCGCCTGCACCGCGTCGGCGTGCACCGGGATGCCGTGCTCGGCCGCCACTGCGGTCAGTTCGCGGACCGGCTGGACGGTGCCGACCTCGTTGTTGGCCCACATCACGGTGACCAGCGCCACGGCGGCCGGGTCCCGTTCGATCGCCTCGCGCAGCGCCTCGGGGTGCACCCGCCCGTACTCGTCCACCGGCAGGTACTCGACGTCGGCGCCCTCGTGCTCGGAGAGCCAGTGCACCGCGTCCAGCACCGCGTGGTGCTCGACCGGGCTGCACAGCACCCGGGTTCGGGCCGGGTCGGCGTCCCGGCGGGCCCAGTACAGGCCCTTGACCGCCAGGTTGTCGGACTCGGTGCCGCCGCCGGTGAACACGATCTCGCTGGGGCGGGCGCCCAGCGAGTCGGCCAGCGATTCCCGGGACTCCTCGACCACCCGGCGGGCCCGGCGGCCGGCGGCGTGCAGGGCCGAGGCGTTGCCGACCACCCCCAGGTGCGCCGTCATCGCGGCGATCGCCTCGGGCAGCATCGGCGTGGTCGCCGCATGGTCCAGGTATGGCATAACCATCCGATTGTAGAGCGCCCCGTCGCGCGGTCCTCCAGCCCTACGGACCGATCAGGCCAACGGCCGCGCACGCCCCGGGCCGGGGCCGGCGCACCGCTACTACCGGACGGCCGGCGCACCACTACCGGACGGCCGGCGCACCACTACCGGACGGCCGGCGCACCGCTGCCGGACGGCCGCGTCCGGCACTGGTTTGCACCACTGCGCCACCCAGCGGTTAGCCTGACGCCACCAGTCAGCCGGATCCACGGGGAACGCCATGTCGCAGTCGGTCGACCGCGCGCTGACCCTGCTCGACGCACTCGGCGACGCGCCGCTCTCGCTGGAGCAGGCCGCCAGCAGCCTCGGGGTGCACAAGTCCACCGCCCTGCGGCTGCTGCGCACCCTGGAGGAGCACGGCTTCGCCCGCCGCCAGCCGGACCTGCGCTACCGGATCGGCGGCCGGGTGCTCTCGCTGGCCCACCGCGCGCTGGAGGACTTCGACGTCCGGCAGGTCGCCGCGCCGTACCTGGCCGCGCTCAACGCCCGCTGCGGCTACACCGTCCGGCTGGCCGTGCTGCACGACGGCGAGGTGCTCTACCTGGACGAGGTGGCCGGGCCGCCGGGTGCGGAGCCGTCCCGGATCGGGCGCCGGGCCCCGGTCGACGGGACGGCGGTCGGCCGGGTGCTGCTCGCCGGGCTGGCCGCGGACGGCGAGCGCGAGGAGCCCGAGCTGGCGGCGGTGCGCCACCGGGGCTGGGCGGCCGAGTCCTGGGAGCACCGGGAGCCGGTGACCTGCGTGGCCGCGCCGGTCGCGGGCAGCGGCGGGCGGACGGTGGCGGCCTGCGCGCTGAGCGCCCCGGCGAGCGAGGTGCCGCCGGCCGAACTGGCCCGGATGGTGCCGGAACTGCTCTGCACCGCCGAGGCGATCTCGCTCGCGTACGGCGGCTCGCCTACTCCTCGCTGGTGCGAGAACCGTTGCGGTGCCAGGCCCGCGGGGCACGCCAGCCGTACTTCAGCGCGAGCATCCGCAGCCCGAAGGCGGTGAGCGCGGCCGCGGTGCCGGTCACGCCGGTGAGCCGGTTCGCGCCGATCAGCAGCGCGACCACGGTGGCGCCGACCAGGGCCGGGACGGCGTAGATCTCGCGGTCCCAGCGCAGCAGCGAGGGGATCTCCCCGGCCAGGACGTCGCGGATCACGCCACCGCCGGCGGCGGTCACCATGCCGAGCGCGATCGCCGCGACCGCGCCGAGGCCGAAGTCGTGCGCCTTGGCGGTGCCGGTCACGCAGAACAGCCCGAGCCCGAGCGCGTCCAGGGTCTGCACGGCCCGGTTGATCCGCTCGACCTCCGGGTGCAGGAAGAACACCACCAGCCCGGCGGCGAGCGGGGTCAGGAAGTAGCCGAGGTTGGTGAACGCGGCGACCGGGGTGGCCCCGATGACCAGGTCGCGCATCACCCCGCCGCCGAGGGCCGTGGCCTCGGCCAGCACACAGATCCCGAAGATGTCCATGTTCTTGCGGACGGCGAGCAGGCCCCCGGAGAGGGCGAAGACGAATATGCCGACGAGGTCCAGCGACTGCTGCACGTCGGACGGGAAGAGCTGGGATGTCACCGTCCATGTGTACCCGATGTCCCGGAGTGCTCCGGAAAACGCTCATGATCCGGATACGGCCGTCTCGACGAGGAGGCCGCCCGCCCCGGAGTCCCGGGTGGGCGGCCTCTTCGCGTCGAAGGCCTCAGGCCGTGGCGTCGGCCGGGGCGTTCTCCGGGCTGTGCTAGTCGTTCCCCTCGCTGCGCTCGGGGAAGTGGCACGCCACCTGGTGCCCGGTCCCGAGCGTCACCAGCGGCGGCTCCTGGCTCGCGCACACGTCCTGCGCCTTCCAGCACCGGGTGCGGAAGCGGCAGCCGCTGGGCGGGTTGATCGGCGAGGGGACGTCGCCCTTGAGCAGGATGCGCTCGCGGCCCGCGCGCTGGCGGCGGCGCGGGTCGGGGACGGGCACGGCGGACATCAGCGCGGTGGTGTACGGGTGCTTCGGGCTGCGGTAGAGCGAGTCCCGGTCGGCGATCTCCACGATCTTGCCGAGGTACATCACCGCGACCCGGTCCGAGACGTGCCGGACCACCGAGAGGTCGTGCGCGATGATCAGGTAGGTCAGCCCGAGCTCCTCCTGGAGGTCGTCCAGCAGGTTGACCACCTGTGCCTGGATCGAGACGTCCAGCGCGGAGACCGGCTCGTCCGCGACGATCATCTTCGGCTTCAGCGCGAGCGCCCGGGCGATGCCGATGCGCTGGCGCTGGCCGCCGGAGAACTCGTGCGGGTAGCGGTTGTAGTGCTCGGGGCTGAGCCCGCACAGCTCCAGCAGCTCCTGGACGGCCTTCTTGAGGCCGCCCTCCGGCACCGCGTCCTGGAGCCTGAACGGCGCGCCGACGATGGTGCCGACGGTGTGCCGGGGGTTCAGCGAGGAGTACGGGTCCTGGAAGATCATCTGGATGTCGCGGCGCAGCGGCCGCATCGCCCCGACGCTCAGGTGGGTGATGTCGGTGCCCTCGAACTCGATGGTCCCGCCGGTCGGTTCGTCGAGCCGGGTGACGAGTCGGCCCATGGTCGACTTGCCGCAGCCGGACTCGCCCACGACGCCCAGGGTCTCGCCGGCGTTGACCGTGAAGTCGATGCCGTCGACGGCCCGCACCGCGCCGGTCTGGCGCCGCATCAGTCCGCTGCGGATCGGGAAGTGCCGGGTCAGACCGGCCACCTTCAGCAGCGGCTCGCGGCCGGGGGCGGGGGCCGGCGACGGGATCGAAGCCGCCTGAGTGTCCGTCATCGGTTCTCTCCAGAAAGGTGGTACGAGGCCGGGCTCACAGCCGGGGCGCGATCTCTTCGGCGAAGATGCGGTGCCGCTCGCCGGCCGCCAGGTGGCAGGCCGCGAAGTGCCCGGGCGCGGCCTCGGCCAGCACCGGGGTCTCGCTCGTGGAGCGCCCGTCGGTCAGGGCGGCGTACGGGCAGCGCGGGTGGAACGCGCAGCCGGACGGCACGTTGATCAGGCTGGGCGGGGTGCCCTTGACCGGCACCAGCCGGTCCTGGAGCTCCCGGTCCAGTCGCGGCATCGAGCCCAGCAGGCCCCAGGTGTAGGGGTGTTCGGGCGCGTCGAAGAGGGTCTCGGCCGGTCCGCGCTCGACGCACTTGCCGCCGTACATGACCAGGACGTCGTCGGCCAGTTCGGCGACCACCCCGAGGTCGTGGGTGATGATGATGACGGCGGAGCCGAACTCCTCCTGGAGGTCGCGGATGAGGTCCAGGATCTGCGCCTGGACGGTGACGTCCAGGGCCGTGGTGGGCTCGTCGGCGATCAGCAGCGAGGGGTCGTTGACCAGCGCCATGGCGATCATCGCGCGCTGGCGCATGCCGCCGGAGAACTGGTGCGGGTAGTCGTCCACCCGGCGGTCGGGCTGCGGGATGCCGACCCGGTCGAGCATCTCGACGGCGCGGGCCCGGGCCTGCTTCCTGGAGGCCTGGGGGTGGTGCACCCGGTAGGCCTCGACGATCTGCTGCCCCACCGTGTAGTAGGGGTGCATCGCGGTCAGCGGGTCCTGGAAGATCATCGCCAGTTCGCGGCCGCGCAGTTGGCGCACCCGGTCCGGGCCGGCCGCGATCAGGTCCTCGCCGTTCAGCCGGATCTCGCCGCTGATCCGGGCCCGCTTGGAGCGGTGCAGGCCCATGATGCCCAGCGAGGTGACGGACTTGCCGGAGCCGGACTCGCCGACGATGCCGAGGGTGCGCCCCTTGTGCAGGTCGAAGCTGACCCCGTCCACCGAGCGGACCAGGCCGTCGTCGGTGTCGAAGTGGATCCGCAGGTCGCGCACGGAGAGGAAGGGGTCGCCGGACGGGCTCTGCGCGGCGTCCGCCGGGGTCTTCTGGAGGTCGGTCACGAGAGCCTCACCCGGGGGTCGACGAGGGCGTACAGGAGGTCGACCACGAGGTTGCAGACGACGATGAAGAAGGCGGCGAGCAGGGTGACGCCGAGGATCTTGGGCAGGTCGTTGTCGGTGATCGCCTGGACGGCGAACTGGCCGACGCCCTGGAGCGAGAAGACCTGCTCGGTGATCAGCGCGCCGCCGAGCAGCAGCCCGAGGTCCATGCCGAAGATCGTGACGATCGGGGTGAGCGCGGCGCGCAGCCCGTGCCGGGCGACGACCTTGCTCTCGGCCAGGCCCTTGGCCCGGGCGGTGCGGATGTAGTCCTCGCTCATCGTCTCCAGCATCCCGGCGCGGGTGAGCCGGGCGTAGAGCGCGGAGTAGAGGAAGGCCAGCGAGATCCACGGCAGGATCAGGTTGCGGGCCCACATCAGCGGGTTGTCCGTGAAGTCCACGTACTGCAGGTTGTCCAGGATCGGCCACTCGTAGCTGAACAGCGTGAGCAGCAGCGCGCCGGTGAAGAAGACCGGCAGCGAGACGCCGGCGAGCGCGATGCCCATGGAGAGCCGGTCGAAGATCGACTTCGGCTTGAGGGCGGAGACGACGCCGGTGGCGACGCCGGAGACCAGCCAGAGCACGGCCGCGCCGGCGGCGAGCGAGATGGTCGTCGGGATCCGCTTGGACAGCTCGGGCCAGACTTCGAGGTGGTTCTTGAAGGAGTAGCCGAAGCAGGGCACGTGGCAGGTGGCCGGTTCCGGCCCGAAGTTGTACTCGGCGCCGGCGACCAGGCCCTTGAGGAACTTCCAGTACTGGGCGTACAGCGGCTGGTCGAGGCCGAGGTTCTGCTTGACCGCCGCGATCGTCTCGGGGGACGGGCTCTTCCCGATGAACTGGGCGGCCAGTTGGTCGGCCGTCTCACCGGCGATGCGCGGGAGCAGGAAGAAGATCGCGAAGGTGACGGCGCTGACGACCAGCAGCAGCACCAGGGCCGCGAGGATCCTGCGGATGATGTAGGCAAACACAGTTGGGCGGCTCCGGCGGCCCGCCGCCGTCCGGGATCTTCCGGACGGCGGCGGGCGCCGCTGCCTTCACCTGCCTTCAGGGATGCGGAGCCAGGCTCTTACTTGGTGGTGCCGATGTTCAGGTAGTCGTACTGACCCGAGTACGCCGACGTGGAGGCCAGGTTGGTGGCGTTGGACGGGCGGTACAGGAAGACCTTGAAGTAGGTCAGCGGGACGTAGACCGCCTGGTCCATGACCTTCTTGTCGATGTCCGCGTAGATCTTCTCGCGGGCCGCCTTGTCCGGGTTGACGGCGACGTCGTCGATCAGCTTGTTGACCGCCGGGTCGTCCAGCTGGGCCAGGTTGTTGTTGCCGGTGTCCTTGACCGCGCGGCCGTCGACGATCTGCTGGAGGAAGCCGTAGCCGGTCGGCCAGTCGGCGCCCCACTGCATCATCATCAGGCCGATGTTGTGCTCCGCCGCGAACTTCGGCGAACCGGCGTTGTCGGTCAGGTACTTGGACGACGGGTACTGCTGGATCTCGGCGTTGATGCCGATCTTCTTCAGCGCGGCCTGGATCGAGGTCGCGGCGGCGATCTCGGTGGAGCGCTCGGTGCGGGCCGAGATGACGGTGTTGAAGCCGCCCTCCTTGCCGCAGGCCTTCAGGGCGCTCTTGGCCTTGGCCTCGTCGCCCTTGTTGTCCTTGGTCTCCCAGGTGTTGAAGTCCTGGTGGCCCGGGATGTCCGGCGGGAGGACGGTGTTGGCGATCTGGCCGCGGATCGGGCCGCCGACGGCGGTCTGCACCGAGACCTTGTCGATCGCGTACTGGACGGCCTTGCGGCACTCGATGTTGTCGAACGGCGCGAGCTTGGAGTTCATCGCCAGGTAGACCAGCCGGCCGCCGTAGGCGTTGTCGGTGTTGGCCTTGAGCTTCGGGTCCTGGAGGATCTGCGCCTGGGTCTGCGGGTCGACGCCGGTGCCGCCGAGGTCGACCTGGGCGTTGCCGGCCAGCAGGTCCTTGTCGATGGTGGCCTGGTCGATGTTGAACCGGAGCACGATCTTGTCGCCGAGCTGCTTGCGGATCGGGTCGGTGCTCTTGTCCCAGGTCGGGTTCGGCACCAGGACGGCCTGCTTGCCGTCCTCGTAGGACTCGAACTTGTAGGAGCCCGAGGACACGATGTGCTTGACGTAGTCGGCGCCGGTGTCCTTCGCCTGCGGGACCGGAGCGGTCTGCGGCGTGGCGACCAGGTAGTCGAAGTCCGCGAACGGGTGCTGGAGGTGGAAGACGATGGTGAGGTCGTCGGGCGTCTGGATCGAGTCGAGGCCGCCCTCCTTGTCCTTGAACGGACCCTGGTACGGCGTCGGGTTGTCCACCAGCAGGTTGCGGAAGTACGTCGGGCCGTTGGTGAGCACGTCCGTGAAGTTGGAGCGCTCGACGGCGTACTTGACGTCCTTCGAGGTGATCGGGGTGCCGTCGTCGTACTTCAGGCCCGCACGCAGCTTGTACGTCCAGGTCAGACCGTCCGCGCTCGGCTTGCCCTCCGACTCGGCCAGGTCCGGGACGATCTTGTTGCCCTCCTCGCCCGGCGCCGGGTTGAAGGTCGTCAGCGAACGGGCGTACAGGCGCGAGAAGTTGTAGATGTACGCGTAGTACGTGTTGCCCGGGTCGAGCGAGTCCGGGGTGCCCTTCATCTCGAAGGTCACCGTCCCGCCCTTCTTGTCCGAGGCGTTGACGATGCTCTTGGTGGCCGCGTTGGCGCCGCCCCCGGCGGAGCCGGAGGCCGAGGAGGAGCCGCCGCTCTTCGACGAGCTGGTGCAACCGGTCACGACCAGGACCGCGGCGGCAGCCGCCGCGGTCAGGGCGACGGTACGGGACCTACGCATGGGTGAGATCAACCCCTTGGGGATGTGGAGGCGGTGGAGGGTCCTGACGTGGAATCAGTCGATCAGTCAGCGGTGTTCGATGACGCCCGGTCAGTTGCTCTTGGGATCGAGGGCGTCGCGCAGGCCGTCGCCGAGCAGGTTGAAGGCGAGCACGGTGACGAAGATCGCCAGGCCGGGGACCACCATGTACTGGGGGTCCACCTGGTAGTACCGGATCGCGTCCTGGAGCATCCCGCCCCAGGAGGCCTGCGGGGGCTGGATGCCGACGCCGAGGAAGCTCAGCCCGGCCTCGAAGAGGATGTTGGTCGGGATCAGCAGGGTCGAGTAGACCAGGATCGGACCGACCAGGTTGGGCAGCAGTTCCTTGAACAGGATGAACGGGCCGCGGGCACCCAGACTGCGGGCCGCGTGGACGAACTCGCGCTCGCGCAGCGAGAGCGTCTGGCCGCGCACGATCCGGCCCATGTAGGGCCAGTTGAAGAAGCCGATCACGAAGATCAGCACCAGGATGTGCAGCGGCAGGCCGTGCAGGCCGAACGCACCGCCCTGGAGCGAGGTCGAGATCGCGATGGCGAACAGCAGCAGCGGGAACGCCAGGAAGACGTCCATCACCCGGCTGATCACGGTGTCGACCCAACCGCCGTAGTAGCCGGCCATGATGCCGAGCACGGTGCCGATGGTGTTGGACAGGACGGTCGCGCCGAAGGCGACCAGCAGGGAGACCCAGGAGCCCTCGATGACGCGGGTGAGCAGGTCACGGCCCTGCAGCGGGTCGATGCCGAGCGGGTGGTCCGCGCTCATGCCGCCCCAGTCGCCGAACGGCAGGCCACCGAGGTCGGCGTCCAGGAGGTCCTGGTGGAGGGCGTCCGGGTCGAGCCCGAACAACGACTCGATCGGCTTCGCCAGCAGGGCGAGCAGGATCAGCAGGATCACCACGACGCCGCCGGCGACGGCGGCCTTGTCCCGCTTGAAGCGGGTCCAGGCGATCTGGCCGAGGGAGCGGCCCTCGATCTTCTTGGCCGGGCTCTCGGCGGCTGGTGCCTCCGGTTCGTTCCCGGCGGTGGTCACGGATGCGGTCATGGTCAGTTGGTCCCCTCGCCGACGGTGGCCGGCCCACGGGTGCCGGTCGCCGGCTTCGGCGGTGCGGCTGCGGACGTGCGGAAGTGCTGTGGAGGAGCGGTCTTGACGGCAGCGCGTGGTGCACGGGCACTGCCACCACGCGGGATGGGCGTCGCGTGGGCGGGGCTGTCGGCGTGCGCGCTCACCTTTGTGGGGTTCCAGCACGCGCGGTGCGTTGCGCAGAACTCTCTGCCATCCGAACTGACTTGCGCCAGCCCTGCCAACCGACAGATGCCCAACTGTGATCTGCGCACATGCACTTCCCCGATCTTCGGCATATACCTCTTCACATAGCTGTTACTGCCATGTCAAGATGATCTGAGCACACATCCGGAAATTCGTCCGGAAAGCATCGAAGCCGACTTGATGGACAATCAAGTCGGCTTCGCGGAACGGGTTTTGGGATCAGTGCCCGGGGTAGCCGGGCCACGGCCGCTGCGGCTGCTGCTGCCAGCCCTGGGCCGGCGGCTGGGTGCCGTACGCGTAACCCGGCATCGACTGCCCGGGGTACGGCGGCGGGGGCACCGGCGGGTACGGGCCGGTCGGCGGGCGCCCCGCCTCCCGGTCGAAGAACGGCCGCGCGTTGGCGCGCATCCACAGCGCCACCGGGTCGTACTCGTCCGACATCGCCACCGTGGACACCGCGAGCCCCTCGGGGGCCACCGCGATCGCGCGCTGCATCAGCGCCCGCACCGCCTCCACGGCCGGCGGCGAACTCTCGTACAGGTCAAGGCCGATGGCCAGGTACGGCTCCCCCACCGCGGGCTGCACCCAGGCCCGGCGCAGCGCCCGCACCGGACGCACCTCGACGGCCTGCCGCTCCAGCAGTGCGAAGAACGGCTGGGCGTTCAGCTGCGGCTCGCTCAGCTTCAACGGTCCCGCCGGCAGCCGGTCCAGGCCCGCGGCGATCCGCCGGAGGTCCGCCCAGGGCACCCCGACGCCGCCGCCGGGCGCGTGCGGGTTGAGCCACAGGCCCCAGCGGGTGCGGTACAGCGAGGCCGCGATCTCCCGGCCCGAGACCACCTCGTGGGCCCGCGCCCAGCCGGAGGCGGTCAGCTGCTCGGACGAGGTGACGGCCGGCGCGTAGCCGTGGCCGCTGATCTCCATGTTCCCGTACTGGGCGTCCGGGCTGCCCGGCGTGCCGTGCCACAGCAGCATCCAGACCTGGCCGTCCGCCAGCGCGTGCAGCAGCCGCTCGTACGCGTCGTAGCGCTCCGGCGCGACATCGCGCAGGGCGCGCTCCAACGCGCCGGGATCAGCTCCCGGGCGCCCGGCCGGTGCCTGGCCCCAGGGCCCCGGCACACCGCCCGCTCCCGTTCCCGCACTCATGCGCCCACCTCGCCGCGCCTCTTTCCCTCAACCCGCCGACCCGTCGGCCGTCTGCACGCACCCTATGGCGCGGCACCGGCCACCGCCACGGCGACGTGCCTTTGATACGGACCCCGCTCAGACCCGCGCGTAGAACGGCTGCACCCGGGTGAGCAGCCACTCGACCACCGGGTCGTCGGCGAGGTCGAGCAGTACGAGGTGGACGCCGCCGGGCAGCGGCGCGGTTCCCAGGGCTCGCCCGAGTGCCTCGTTCACCGCGGCCGGATCGGCCGGTGCCGCCGGGTTCAGCTGGACGCCCACGAACATCACGGTCGGCTCGCCCTCGATGCTGGCCAGCGCCCTGCGGGCGGTCAGCACCCCGGGCAGCGCCGACAGTTCGCTCCGGCAGGCGGCCAGGAAGTGCTCCGGGTCCTCGCCCGGCACCGGCTCGCGCAGCGCCACCCGCCCGCCGGTCGGCTCCGACGCGTCGCCGGCGCCCTCCCAGCGGTCCGCGCGCGGACCGCGGCGCAGCTCGGCGACCCCCTGCGGCGGCACCGGGATGCCCACCGCCGCCTCCGGGTTCACCGCGATGCCCAGGCCCAGCGGCAGCCCGCGGGCGAACTCCCACACCGGTGCGATCGCGAAGGCCATCCCCGGCGCCTGCTGGAGGAACACCTCCTGCGAGGAGAACACCGGCACGTACGGGTCGCCGCCCAGCTCGATGGTCGGCAGGTCCAGCGACTGCCCCTGCGGGTCGGCCCCGGCCGGCAGCGGCACCCACACCTGGCTGCGCGCCAGCACCTCGATCACCCGCGGCGTCGCGCCCGGGTCCCCCAGGGCCGCGGTCAGCACCTGCTCCAGCTCGTTGGCCGGCCAGGAGCCGCCCGCCGGCGCCTCCTCCGGTCCGCCCCACCCCTGCTGCTGCTCCACCGGGTACCCCATGCGCCGCCGATTCCGCCCTCTGCCGGTCGGCCGCCCACTGCTGCGCCGACGCGCAGCAGTCTAGGGCCCCGGGGCCTTCCTCTTTAGGGCTCGTGTTCGGGTGCCGTCCGGGGCCCGGCCCGGCCTCGCGTCCGGGTGCCGTCCGGGGCCCGTGTCCGGATACCGCGCGGTGTGACCGGGTCCCCCCTCCCCTCGTCGCCCGGGACGTGCCATGATGTGCCCGTCCGACGGCATGCGCCGCGGGCCCCTACAACTCCACACCGGCCGCTCGAACCCGCGCGGGAGAGCCCGGAGTGCCGCTCAGGCACAGCCGGCGCCGAAGGAGCAAGTCCTCCCCGGAATCTCTCAGGCACCCCTACCGCACGGGTTAGGCACATCTGGAAAGCGGCGCACGGCCCTGTCGTACGCCCACCCACGGTGCAAGCCGCCATGCTGTCCCCCAAGCTGGAAACGGCTGCGGGCGGCGGGGCGGTGAAGCTCTCAGGTTCGACGACAGATGGGGAGACCCACGCCGCCGCATGCCCGCGCGCAGGGTCGGCCCCCGAGCGGGTCCGATCCGGTGCGTGCACCCCTGAGTGCCCCGACCGAGGAGTTCCTGGCCATGTCGTCCCTCCGCCTGACCGCGCTCGACGCGCTGCACCGCGCCCTCGGCGCGACCATGACCGACTTCGCCGGCTGGGACATGCCGCTGCGCTATGGCAGCGAGCGCGAGGAGCACCTCGCCGTCCGCACCAAGGCCGGCCTGTTCGACCTCTCGCACATGGGCGAGATCACCGTCACCGGCCCGCAGGCCGGCGAGATGCTGGACCACGCGCTGGTCGGCTTCGTCTCCGCGCTCGGCGTGCTGCGCGCCCGCTACACCATGATCTGCGCCGAGGACGGCGGCATCCTGGACGACCTGATCGTCTACCGCCTGCGCGAGGACGCCTTCCTGGTCGTCGCCAACGCCTCGAACGCCCAGCTGGTCCTCGACGAGCTGATCGCCCGCGCCAAGGGCTTCGACGCCGTCGTCACCGACGACCGCGACACCTACGCTCTGATCGCCGTCCAGGGCCCGGAGGCCACCGGCATCCTGGCGAAGACCACCGACGCCGACCTGCCCGGCCTGAAGTACTACGCGATCCTCCCGGCCCAGGTGGCCGGCCGCGACGTGCTGCTCGCCCGCACCGGCTACACCGGCGAGGACGGCTTCGAGATCTTCTGCCACCCGGTCGACGCCGAGCCCGTCTGGCAGGCGCTGACCGCCGCCGGCGAGGGCCACGGCCTGATCCCGTGCGGCCTGTCCTGCCGCGACACGCTGCGCCTGGAGGCCGGCATGCCGCTGTACGGGCACGAGCTGTCCACCGACCTGACCCCGTTCGACGCCGGCCTGGGCCGGGTCGTCCGCTTCGACAAGACCACCAACGAGGGCGCCTTCATCGGCCGCAAGGCGCTGGAGCAGGCCGCCGCCGCGGCCGAGACCAACCCGCCGAAGAAGCTGGTCGGCCTGGTCTCCGAGGGCAAGCGGGTGCCGCGCGCCGAGTACACCGTGGTCTCCACCGAGGGCGAGCCGATCGGCCGGATCACCTCCGGCGCGCCGTCCCCGACGCTCGGCCGGCCGATCGCGATGGCCTACGTCGACGCCGCCCACGCGGAGCCCGGCACCACCGTCGCGGTGGACGTCCGCGGCAAGCACGAGCCCGTCCAGGTCGTGGCGCTGCCGTTCTACAAGCGCGCCCGCTGAGCCTTCGTCCCGCCCCCGTTTTTCCCATACACGCACGTCGCAGCCGTCCGCGCGGCGGCCCGCTTCGTCGTGCCCGCTTCCCATCCTGGAGAATGACGCCATGAGCAACCCCCAGCACCTGCAGTACACCAAGGAGCACGAGTGGCTGACGGCCGCCGAGGACGGTGTCTCCACGGTCGGCATCACCGAGCACGCCGCCACCGCGCTCGGTGACATCGTCTACGTGCAGCTGCCCGCGGTCGGCGACACCGTGACCGCCGGTGAGACCTGCGGCGAGCTGGAGTCCACCAAGTCGGTCAGCGACCTGTTCTCCCCGGCGACCGGCGAGGTCACCGAGATCAACCAGGACGTCATCGACGACCCGGCCTCCGTGAACGCGGACCCGTTCGGGAGCGCCTGGCTGTTCAAGGTGCGCGTCGAGGCCACCGACACGCTGCTCAGCGCGGACGAGTACACCGCCTTCATCGGCGGCTGACCAGCCCGTGACCGGGCGGGCCGCTCGCCGGCCCGCCCCCACCGTCCCTCCGCTCTCCTCCACCGGGAAGACCACACCATGACGGTTCTCAACCAGTCCCTGCACGCCCTCGACCCGGAGATCGCCGCCGCGGTCGACGCCGAGCTGCACCGCCAGCAGACCACCCTGGAGATGATCGCCTCCGAGAACTTCGCCCCGGTGGCGGTCATGGAGGCGCAGGGTTCGGTCCTCACCAACAAGTACGCGGAGGGCTACCCCGGCCGCCGCTACTACGGCGGCTGCGAGCACGTCGACGTGGTCGAGCAGATCGCGATCGACCGCATCAAGGCCCTGTTCGGCGCCGAGCACGCCAACGTCCAGCCGCACTCGGGCGCGCAGGCCAACGCCGCCGCGATGTTCGCGCTGATCCAGCCGGGCGACACCATCCTGGGCCTGAGCCTGGCCCACGGTGGCCACCTGACCCACGGCATGAAGATCAACTTCTCCGGCAAGCTCTACAACGTGGCCGCGTACCACGTGGACGAGAAGACCGGCCAGGTCGACATGGCCGAGGTCGAGCGCCTCGCCAAGGAGCACCAGCCGAAGCTGATCATCGCCGGCTGGTCGGCCTACCCGCGCCAGCTCGACTTCGCCGCGTTCCGCCGGATCGCCGACGAGGTCGGCGCGCTGCTCATGGTGGACATGGCGCACTTCGCCGGCCTGGTGGCCGCCGGGCTGCACCCGAACCCGGTGCCGTACGCGGACGTGGTCACCACCACCACCCACAAGACCCTGGGCGGCCCGCGCGGCGGCGTCATCCTGTCCAAGGCCGAGCTCGCCAAGAAGATCAACTCCGCGGTCTTCCCCGGCCAGCAGGGCGGCCCGCTGGAGCACGTGATCGCCGGCAAGGCGGTCGCCTTCAAGATCGCGGCCTCGGAGGAGTTCAAGGAGCGCCAGCAGCGCACCCTGGACGGCGCCCGCATCCTCGCCGAGCGCCTGCTCCAGGCCGACGTGGCCGAGGCCGGCGCCAGCGTGCTGTCCGGCGGCACCGACGTCCACCTGGTCCTGGTCGACCTGCGCAACAGCCAGCTCGACGGCCAGCAGGCCGAGGACCGGCTGCACGAGGTCGGCATCACCGTCAACCGCAACGCGATCCCGAACGACCCGCGCCCGCCGATGGTCACCTCGGGCCTGCGCATCGGCACCCCGGCCCTGGCCACCCGCGGCTTCCAGGCCGAGGACTTCCGCGAGGTCGCCGACATCATCGCCGAGGCGCTCAAGCCCGCCTTCGACGAGACCGTCGCCGCCGCCCTCAAGGCCCGGGTCACCGCCCTGGCCGACAAGTACCCGCTGTACCCCAACCTGGCCAACCAGGAGTAGTCCTTCCGGGGCCCGGTCGGGCTCAGGATCAGGTGACCGGCCTCACCCCGCCGGCGCACCTGGGGACCCCGGGGCACCGCGCACACTGGACAGTGCGTGCGGTGCCCCGTCCCGTGTCAGCCCTCCCCTGCCTGCAAGTCCTTCCACGAGACCAGACAAGGACGTCCCCCGTGGCCATCAGCGTCTTCGACCTCTTCTCCATCGGCATCGGCCCGTCGAGCTCCCACACCGTGGGCCCGATGCGCGCCGCCCGGATGTTCGCCCGCCGACTGCGCTCCGAAGGCCTGCTGGACGGGGTCACCGGCGTGCGCGCCGAACTGTACGGCTCGCTCGGCGCCACCGGCCACGGCCACGGCACCCCGAAGGCCGTCCTGCTGGGCCTGGAGAACGCCTCGCCCCGCACCGTCGACGTCGACCAGGCCGACAAGGACGTCGAGCGGATCATCGCCGAGAAGCGGATCAGCCTGCTCGGCGAGCACACCATCGACTTCGACCCGGACACCCAGCTGGTCCTGCACCGCCGCCGCTCGCTGCCGTACCACGCCAACGGCATGACCCTGTGGGCGTACGCGGCGGACGGCTCGACCCTGCTGGAGAAGACCTACTACTCGGTCGGCGGCGGCTTCGTGGTGGACGAGGACGCCATCGGCGCGGACCGGGTCAAGCCCGACGACACCGCGCTGCGCTACCCCTTCCGCACCGGTGAGGAGCTGCTGCGCCTCACCCGGGAGACCGGCCTGTCCATCTCCGGCCTGATGCTGGAGAACGAGAAGGCCTGGCGCAGCGAGGAGGAGATCCGCACCGGGCTGCTGGAGATCTGGTCCGTGATGCAGGAGTGCGTGCGGGCCGGCATGACCCGCGAGGGCATCCTGCCGGGCGGCCTGAAGGTCCGCCGCCGGGCGGCCGCCGCGGCGCGGACGCTGCGCGCCGAGGGCATCGGGCCGGCCAACGCGATGGAGTGGGTGACCCTCTACGCGATGGCGGTCAACGAGGAGAACGCCTCCGGCCGCCGGGTGGTCACCGCGCCGACCAACGGTGCCGCCGGGATCATCCCGGCCGTCCTGCACTACTACCTGAACTTCATCCCGGGCGCCGACGAGGACGGCATCGTCCGCTTCCTCCTCGCGGCCGGCGCCATCGGCATGCTCTTCAAGGAGAACGCCTCCATCTCCGGCGCCGAGGTCGGCTGCCAGGGCGAGGTCGGCTCCGCCTGCTCGATGGCCGCGGGCGGCCTCGCCGAGGTCCTCGGCGGCACCCCCGAGCAGGTCGAGAACGCCGCCGAGATCGGCATCGAGCACAACCTCGGCCTCACCTGCGACCCGGTCGGCGGCCTGGTCCAGATCCCCTGCATCGAGCGCAACGGCATGGCCTCGGTCAAGGCCGTCACCGCGGCCCGGATGGCGCTGCGCGGCGACGGGCGGCACCACGTCTCGCTGGACAAGGCGATCAAGACGATGAAGGAGACCGGCGCCGACATGAAGATCAAGTACAAGGAGACCTCGCGCGGCGGCCTCGCCGTGAACGTCATCGAGTGCTGATCGCGGCGCCTGACGGCCCCCGGGCGGAGTTCCCCTCCATCCGGGGGCCTTCGCGCTTCCCCGGCCTTTCCCCGGCTCGGGACTCCCCCGGCTCAGGACTCCCCCGGCTCAGGCCGTGAACGGGCGGGCCCGGCGGGCGTCCCGCAACGCCTGGGCCCACCAGGTGAGTTGGTCGAGCATGGTCTTGGCGGCCGCGTCGGCGGCCGGGTCGACCGCCCTGCCGTCGGCGTCGAAGCACTGCGCGGCGCCGTGGAAGCTGACCGTGTTGCGGATCGTCGCCGCGTTCAACTCGGCCATCACCACGCGGAGTTGCTCGACCGCACGAAGGCCGCCGGACAGGCCGCCGTACGAGACGAAGCCGACCGGCTTGCCGTGCCACTGCCGGTTGTGCCAGTCGATGGCGTTCTTCAGCGGGGCCGGGAAGCTGTGGTTGTACTCGGGCGTGACGATCACGAACGCGTCGGCCGCCTCCAGCCGGGGCGACACGGCGGCCAGCAACTCGGCGTCGCCCGGCGCCGGTTCACCACCGAAGGACGGGAAGGTGACGGGCAGCGGGGTCTCCACCAGGTCGATCAGGTCGGCGGTCAGGTCGCCGCGCGCTTCGAGGTGGCCGAGCAGCCAGTCGGCGACCACCGGACCGAAACGGCCCTCGCGGGTGCTGCCGACGAGGACGGCGACCTTCAGGTTCTGCTCCGTGGACATGGGGATCCCCCTCCGGGATGGGCACTGGGCCCGGCGTATCCGTCGGATACAACGTACACATCGATGTGTACGCCGTCCACTGTGGATACGCCGTACACCGGAAGTGCTACGGTGAGAACGAACCCGGCCGGAAGGAGCCCGCCCCATGCCCGCCCAGCAGGCCCCCAGTGGTGACAGCGACAGAACCCAGGTCCCGCTCTGGGAACGCCTGGCCCGCCCGGCCCCCGCGCCGCGCACCACCCTGACCCCGCACCGGATCGCCGAGACCGCGGTCGCCATCGCCGACGCCGAGGGCCTGGACGCCGTCACCATGCGCCGGCTGGCCGCCGAACTCGGCGTCGCCCCGATGGCCGCCTACCGGTACGTCTCCGGCAAGGACGAACTCATCGAGCTGATGGTCGACTTCGCCTACGGCCGGCTCCCCCTGGACGCCCCCGCCGAGGACTGGCGGGACACCATGCGCACCCTGGCCGTCCACCTGCGGGCCATGCACCTGGCCCACCCCTGGACCGTCAGGGCGGCCACCCCGTTCTCCCTCAGCCCCAACCAACTGGCCGTCCCCGAGCACGCGTTCGCCGCCCTCGCCGAGCACGGCCTGGACGCCGACACCACCATGGCGGTGTTCCGCACCGTCACCGGCTACGTCCACGGCTCGGTCACCACCGAAATCACCCTCGCGACCCTGCGCCGCGAACGCGGCTGGTCCGACGGCGACCAGACCCGGGCCGGCCTGGCCCCCCGGATGAGCTGGCTGATGAACACCGGCCGCTACCCCCGCTACCAGCGCTACCTCCACGAGGCCACCCGCAAGGACGACCCCGACTGGCAGTTCGAGACCGGCCTCGACTGCGTCCTCGACGGCATCGCCGCCCACTTCGGCCTCTGACCGGCCCGGGCGGCGGCCCGCACGGCGGCCCACGCGGCGGCACGGGGGCCGGCTATCCGGCCGGTCGCTCGCCCGCGATGATCAGGCGGTAGCCGTAGTCCACGCTCTCCCGGTCGAGCAGGTCGGCGTACCGCCGGTGCCACTCCCCCGAGACGAGGTCGGCCCGCAGCCGCTCGACCGCCGGCTCCACCACCTCCGGCGGCAGCGTCGCGAAGGTCGAACTGGCCTGCCGGACGGCCCGGTCGAGGTAGAGCTCGGGCCGCCGCCAGTAGGCGGCCTGGTAGCCGTCGGTGAAGTCGTGCGGGATGGGGAACGGCAGCACGGTGTGGGCGCCCAGGGCCTCCACCACCTCGGCGAGCGGGGTGAAGCGGCCGTCCTCCAGCTCCCGGATCTCCGGCAGGTAGTCCTCCAGCAGCCACAGTTGCGGCCGGTGCGCCGGATCCCAGGTGAACACCACCTGCCGCCGCGCGACCCGCCGCAGCTCGGCGAGCCCCTGCCGCAGGTCCGGCCAGTGGTGGACGGTCAGCACGGCCATCGCGGCGTCGAACGCCCCGTCCGTGATGGGGAGTTGCGAGGCCGATGCCTTGATCTTCCGCCGCCCGGGGTGCTGGTCGAGCATGACCTGCGACGGATCGACGGCCGTGACCTCGGCGCCCTCCGGCTCGTACGACCCCGCCCCCGCACCGACGTTGACCACCGTGCGCGCCCCCCGCAGCGCGGACCCGATCAACGCGTGCAGCCGTGGATCCGGCCGCCGGATCCGCCGGTACCCGACGCCGATGCGGTCATACGCCGCCGGTCCGCTCTGCTCTTCCAGGTGTCCCATCCGGCCAGCCCAGCAGACAGCGCCGCTGCCGACAACCGGTTCGCCCCGACGCGCGGGAAGTCGGCCGGCCGACTTCCCGCGCGAGCCCGGCGGTTAGCGGCGGGCGGGGAGGGCGAGGAAGGCCAGGCCGCCGGCCAGGACGGCGAGGCCGCACCAGGAGGCGGCGGGGAGGCGCTCGCCGAGGGCGGCCACGCCGAGGACGGCGGCGACGGCCGGTTCGGCGAGGGTCAGGGTGGTGGCGGTCTGGGCGGTGGTGTGGCGCAGGCCGCGGCCGAACAGCCAGTACGCGAGGAAGGTGGTGACCACCGCGAGGTGCAGCACCACGCCCGCTCCGCGCGCCGAGGCGAGCCACGCCAGGTCACCGGTGAGCAGCACCGGCAGGACGATCAGCGCCCCGCCGGCGAACATCGCGCCCATCACCCCGCCCGAGGGGTGCCCGGCGTTGATCAGCCGTCCGCCGATCAGCGAGTAGACGGCGTACGAGAGCCCCGAGAGCGCCGCCAGCAGCACGCCCAGTGGGTCCACCGCCGTGCCGCCTCCGGCGAGTTCGGGGCCCAGCACGAGCACGGCGCAGCCGAGTACGGCGAGCGCCGTGGCCCCGGCCCACCGCCCGCCGGGCCGGCCCTGCCGGGCGAGCCAGCCGAGCAGTCCGGTGAACACCGGCGCGCTGCCGAGGGCGATCACGGTGGCGACGGCCACGCCGGTACGGCTCACCGCCGGGTAGAAGGTCAGCGGGTACCCGGCCACCGCGACGGCTCCGGCCGCGAGCAGCCACCGCTCGCGCGGCACGCACACCCGGGGCAGCTCCCGGGCGGTGCGGTCGGTGAGGAACAGCAGCAGTCCGCCGAGCACCAGCCCGGCGGCGCCGATCCCCGCCGCCGGGGCGCCGGAGGGCGCCAGCGAGCTGGCCGTGCCGGTGGTGCCCCAGAGGACGGCGGCGATCAGGATCGGCACCGCGCCACCGCGGGGGCGGGCGCGGCGGGGGGCCTGGGGAACGGAGGGAACGGTACGGGCAGGGGAGGACAAGCGATTCGGCACAGTCGTGAACTTCCGTCGTCGAAGACCGTCAGGAGAGGGGTTCCGAGAACGGGCGCACGCCATCGGCCCGCGGCGGCCGCCATCGGGCCGGGCCGGGGTCGCAGGGGATCAAGCCACCGGAGCGCGCGCCCGATCAGGCGCTGAGCGGTGGCAGCACGACGTGCCAGTACAGGTTCACGGGCCCGATGCTATCCGCCCGCACGAGAAGTCGACAGGGCCGACTTCCCACGCAGACGCCCCACCCGCCTCCGGGGGGTCGCCCCGCCCCTCCCGGGGGCGCGTTGCCCCTCGCGCACACCCGTTGGCGGCCCGGCGTTCGGCTTTCCCCCGTGGCGGACCGTCGACGGGTCCCTACGCTGAGTGTCGGCCCGTCGGCTCACCGGAAGGACCCGCTCATGCGCCGCTCCCGCCTCGTGCTGCCCGTGATCCTGGCTGTCGTGGTCGGCTCCGGCCTGGTCGCCGCCGATGTGGCGCAGGAGGAGCCGTACCTGTCCGTGAGTCTGCCGGTGCTCCGCGATCCGGACGCCCAGCAGCTGCTCCACCGCATGACGGACCCGGTGCAGGACTGGGTGGAGTCCGGGGATCCGGCGGCGGCCGGCTACGCGGGGACGGTGATCGACGCGTCCGACCAGCACGCCGACGTCTACTGGAAGGGCGCGGCCCCGGCCACGGTCCGCTCCCTGCTCGACGCGAACGCCCGGCCCGGCTACACCGTCGACGTCCACCGGAGTCCGTACTCCCGCGCGGAGATGCGCGCCGCGATCGACCGTTTCACCGCCGCCGTGGCCCGCGACGCCTGGACGTCGATCGGCCCCCAGGAGGACGGCGCCGCCATCGCGATCACGTACACGCCGGCGGCGGCGAAGCGGCTCACCGGTGGTGACGCGGACGCGCAGGCGTACTCCTCGCGGGCCGCCGAGATCGCCGGGATGCCGGTGACGGCCAGCGTCGAGGGAACCCCGGTGGCGCTGTCCGGCAGCCGGCACTCCGACAGCGCGCCGTACTACGCGGGGGCCGAGGTGAGCACGGCGAAGGCGTCGTTCTGCTCGACGGCGTTCAGCGGCTGGAAGGGCGGGACGAAGGTGGTACTGACCGCCGCGCACTGCGGCGGCGGCCGGTACTACAACGGCACCGGCGGCTACATCGGCGACCTGTCCTCGGTCGGCGACGGCCTGGACGTCGGCATGATCGCGGTCAACGGCAGCGGCGGCGGCCGGTTCTACGACGGCGCCTGGTCGGACAGCGGCGGCTCGTCCCGGCACACGTACGGGGCCGGGCGGAACAACGTCGGGGACCTGGTCTGCCTGAGCGGCGCCCAGTCGGGGTGGAAGTGCGACGTGCAGATCAAGCGGGTCGACGTGGAGACGACGAACGACGAGGGCACGAAGATCAGGCCGGTGGACGTCGCCGAGTCGAAGGGCGGCGACCGCCGGGCGATCGCCGCGCAGGGCGACAGCGGCGGCCCGGCGGTGGCGAACCCGTCCGGCCCGAACGGCGACATGGAGGCCCGCGGCGTGATCGTGGCGGCGAGGTCCGAGGTCGGCTGCCCGGCCGGATCCACGGCGCACCCGACCAAGTGCTACTCGCAGGTGCTGTACGTGCCGATGACGCCGGTGGTGAACCAGATGGGTTTCTCACTGTCCTGACCCGGGGGACCCTGAAGTTCGGCAACATCCGTGATCCCGCCTTCGCGGGCTGTCAGCCCTTTCCGTGCAGGCGAATCGCGCGAACAGGCCTTCGGCAAGCCTGAACAGGCTGCCACAGGCCGGTGACGCCTGCCCCTGTTGCGCGGGAAGTCGGCCGGCCGACTTCCCGCGCAACAGGGGCTTCACGCCGTTCAGCCGGAGGATCCGAGAACGGTCACCGCGCAGCCGGGTGCAAGCACCCGATCGGCCACCGGGGGCCGTCGTTCGGGTCGCCGTGCCAGGCCCACTGGGAGTCGGGGGTGACGGTGACGCCGTAGTCGTAGAGATCAGGGCGGCCGAGTTCCTCCCACTGGGACCAGGCGGCCACCAGCTCGTCACCGAGGCGGCGCGGCCCGCCCTGCGACAGCAGCAGCCTGCCGTCCCCGTCCGGACGGATCTCGGCCCACGAGCGGGCACCGTCGTGGACCAGGGCGGCCGCCCCCTCCCCGGCCTGGCCGGTGGACAGCACGGCGTCCGGGACGGCGACGCGCAGCGCGAACCTGAGGTGCCAGTCCTCCAGGCCTGCCGGATCGCGGTCCAGTGCCCGGCAGTCCTCGGGGTCGGTATCGCCGCGCACCTGCGCGTACGCGGCGGGCCCACTGCTCGGCTGGGCCGGAGCGTGCCGGTCGCCCATGAACTGGGCCAGCCCGTGGACCCAGCCGTGCGCGGCGGCGCCGTCGTCGGCGACGGTGAGGGCGACGTATCCGAGTCGCCCCCAGGGATAGACGATCCGTCCGCCCGGGCGCACCGCCGCCGCCCAGGACCAGGGGACGGTCTCGACGGCGTAGGTGGCGTGGAGGCGGTCGACCCGGCCGCCGCCTGGCACCCCGCCGTCGGTGCCGTCCCCTGCCGCCGCATGGACGTCGAGCCCGGCGTCCGCGAGCCGGGCCCGAGCGACGGCGGCCAGCTGCTCGTCGACCTCGGTGGTCACCACCAGGCCCGGCCCGGCTCGCCAGGCGGCCAGCGCCGCCGTCCAGCCCTGGCCGGTGCCGACGTCCCACACCCGGTGCCCCGGCTCCACCCTGAGGCTGTCCAGCATGTCCGCCACCACGGAGGGCGCGGACAGTGAGGACGACGGGCGGCCGTCGGTGAGCTGGGTGACGGCCGACGCGTCGACGCCGGAGTACAACTCGACGGCCCAGCCGTCCGGGTCGTCGGCGCGGTCGACAGACACGTAGGCCCTGCCGTTCCACCGCCACAGCCGGTCCGGCGCGAAGCGGTCGCGCGGCACGGCGACGAAGGCCTCGCGCAGCCACGGCGAATCCTCCGGCCACGTCCCTCGCCGCTCCATCTCCGCGTGCAGGCGTGCCCGGTGCTCGGCCAGGCGCCCGTCGTCGCTCGCCATCACTTCTTCTTGTGCTTGCCGTTGCTCGGCGGCGGCAGGGGGATCTTGCTATCGGAATTGTCCGGCGGCGGAGTCCCCTGGCTCGGATCCTTCGGCGGCTTCGAGTGCTCTCCCATGCTGTTCTCCTATGGTGATGAGACGGATGCGGTCGGTCGCCACCCTGTCCCGGCACCGCAGGAGGCGGTAGAGGCGTGCGGCAGCGACCGGAGGGCGCGCACGAGAAGTCGGCCCACCCGACTTCTCGTGCAGTCGGTGGGTTGGGATCAGGCGTGGGGGTCGAGCGGGGTGGGGAGGGCGAGTTCGCACCAGATGGTCTTGCCGATGTGGCCGTCGCCACGGAGGTGGGCGCCCCAGGAGGTGGCGAGGGCGGCGACGAGTTCGAGGCCCCGGCCGGACTCGTCCTCGGGGGTGGCCTGGCGGACGGTCGGGAGGTCGGAGTTGGCGTCCGAGACCTCGATGCGGAGCACGGAAGGGGTGGGGAGGAGGACGCGCACGCCGATCATCCGGTCACGCGGGCCACGGGCATGGCGGCAGGCGTTGGTGACGAGTTCGCTGAGGAGGATCAGGGCGGTCTCGGCGGTGTCGACGGGCACCTCCCACTCGAAGGCCTGCCGGATGAAGCGGATGCGGGCACGGCCGGCGCTGCGGGGAAGGCGGGGGAACATCCACTCGACGAGGTCGACGGGCTGAGTGAGCATCAGAGTCCTTGGGGGTGTACGGAGGGCGTCACTCGGGAGGGCTGAGTTCGGCCATTTCACCCTTCAAGCGTCGACAGGCGGGCATAGCCTCAGGAGTAACGCGATACGTACAGCGAGAGCATGAACCGCCCTGCGACCAGGGCAGGGAGGGGGACAGGGCCGTGAGCACGCCGAAGGAAAACCCGATGTCGTGGAAGTACTGCGGCGATCAGCTCAAGCGGTGGCGTGCAAAGGCGGGCGTAACCCGGGAGCAGCTGAGCAAGGCGGCCTGCTACGACATCGAGAGCGTGCGGTCGATGGAGGCGGGGAGGCGGAAGCCGTCGTTCAAGCTGCTTCAAGTAGCGGATGAGTTGTGCGACGCGAAGGGGATGCTGCTGGCCGCGACCGACTTCCTGCAGCCGGAGAAGTTCCCGTCCTACTCACAGGGCTACACGGATGCAGAGAGCGTGGCGATCGCAATCCAGTGGTTCGAAGGGCTACTCATCCCTGGCCTGCTCCAAACCGAGGATTACGCCCGAGAGTTGCTGAGCCACAGCTGCCCACCCCTGGACGACGAGACCGTGGAAGCGCGAGTGGCCGCGCGACTCCAGCGCCAGGAAAGGCTGCATCGCTCGATGACTGTGATGTTCAGCTTCGTTGTCTACGAAGCCGCCCTTCGGTCAATGGTCGGCGGACGAGCCTGCATGAAGCGGCAGCTCCATCACCTGCTGGAGGTCGCCAAGTTGCGTAATGTGTCAGTACAGGTGCTTCCGGTCGGACGCGGCGCCTACCAGGGACTCGGCGGCTCCCTGATCCTGCTGGAGTCCCCCGAGCACGAGCACTTCGCTTACATCGAGGGTCAAGAAACCGGGGTTCTGTACGCGGACCCAGACAAGGTGAGCGTCCTGAACCGCCGCCATGGCATGATCAGCCAGCAGGCACTCGGTGCCGAGGACTCAGCGGACTTCATCAGAAAGGTAGCGGAGGAGCTTTGAGCGACCACGAGTGGTTCAAGTCCAGCTACAGCAACGATCAAGGCGGCGCCTGCATCGAAGTCGCCGTCGCCTGGGGCAAGTCCAGCTACAGCGACGACAATGGCGGCGAGTGCATCGAGGTAGCCTCCTGCCCTTCCGCCATCCACGTCCGGGACTCCAAGGACAAGGCCGGGCCGACCCTCACCTTCTCCCCCGAGGCCTGGTCCGCCTTCGTCGCCTTCGCCTCCGAAGCTCAAGCCGCACAGGCCGAGTGACCCTCAATGGAATGGGTGGGTAACCACCTTCCAACCACCCCCCGTGCGCAGCAGATATGACTTATCGTCACGACTTCTCCACAGGCGGTTTCCCCCTGTAGCGTGCGCAGCAACGAAACAACCCCCGCCGGTGCTACCAACACCGAACGGGGGTCTGACCGGCACGATCGAAACGAGCTCGATCCTGTGGCTACTCACGACTCTACCGCCATGGCCGCCCCCGGGTACGGCAAGCAGTCCGCCCCGGAGCAACTCCCCCGCTCCGCGACCGACTTCGCCCACCTCCCCGCCCGCGAGGCATACCTCGCCTCGCTCATCGACCACCTCCCCGACGGCGCCGCCATGGACGTCAAGACCCTCGCCGTCCTTCAGCCCCACTACGGGCAGATGGCCTGCCGCACCGCCCTCAACAGGCTCTCCACCGCAGGTCATCTGCGTCGCGTCCGGGAGCGCGTCAGCTCCAAGGAGTGCCGCTGGGTGTTCCGCACCTACTTCTCCCGCACGCCCCGCTCCGACGCCTGGTGGACGCGCTTCGTCATGACCGGCGAGACGTCAACGCCCGCCGCGCCCGATCCTCCCAAGGAGCGAACGCTCAACCGCACTTCCCCCACTTCGGCCGCCTACGCCGCCCTCGCCGGCCTCGGCCTCGCCGACCCCCGCCTCGCCCTCTCGGCCGCCGACTGCGCGGCCCTCGAACCGCTGGCCGCCGAGTGGCTGGCCCGGGGCACCTCCCCGGCCCTCTTCACTGCCGCCCTCACCGGCGGCCTCCCGCCGGACGTCCACAGCCCGGCCGCCTTCACCCGCCGCCGCCTGCTCGACAAGATGCCCCCGGAACGCCACCCGCAGCCGGCCCCACCCTCGCAACAGCACCCCGCCCGCGTCATCGAGTGCACCGCCTGCCGCACCCCCTGCCGCCCCAGGCCCTCCTCGGCGGCCTCTGTCGCGCCTGTCGCGGCACTCCCGCGACCCCGCCATCCCGCCGACACCTCTCGCCCACCACCGTCCACCAGCACGCCGCCCGCGTCCGCGACGCTCTCCGACGTCACAGCAGCCCAGCAGCGCGCCTTCGTTGACATGTCAGGCCAAGCTGACGCGGCCTAGATTTCGCATCAACAGATTGCCGAGACGCATGGCGGGTGGGCGTTGGCCGAACGACCCTTCAGCGCTACGCGCGGGCGGTCGGCGCCCGGCTCCACAGCCTGGTCGACCACACCGGCTCGGCCGTCACACCCGCCTGGCAGCCCGCTCCGGTCGAGGTCGAGGTCCACGGGGCCCTCCGGGAGCGCGGCACCGGCACCCGTCCCGCCGCCTGGAGCCGGGCAACACCCAGGCGGACTTCGCCGTCGACGCCGTGGTCCCTGGATCATGAATATTCACAGGCATCAGCGTGAACCTATGCGGAATCCAAAGGTGAACTAGGTAACAGGCCTTTCATTCCAAGCCATCCGGTTTGCCCGCATGCTGAGATCCGTGCGATAGTCAGAGCAGCCCAACGGCGGGCGACACAGCACGCCGCCCTGGGCCGATGACTTCGGCGGGCCCGACCTGGCACTGCCGACGCCCATCGCGCGGCACGCACCCCCTTGGCCGGCGCGATGACCTGCAGGGGCCCCCATCCGCCGGACCACGGCGAATCCGGGGGCCCTGCGTGTTTCCCGGGGAGTGCACGGAACAGCGGTTCGCCCGCCCTCAGGGCCGCTCGCGCACCTTCAGCTCGAACCAGACGCCCTTGCCGCGCGGCAGCAGGTCCGCGCCCCAGCGGTCGGCGAGGTCGTCGACGATCCTCAGCCCCCGCCCGCGCTCGTTCGCCGGCTTGGCCTCGGCGAGGATCATGCACGGCAGCGCCCGCGAGGAGTCCCGGACCTCGATCCTCAGCCACCCGGGCTTGCGGCTGACGTGCAGGCCGATGGTGCGCCCGGCCGCGTGCCGGACCGCGTTGCTGACCAGCTCGCTGGTGAGCAACTCCCCGGCCTCCAGGTGCTGGTGGAGCTCCCAGGACTCCAGGACGGAGAGCACCAGCCTGCGGGCCACCGGGCCCGACTCGGGCCGGGACGGCAGCCGTACCTCGTTGGGGGCCGACGGGTCGCGGAGTCTGCCGGAGTACAGCTCCTCCAGCTCCTCGGAGGTGAGCCGCTCCAGTGCCGAGAGCCCACCGCCCCGGACGTCGATCCAGGATGCCTCGGCCACCACTCCGGCCCCGGGAACCACTGACTGATCTGCTTCGCCCCAACCCGCCATGCGGACCATCATTGCGGAACGCAAGCAGCCGCGTACGGACAATGAGCAAACGATCACGTCGCGTCGGCATATGCCGGATGCAAGAAAGGGTCGACCCGGGCCGAATTCCGTCAAGCCCGGGTTGACCCCTCCCCCACCTCAGCGACCGGTCACCAGGTGCTCCACGGCGCGTTCCAGCCGCTCAGCCCGTTCGACGGGTCGAGCGTCTCCTTCCTCGTCGAGTTCTTCACGACCATCACGTCGCCGACCAGCGAGCCGTCGTAGAACTTGCCCATCGAGGTGTTGGCGCCGCCGCCCTGGACGTCCTTGAGGCCCACGCAGCCGTGGCTGACGTTGTCCTCGCCGAAGGTGCTGCTACTGCTCCAGTAGTTGCCGTGCACGTACGTGCCGGAGTCGGTGAGCCGCATCGAGTGCGGGACCTGGAGGTCGTACGGCGCACCGGTCATGCCGGGCAGGGTGCTGGACTGCATCCGCACCACGCCCTCCTTGGACATGACCACCATCGTCCCGTTCCAGGTGGGGTGTTCGGGCGCGCCGGCGCTGATGTCGATCTCGCTCGTCTGACCTGCCGATACGACCGTCATCTTGTGCGTCGCGGCGTCAACCGTCGAAATCTGGGACCGCCCGATCGTGAAGGGCTCGTCCCGGTCCCCGCCGTACACCCCGGGGGCGATCTCGACGCTCTTGAGGCGGTAGTGCACGACCACCTTGGTCCCGGGCGTCCAGTACTGCTCCGGGCGGAAGTCCAGCCGGCGGTCGCCGAACCAGTGGCCCTTCACCACGGTGCCGTTGTTGGTCTCGAAGCTGATGCCCCGGGCGACCTCGTCCTTGTTCGCGACGTCCTTGCTGAAGTTCACCGAGACGATCATGCCGACGCCGTACGTCGCGTCGTTGTCCACGTTGTCCGAGGCCTTGGCGAGCGCCGTCGGCGTCAGCGTGGAGAAGTCGCTGTCCGCCGTGGCGACCGCGCCGTCGGCGTCCGCAGCCATCGCGCTGACCTGGTAGGCGGTGCCCACCTCCAGGCCGGCCGTGGGCGTCCAGGAGGAGCCGTCGGCGGAGATGGTGCCGGGGACCTCCCTGCCCGCCTTGTCGTTCACCTTGACGGTGGTGAGCTTGCCCCCGGTCGCGCCGATCTTCAGCGCGTTCGGCGCCACGTCCACCGAGCCGGGCTTGGGCTCGATGCTCACGGCCGCCTTGGAGACCTTCGGCACCGTGCCGGTGGACGCCGCCGCGCTGGGCGCCGCCGCCGGCTTGGCACCGGCCGCACCCGCCCCCAGGTCGGCCTTGGCCGCGCCGCCCGCCGTGCTCCCACCGCCCCCGCCGCAGGCGGCCGTCAGCGCCATCGCGCCGCCGACCAGACCGACCGCCACCACTCTGCGTATCGACCTCAACGTCGATCCTCCCTCAGAACCCCGTGATCCCCGTGAATCCGGCGGACCCGAACGTCACACGCTCCGGGCCATCGGAAAGGTTGCGCCATTCGTGGGGCTCGTCGCCCCGGAAACCGCGGCGGCCCGACCCCAACGGGTGAGGATCGGGCCGCACGACGGCGAACTCGCCGGAAGGCCCGGAACAGCCGGGCCCGCTACCGGGAAGGGCCTACCAGGCGGCCCAGTCCACGTTCCAGCCGCCCAGCCCGTTGGAGGGCGAGACGGTCTTCTCCTTGGTGTTCACGACCTTGATCGGGTCGCCGACCATCGAGTCGTTGAAGAACTTGCCGGCGACGGAGGAGTCGCTGCCGCCCTTCACGTCCTGCATCGACACACAGCCGTGGCTCGCGTTGGTCTTGCCGAACGGGCTGGCCCAGTAGTTGCCGTGCACGAAGGTGCCGGAGGTGGTCAGCCGCATCGCGTGCGGGACGTCCTTGATGTCGTACTCGCCACCGAGACCGACGGTCTGCGAGTTCATCCGGGTGACCTTCTCCTTGGACATGACCACCATCGTCCCGCCCCAGGACGGCGTGGCGTCCGCGCCCAGGGTGACCGGCACGGTGGTGCTCTGGCCGTCCCGCTCGATGGTCATCTGGTGCGACTTGGCGTCCGCCGTGGAGACCATCGACCGGCCGATGGTGAACGGCTCGTCCTTGTCCACGTCGCCGTAGATGCCGGGGGCGACCTCGACGTTCTTCAGCCGGTACTTGACGGTCACCTTGGTGCCCGGCGCCCAGTACTTCTCCGGACGGAAGTCCACCCGGCGGTCGCCGAACCAGTGGCCCTTCACCACGGTGCCGTTGCTGGACTCGATCGTGATGCCCTTGAGGACGGCGTCCTTGTTCTTGACGTCCTTGTTGAAGTTCACCGAGACGATCATGCCGACGCCGTAGGTGGCGCCGTCGCTGATGTTGTCGTTGGTGGAGACCTTCTTCTCCGGCGTCAGCGTGGTGAAGGTGGTGGTGGACGCGGCCACCAGCCCCTCCGCGTCCTTGGCCTGCGCGTTCACCTTGTACGCCATGCCGACGGCGAGCGCTCCCGTGGGCTTCCAGCCGGCGCCGTCCGGGGTGATCGCACCCTCGACCGGCTTGCCGTCCTTGTCGGTCACCTCGACCGTGCTGAGCTTGCCGTTGGAGACGGCCACCTCCAGCCCGTTCGGCGCGACGTCCTGGGCGCCGTCGGCCGGCTGGACGGCGAGCACCGCGGCCGAGGGCTTCGGCGTCGCCGAGCCACCGCCCGCGTCCGCCGCCGGCGCGGAGGCCGCGTTGCCGCCGCCGGAACCCCCCGAGCCGCCGCCCTTGTCGTCGTTGCAGGCAGCCGTCAGCAGCAGCACCCCGCCCATGACCAGCGCCATCGCACTCCGGCGCCCGTAGCGGTTGGTGGTGCGTATCGCTGCGCCGACCGTCTTACCCGTCTTCACGGTTTCTCCCCTCCCGGTATCCACTCACTTGACGCGTTGAGTGCCCCCATGAGTTGCACCGTCCGGCCGATCTTTCCGGCCGGATTCCGGACGCGCCGGAGCAGGATAGCTAAGCCGTCCGAGTGAAACCTGAGAGGAGTCGGGTTGACGAGAAGTGAAGGTTCGGAGGAGGCCTACGGAACCGGCCGCAGCGCGCTCCCGGCCACCCACTGGTCCCACGGCACGTTCCAGCCGTTGAGCCCGTTCTGCGGCGGCACGAAGTCCCCGGAGGAGGCCTTCACCTCCAGCACGTCCCCCGGCACGGTGTGCTCGAACAGCCAGCCCGCCGGGGAGTCCTTGCTCGCCCCGCCCTTGGCGTCGGCCAGCCCGATGCAGCCGTGGCTGGTGTTGGCGGTGCCGAACACCCCGGGATCCGCCCAGTAGTTGCCGTGCACGAAGGTGCCGGAGGTGGTCAGCCGCATCGCGTGCGGGACGTCCTGGATGTCGTACTCGTCGCCCATGCCGACGGTCTGCGAGTTCATCCGGGTCACCTTGTACTTCTCCGACACCACCATCACCCCCCGGTAGGTGGAGTGGTCGGGGCTGCCGCCGGAGATCTTCAGCACCCGGACCACCTGGCCGCCCCGGCCCGCCCGGACGGTCATCGTGTGGGCGTCCAGGTCGACGGTGGAGACCTGCGCCCGGCCGACGGTGAAGTGCAGGTCCCGGCTCTGCGTCCCGAACGCCCCCGGCGCTCCCTGCACGTCCTTGAGCCGCAACGCCACCGTCACCCGGGTGCCCGCCGCCCAGTACTGCTGCGGACGGAAGTCCAGCCGCTGCCCGTCGAACCAGTGCGCGGCCACCGGCACCGGCGGGTCCGCGACGACCCGGACGGCCTTCTCCACCGCCGCCCGGTCGGTGATCGGACGGCTGAAGCGCAGCGAGACCGGCATGCCCACGCCGACCGTGGAGCCGTCCTCCGGGGTGAAGAACGCCGCGAAGGTGTGCGCCCGCGCGACGGTCGTGAACGCCGAGTGCCAGGCCGCCCTGCGCCCCTGGTCGTCCTCCGCGACGGAGTCCAGCGTGAACGCCGTCCCGAGCGGCAACGGCCCGTCCGGCACCCACCCGCCGCCGTCGGCCGCGATCGTCCCCGGAACCTCGGTGCCCTTGCCGTCCGCCAGCCGCACGGACACCAGCCGCCCCTGCGTCACCCCCACCCGGACGGCGCCCTCCGGCTGCACGTCCTGCGCCCCGTCGGCCGGCTGCACGGCGAGCACCGCCCGGGACGGCACCGGCGGCACCGCCCACGCACCGCCCTGGGCCGCGTCCCCCTCCGACACCCCCACCGGGCCGCCACAACCCGCCAGGACGACCAGACAGCAGACCACCGCCGCCACGCCCCGCGCCCACACCCGTCCTCGGCGCCGCATCCCGGGGCCCCTCCCACTGTTCACAACCGACGCCCGGAACAACGATGGCCCTCGACACGGGGACACGCCGATCACCCGGAATCCCCCGACCCACGGAAACCCCCACCGCTTCTGCCGGACGCAATCCGGGAAAGAGAAGGTGAATGGACCCGGAACACCCCGCCCAGGAAGGCCACCGCCATGGCGTCGGCACCGCACCTGAACCCCGGCAACTGGCAACCCCTGGGCGCCCGCCTCCGCACCGACCACCGAGGCCGCCGGGGCACCGACTTCGCCCTCTGGGCCGCCGGCGCCGAAGCCGTGGAGCTCTGCCTGTTCGACGAGGAGGGCCACGAGACCCGCCACCCCCTCACCGAGCAGGACGCCCAGGTCTGGCACGGTTTCCTCCCCGGCGTGCTCCCGGGCACCCGCTACGGCTTCCGCGTGCACGGCCGCTGGGACCCGTGGACCGGCGCCCGCTGGAACCCCGCCAAGCTGCTGCTCGACCCGTACGCCCGCGCCGTCGACGGCTGTTACACCTCCCACGACGCCGCCTGCGCCTCCGTCCGCAACTGGCCCGAGGCGGACGTCGCCGACACCGTCCGGGACAACCGCGACTCCGCGCCGTACGTCCCGAGATCGGTGGTCGTCCACGACGACGAACGCCACGAGGACGGCGACCGCCCGAACACCCCCTGGTCCGAGACGGTCCTCTACGAACTCCACGTGCGCGGCTTCACCATGCGCCACCCGGAGATCCCCCCGCACCTGCGCGGCACCTACGCCGGCCTCGCCCACCCCGCCGCCCTCGCCCACCTCACCCGCCTCGGCGTGACGGCCGTCGAGCTGCTGCCCGTGCACCAGTACGCCAGCGAGGACCACCTCCAGGCCCGCGGGCTCGTCAACTACTGGGGCTACAACACGATCGGCTACTTCGCCCCGCACGCCGGCTACTCCGCCTCCGGCTCCCGCGGCGGCCAGGTCGGCGAGTTCAGGCGGATGGTCCGCGCCCTGCACGCCGCCGGGATCGAGGTGATCCTCGACGTGGTGTTCAACCACACCGCCGAGGGCGGCGCCCTCGGCCCGTCACTCTCACTGCGCGGCATCGACAACGCCGCCTACTACCGCCTCCCGCCGAACCACCCGCGCGGCTACGCCGACTACACCGGCTGCGGCAACACCCTGGACACCCGCCGCCCGCAGGTGGTCCGGCTGATCACCGACTCGCTGCGCTACTGGGTCACCGAGATGGGCGTGGACGGCTTCCGCTTCGACCTCGCCGCCGCCCTGGCCCGCGGCGGCCCGAGCGGCGGCGACGCCGTCGACATGGACCACCCCTTCCTCACCGCCGTCTCCCAGGACCCCCTGCTCGGCCGGGTGAAGCTGATCGCCGAGCCCTGGGACGTCGGCCCGGGCGGCTACCAGCTCGGCGGCTTCCCCCCGCTGTGGGCCGAGTGGAACGACCGGTACCGCGACACCGTACGGGACTTCTGGCGCGGCGCCCGCCCGGACGTGCGCGAGCTCGGCTACCGCCTCTCCGGCTCCTCCGACCTCTACCAGCGGGCCGGCCGCCGCCCGTACGCCTCCGTCAACTACGTGACGGCGCACGACGGTTTCACCCTGCGCGACCTGGTCTCCTACGACCGCAAGCACAACGGGGCCAACGGCGAGGACAACCGCGACGGCACCGACGACAACCGCTCCTGGAACCACGGCGCCGAGGGCGAGACGACCGACCCCGCGGTCAACGCGCTGCGGCTGCGCCAACTGCGCAACCTGACCGCCACCCTGCTGCTCTCCGCCGGCGTCCCGATGCTCACCGCCGGGGACGAACTGGGCCGCACCCAGGGCGGCAACAACAACGCCTACTGCCAGGACAACGAGGTCGGCTGGCTGGACTGGTCACTGCTGGAGCAGCCCGGCTGGCAGGAGCTGTGCGCGTTCACCGCCCGGCTGGTCCGGCTGCGCCGGGCCCACCCGGTGCTGCGCCGGCGGGCGTTCTTCTCCGGCCGGGCCACCACCCCGGGCGGCCGGCCCGACCTCACCTGGTTCACCCCGCGCGGCACCGAGATGACCGAGGCCGACTGGTTCGCACCGACCGCCTGCCTCGGCATGCTGCTCTCCGGCACCGCGCTGCCCGAACGGGACGAGGACGGGCCGGCACCCGGCGACGACAGCTTCCTGCTGGTGCTCAACGCGGGCCACGAACCGGTGGCGTTCACCCTGCCCGGCGAACCCTGGGCGGCGCCGGCGGCCCCGTACGAGAGCGTGGTCGACACCGCGGACCCGGGCCCGGGCGGCACCGTCGTCCTGGGCGGCACCCTCGCTCCGGGCGGCACCGTCGTCCTGGGCGGGCGCTCGCTGCGCCTGCTCCGCTCCCCCGCCCAGGAGACGTAGGCATCAGCTGCCGGCGTGCCCGACCTCGACGTTCTCCAGCACACCGATCGCGTCCGGCACCAGCACCGCCGCCGAGTAGTAGGTGCTGACCAGGTACGAGGCGATCGCCTTCTCGTCGATGCCCATGAAGCGGACGTTCAGACCCGGCTCCACCTCGTCCGGGATCCCGGTCTGGGTGAGGCCGACCACGCCCTGGTTGTCCTCGCCGACGCGCATCGCGATGAACGCGCTGGTCTGCTGGCCGGACACCGGGATCTTGTTGCACGGGAAGATCGGCACCCCGCGCCAGGTCGGCCGGTGCTTGCCGAGGACGTCGACCGCGGACGGGTAGAGGCCGGCCCGGTTGCACTCCCGCTCGAAGGCCGCGATCGCCCGCGGGTGGGCGAACAGGAAGTCGGTGTCACGGCGCATGCTCAGCAGCTCGTCCAGGTCGTCCGGGGTGGGCGCCCCGGTGCGGGTCTGGATCCGCTGGTCGAAGTCGGCGTTGCTTAGCAGCCCGAACTCCGGGTTGTTGATGATCTCGTGCTCCTGCCGCTCCCGCAGGGCCTCGATGGTCAGCCGCAGCTGCTCCTCGGTCTGGTTCATCGGCTTGTTGTAGAGGTCCGCGACCCGGGTGTGCACCTTGAGGACGGTCTGCGCGACGCTCAGCTCGTACTCGCGCGGCGTCAACTCGTAGTCCACGAAGGCGCCCGGCAGCTCGTACTCGCCCCGGTGGCCGGCCGAGAGGTCGATCCTCGCCTCGCCGTGCTCGTTCTGCGCCTGCGCGGCGTCGGCGGCGAAGCCCAGCAGCTGCTCGCGCAGCGACTCGGAGCGGCCGACCAGCTCCTGGAGCACCGGCCAGGACAGCGCCATCGCGACCCCGGAGGTGCTCGCCCTCACGGTGTACGGCCAGGTGCCGCCGCCCTCGGTGATCGCCTCGTCGCCGAGGGGGTCGCCGTCGGCGAGCGAGCCCAGCACGGTCTGCTCGCCGTACTTGCCGGTGCCGATCCGGTCCACCTTCCCGTGCGCGATCAGGAACACCTCGTCGATCGGCGCCCCCTCCCGCACCAGCACGTCGCCCTGCGCGAAGTCCCGCTGCACGAACCGGCGGGCCATCTCGGCGAGCACCTCCTCGTCCTCGAAGCCGCGCAGCGCCGGCACCTCGGCCAGCGAGGGAGCGATCACCGTCACCGCGGAGCCGGTCTTGGCGAAGCTCACCCGGCCCCGCCCGGGGGCGTAGCTCAGCCGCCGGTTGACCCGGTAGGTGCCCGCGCTGACCTGCACCCACGGCAGCATCTTCAGCAGCCAGCGGGAGCTGATCTCCTGCATCTGCGGCTTCGACTTGGTCGTCGTCGCCAGGTTCCGCGCCGCGGTCGTGCTGAGGCTGAGCTGGGCCCGTACCCGCACGGTTGCGGAACCGTGACCGGGGGTGGGCTCGGTTTCGACCGTCATCCGCGCACTCCTGTCGCCTGCGTGTCCATGGGCATCCGTCAGGAGATGTAATCGGCCGACGAGCAGGCGCTCGCAAGACGCGCGCGGCGCACTCGCCCCTGCACGAACGGATGCGCGCGCCCCATGTTCGCGCCCGCACCGCCCGTTCGGGTGGCCGGTTCTCGCCTGATGCCACCGACAGGGGCGAAAAACCGGATGAGAAGTGACGGTCTCTCTGCCTACCCTCACCGCGATGGCCGAGAACAGACAAGACCCCGACGACCCGACCCCGGCAACCCCCCGAACCGACACGGACACCGCGAGAACCGCGGCCGGCCGGGCCGGGACCGCACCGCGCCACTCCACGGTCCGCTCCCTGCTCCGCCTGCGGCCGTACGCCCGCGCCGTCCGCGGCCGGCTGGCCGTCTCGGTGACGGCCGCCTCGCTCGGCATGCTGAGCACCCTCGCCGTCCCGGTGGTCCTCGGCCTGATCGTGGACGGCCCGCTCGCCGAACACGACCTGGCCGGCCTCTGGCCGCTGGTCGGCCTGCTGGTGGTCCTCGGCCTGGTCGAGTCCGCGCTGTTCTTCACCCGCCGGGTGGTGCTGGCCCGCCCGCTGGCCGGGCTGGAGACGGCCATGCGCGGGGACCTCTTCGCCAAGCTCCAGCGGCTGCCGGTCTCCTTCCACGACCGCTGGGGCTCCGGCCAGCTGCTCTCCCGGGCCACCGCCGACATGTACACCATGCGGCTGTTCCTGGCCTTCCCGCTGGTCTTCCTGGTCGTCAACTCGGTGATGTTCCTGGCCGGCACGGTGGTGATGTTCACCCAGGACTGGCGGCTCGCACTGATCGCCCTCGTCCCTGCGCTCCCGCTGTTCGTGCTCACCCGGCGGTTCGAGGCCCGCTACTCCGACGTCTCCCGGCTCGCCCAGGACCAGAACGGGGACCTCGCCACCGTGGTCGAGGAGTCCGTCCTCGGCATCCGCATCCTCAAGGCCTTCGGCCGCCACCGCTCGATGGCCGAGCGCTTCCGCACCCAGTCCCAGGAGCTGCGCGGCACCGAACTGCGCAAGGCGCACCTGCTCGCCAACCTCTGGGCGGTCATCGTCGGCCTGCCGGAGATCGCGCTCGGCTGCGCCCTCGCCGTCGGCGCCTACCTGGTGGCCCACGACGAACTGAGCGCCGGCACCCTGGTCGCCTTCCTCTCCACCGCGCTCGCGCTGCGCTGGCCGGTCGAGTCGCTCGGCTGGCTGCTCGCCTACGCCAACGAGGCGGCCACCGCCACCGACCGCTTCTTCGAGGTGCTGGACGAGCCCGAGAGCCCCGACCCCGGCACCGCCACCGAACTCGCCGCCCCGGACGGCATCCGCTTCACCGGCGTCCGCTTCCGCTACCCCGACGCCCCCGAGGACGGCCCCGACCTGCTGGCCGGCATCGACCTGCACGTCCGCAGCGGCGAGACCATGGCCCTGGTCGGCGCCACCGGCAGCGGCAAGACCACGCTCACCGCGCTGCTCCCCCGGCTGTACGAGGCCACCGCCGGCACCATCACCCTGGACGGCCGGGACATCCGCGAACTGCCCCGGCAGCGGCTGCGCGAACTCGTCGCCGTCGCCTTCGAGGAGCCCACCCTGTTCTCCGCCACCGTCCGGGAGAACGTCCTGATGGGCGCCCCCGGCGCCGGTGAGGAGCAGCTGCGCACCGCCCTCGCCACCGCCCAGGCCGGCTTCGTCGAGAAGCTCCCGCAGGGCCCGGACACCGAGGTCGGCGAGCAGGGCCTGAGCCTGTCCGGCGGCCAGCGCCAGCGCCTCGCGCTGGCCCGCGCGGTGGTCGGCGACCCGGCTTTCCTGGTGCTGGACGACCCGCTCTCCGCGCTGGACGTGCACACCGAGGCGCTGGTCGAACGGGCACTGCGCGAGGTCCTCGGCACCACCACCGCCCTGGTGGTCGCCCATCGCCCCAGCACCGTGCTGCTCGCCGACCGGGTCGCGGTGCTGGCGGACGGCCGGATCGTGGCCGTCGGCACCCACCAGGAGCTGCTGCGCGACTGCGCGCACTACCGAGAACTGATGTCGGGCGAGGCCGCCCCGGTGCCCGAACGGAGCAGCGCATGACCACCACCGCCGAACCCCTGCAGACCGGGCCCGCCGAGCCGCCCGGGGAGGAGCTGCCCCCGCCGCCCGCCGACGAGGAGGACATCCCCGTCCCGCCGGGCGCGCCCCGGGCGCTGCTGCGCTCGCTGCTCGGCCCGCACCGGGCCCGGATCGCCGTCGCGATGGTGGTGATCCTGGTCCAGCAGGCCGCGCTCCAGTCCGGCCCGCTGCTGGTCGCGGTGGCGATGGACCGCGGCATCCCGGCGCTGCGCGAACACGACTCCGGCCCGCTGATCGCGGTGGTCGCCGCCTACCTGTTCTGCGCGCTGCTCAGCCCGGTGCTGCAGTGGGCGTTCATCAAGATCAGCGCCCGGGTCAACCAGGACATCGTGCTGGAGCTGCGCGGCCGGATCTTCCGGCACGCCCAGCGGCTCGGCCTGGACTTCCACGAGCGCTACACCTCGGGCCGGATCATCTCCCGCGCCACCAGCGACATCGACGCGCTGCGCGAGCTGCTCTCCGAGGGCCTGCAGGAGCTGCTGACGGTCTTCCTGTCGGTCTGCTACATCTCGGTGCTGCTGCTGGTGCTGGACTGGCAGCTCGGCCTGGTCTCGCTGGCGGCCTTCCTGCCGCTGGCCCTGATCGCCCGCTCCTTCCGCCGTCGCTCGCGCCGGGTCTACCGGCGCTCGCGCACCTCGGCGGCCTCGCTGATCGTCCGCTTCACCGAGACCATGAACGGCATCCGCCCGGTGCAGGCCTTCCGCCGGGAGAAGGCCAACGACGCCGCCTTCGCCGTGGTCAACAAGCAGTCCGCCACCGCGACGGCGGACGGCCTGCTGGAGATCGCCCGCTACGTCGGCCTCTCCCGCGCCACCGCCAACCTGTGGACCGCCGGCGTGGTGCTGCTCGGCGCGTACCTGGTCGTGGACGACGCGCTGGAGCTGGGCGTGCTCACCGCCTTCGCGCTCTACCTGCGCCGGCTCTTCGACCCGATCGACCAGCTGGCGATGTTCCTCAACAGCTACCAGTCGGCCGCCGCGGCCCTGGAGAAGATCTCCGGCCTGCTCGCCCACGAGCCGACCGTCGCCGAGCCGGCCGAGCCCACCGCGCTGCCCGAGTCCTCCGGAAAGGGCCGCGCCGTCTCCTTCGAGGGCACCCGCTTCGCCTACCGGACGGGCAAGGAGGTGCTGCCGGTCTTCGACCTGCTGATCCCGGCCGGGCAGACGGTCGCGGTGGTCGGCGCGACCGGCGCGGGCAAGTCGACGGTCGCCAAGCTGCTGGCCCGCTTCTACGACCCGACCGACGGCCGGATCCGGCTGGACGGCGTGGACCTGCGCGAGCTGGCCACCCCCGAGCTGCGGCGCGGGGTGGTGATGGTGACCCAGGAGTCCTTCCTGTTCTCCGGCACCGTCGCCGAGAACATCGCGATCGGCCGCCCCGGCGCCACCCGCGAGGAGGTCGAGCAGGCCGCCCGCGACATCGGCGCGTACGAGTTCATCGCCGCCCTGCCGGACGGCTTCGACACCGACGTGCGCAAGCGCGGCGGCCGGATCTCGGCCGGCCAGCGCCAGCTGGTGGCCTTCGCCCGCGCCCTGCTGGCCGACCCCTCGGTGCTGATCCTGGACGAGGCGACCAGCTCGCTGGACGTCCCCGGGGAGCAGGCCGTGCAGCGGGCGATGCGCACCGTGCTGGCCGGCCGGACGGCCGTGATCATCGCCCACCGGCTCTCCACCGTGGAGATCGCCGACCGTGTCCTGGTGATGGATCAGGGCCGGATCGTGGAGGATGGCTCCCCACGGGAGCTGATCGACGGCTCCGGCCGTTTCGCCGCCCTCCACCGGGCCTGGCGGGACAGCCTGGTCTAGGGTCAGCCCGGGCCCGGCTCCAGGGCCCCACGAATGTGCCCGTCCGGGTGCGCCGTCACGCACCCGGCCGGGCCACCCCACTTGCCGAACAGGAGTACGGGCGCGACCGTCCGCGCGGTTCACGACCGGACGGCCGCCCTCCGCCCGCGCGGACGGGCGGGTGGAGGGCGGCCGTCCGGGGGACAGCCCTGGGCTCAGCGCAGCAGCCCGGCGTCCATCCCGGCCGACTCGGCCGGCAGGGCGACCAGCCCCAGCTCGGCCGGCGAGGCCAGCCGCGGATGCGCGGGCAGCACCCGGACGGTGTAGCCGAACGGGCCCGTCCGACACAGCTCCAGCGAGCCCTCGTAGCGGGTGCGACCGTCCAGGTCGGGCCCGCCGACCGGCTTGAGGGCGAGCAGGCAGGCCTCCGAGATCCGGTCCCGCTCGTCCACCCGACCGGAGACCGCCTGCACCTCGACGTCGCCCGGCTCCAGCGTCCCGAGCGCGACCTGCACCCGCAGCGCCAGCGAGCTGCCCAGCTCCTGCGCCTCGGCCGGGCAGTCCGCCTCCACGTGCTCGACCCGGACGGCCGGCCACGCCTCCCGGACCTTCGCCTTCCAGGCCGCCAGCTCGCGCGCGCCCGTGAACCGGCCGCCCGCCTGCTGCCCCGCCAGCTCCCGCTGGGCCTGCGCCGCCGGCGCGTACAGCCGTTCGACGTACTCCCGGACCATCCGGCCGGCCAGCACCTTGGGCCCGAGGGTGACGAGGGTGTGCCGGACCATGGAGATCCACTGCTGCGGCAGCCCGTCCGCGTCCCGGTCGTAGAAGCGGGCGGCGACCTGGTTCTCGATCAGGTCGTAGAGCGCGGCCGCCTCGATGTCGTCGCGCCGCTCGGCCTCGCCGCTGTCCGGGTCGAGCGCCCCGCCGCTCTCGTCGGCGGTGGGGATCGCCCAGCCGTTGCGGCCGTCGTACCACTCGTCCCACCAGCCGTCCAGGACGGACAGGTTGAGGCAGCCGTTGAGCGCGGCCTTCATCCCGGAGGTGCCGCAGGCCTCCAGCGGGCGCAGCGGGTTGTTCAGCCAGACGTCGCAGCCCGGGTAGAGGCGCTGGGCCATCGCCATGTCGTAGTCCGGCAGGAAGACGATCCGGTGCCGCACCGCCGGGTCGTCGGCGAAGGCGACCATCTGCTGGATCAGCCGCTTGCCGCCGTCGTCGGCCGGGTGGGCCTTGCCGGCCACCACGATCTGCACCGGCCGGGTGGGGTGCAGCAGCAGGGCCCGCAGCCGCTCCTGGTCGCGCAGCATCAGGGTGAGCCGCTTGTACGAGGGCACCCGGCGGGCGAAGCCGATGGTGAGCACGTCGGGGTCGAGCACCGAGGAGACCCAGCCGAGCTCGGCCTCGCCGGCCCCGCGCCGGCGCCAGGAGGCGCGCAGCCGGCGGCGGGCCTCCTCCACCAGCTGGGCCCGCAGGGTGCGCCGCAGCTCCCAGACCTCGGTGTTGCCGATCCTCTCCAGGCCGGTCCAGCGCTTGGTCTCGCCGGTGGTCATCGCCTCCTCGGCGCGCTCGGCGCCGATCTCGGCGGCGCCGAGCCGCACCACCGCCGGGTCGATCCAGGTGGCGGCGTGCACGCCGTTGGTGACCGAGGTGATCGGCACCTCGGCGGGGTCGAAGCCGGGCCACAGGCCGTTGAACATCGAGCGGCTGACCTCGCCGTGCAGGGTGGAGACCCCGTTGGCGCGCTGGGCCAGCCGCAGGCCCATGGCGGCCATGTTGAAGAGCTTCGGGTCCCCGTCGGACCAGCTCTCCGCGCCGAGCGCGAGCACCTGGTCGACCGGCACGCCCGGGAGCGCGGCGTCGCCGCCGAAGTGGCGGGCGACCAGCTCGCGGTCGAAGCGGTCGATGCCGGCCGGGACGGGCGTGTGGGTGGTGAAGAGGGTGCCGGCCCGGACGGCCTCCAGGGCGGCGGCGAAGTCGAGGCCGGTGCGGTCGTCGGCGATCAGTTCGCGGATGCGTTCCACGCCGAGGAAGCCGGCGTGGCCCTCGTTGGTGTGGAAGACGTCGGGGGCGGGGTGGCCGGTGAGCCGGCAGTAGGCGCGCACCGCCCGGACGCCGCCGATGCCGAGCAGCATCTCCTGGAGCAGCCGGTGCTCGCTGCCGCCGCCGTACAGCCGGTCGGTGATCTCCCGCTCGGCCGACGAGTTGGCCTCGATGTCGGAGTCGAGCAGCAGCAGCGGGACCCGCCCGACCTGGGCCTTCCAGATGTGGGCCGCCAGGGTGCGGCCGCCGGGCAGGGCGAGGTCGACCCGGCTCGGGGTGCCGTCGGCCTCGCGTAGCAGGCTGACCGCGAGTTCGTCCGGATCGAGCAGCGGATAGCGCTCCTGCTGCCAGCCGTCCCGGCTGAGGGACTGGCGGAAGTAGCCGTGCCGGTAGAACAGGCCGACGCCGACGACCGGCACGCCGAGGTCGCTGGCGGCCTTGAGGTGGTCGCCGGCCAGGATGCCGAGCCCGCCGGAGTACTGGGGCAGCGCGGCGGCGATGCCGTACTCGGGCGAGAAGTAGGCGATCGCGGCGGGCAGCGGGGCGGCCTCGGAGTGCTGCCGGTTCTGGTACCAGCGGGGGCCGGTGAGGTACTCGCGCAGGTCGTCGGCGAGGTCGCCGAGTCTGCGCAGGAAGCGCCGGTCGGTGGCGAGCGCGGCCAGCCGGGCGGCCGGGACCTCCCCGAGCAGCCGTACCGGGTCCTCGCCGGTCGCGGCCCAGACCTCCGGGTCCACGGACCGGAAGAGGTCCCTGGTCTCGGGGTGCCAGGACCAGCGCAGGTTGAGGGCCAGCTCGTGCAACGGCTGGAGTTGTTCGGGCAGGACGGTGCGGACGGTGAATCTGCGGATTGCCTTCACGGCGTGAAGCGTAGCCTCGGCGGTCGGCCCGACAGTGCGTCAAGTGGGCTATTGGGCATCCGTTCGGGCTATTGATGAGATCGCATTCGGCGCATTGGTCTGCACGGGGGGCGCGCGAGGCGCACATTTCGGGGGCCCGCGCTACCAATACGTGAACTCTTCGGTACGGTTCCATTTCCGACCACTCATCCGGCCGGGAGAAGGCCCGAAACTACTGTCGTACCGCTGCAAAAACCTTGTCACCGGTGCGAGGATGACCGAAGGCCGTTGATGCTGTGGGGAGTACGACGACGGGTGGCGTCCCCCGCGAAGCAGCACGTCCGAATCCTTTTCGCGTTGACCGTTCCCGCCCTTCTTAGCCCATTCGGCGCTCACCGCGCACGGACGCGTGTCCTCACGCCCGGCCCGCTCGTTCACGGGTGGACCGGGTCGGCCGGGGACACGCCCCGCGCAGGCGTGCGCCGGGACGCGCACGGGCTCCGGGGCGCCCCGCCGCCGGCTCGGCGGGCGTCGGGCAGGTTGCCGGGAACAGCGGCGCGGGCAGGCTTCCGGTCGCACGTCCTCCCCACCCAGCAGTCCTCCGGTACTCCCCCGGCCCGACCCCGGCCCGCGGGGAGCTGCCGCCGATCTCGGGCAGGAGCTTGGCATGCACGGCGACACGCGGGACCAGTCCACACCGGTGGCCGAAGGCCTCGACGCAGCGGTCGCGGAATCCGCCGGACGGATGGATTCTGACACTCGGACAGATACGGCGATGCCGGCGCCGAGGACGTCCGGAGCGGTCCCTGGCGGATCCTCCGAATCCGAAGCCTCCCCAGCGACTCGACACCCCGGGGTCGAGGAGGACCGGACGGCGGCACCCCGCAGGCGCACCACCACCACGCGCCGCACCACCGCCACCGCCCCGAAGGCCGGCACCGCGAAGCCCGGCGTCGAGTCCGCCGCCGTGCAGCCCCCGGCCACCAGGGCGCCCGCTCGCAAGTCCCCCGCTCGCAAGCCCGCCGCCCGCAAGACGACAGAGAGCGACACCGTGATCGGCCGCATCCCCGTCCTGGACGTCAGTCCCCTCGTCGACTCCGGCCGCCGACCGGCCAAGGCCGTCGTCGGCGAGACCTTCCTGGTCACCGCGACCGTCTTCCGCGAGGGCCACGACGCCGTCAACGCCAACGTGGTGCTGCGCGACCCGCGCGGCCGCAGCGGCCCGTGGACGCCGATGCGGGAACTCGCCGAGGGCACCGACCGCTGGGGCGCGTACGTCACCCCGACGGCGCCCGGCCGCTGGTCGTACCTGGTGGAGGCGTGGAGCGACCCGGTCGCCACCTGGCGCAGGACCGCCTCGGTGAAGCTGCCCGCCGGGATCGACACCGCGCTGGTGCTGGAGGAGGGCGCCCGGCTGCTGGAGCAGGCCGCGGCCGGGGTGCCCAAGAAGGAGGGCCGCGCCGACGTGCTCGCGGCCGCCGACGCGCTGCGCGACCCGTCCCTGCCGCCGCTGTCCCGGCTGGCCGCCGCGCTCGCGCCCGAGGTGCTCGACGCGCTGACCCGCCACCCGCTGCGCGAGCTGCTCAGCGCCTCCCGCCCGCTGCCGCTCCAGGTCGACCGCGAGCGCGCGCTGTTCGGCTCCTGGTACGAGTTCTTCCCCCGTTCGGAGGGCGCCGTGGTCGACCCGACCGGGGTCGAGCCGCCGTGTTCCGGCACCCTGCGCAGCGCCGCCGAGCGGCTGCCGGCCATCGCCGCGATGGGCTTCGACGTGGTCTACCTGCCGCCGGTCCACCCGATCGGCCGAGCCTTCCGCAAGGGCCCGGACAACACCCTGACGGCCGGTCCGCACGACGTCGGCTCGCCCTGGGCGATCGGCTCCCCCGAGGGCGGCCACGACGCCGTCCACCCGGACCTCGGCACCATCGAGGACTTCGACCACTTCGTCGCCGAGGCGCAGGCGCTGCACCTGGAAGTGGCGCTGGACTTCGCCCTCCAGTGCTCCCCCGACCACCCCTGGGTGAACAAGCATCCGGAATGGTTCAGCCACCGCACGGACGGCACCATCGCGTACGCCGAGAATCCGCCGAAGAAGTACCAGGACATCTATCCGATCAACTTCGACCAGGACATGGACGGAATCGTCAAGGAAACAATCCGGATCCTCCGGTTCTGGATGTCCCACGGCGTGCGGATCTTCCGGGTCGACAACCCCCACACCAAACCCGTGGTGTTCTGGGAGAGGGTGCTCGCCGACGTCGCCCGGACCGACCCGGACGTCGTGTTCCTGGCCGAGGCCTTCACCCGCCCGGCGATGATGCACACCCTGGCGAAGATCGGATTCCACCAGTCGTACACGTACTTCACCTGGCGCACCACCAAACCGGAACTCACCGCGTACCTCACCGAGCTCACCGGTGACGCCGCCGCCCACATGCGGCCCAACTTCTTCGTCAACACCCCGGACATCCTCCACGCGTACCTCCAGCACGGCGGCCGGGCCGCCTTCGCGGTCCGCGCGGTGCTCGCCGCCACCCTCTCCCCCAGCTACGGCGTCTACGCCGGCTACGAGCTGTACGAGAACGAGCCGGCCCACCCGGGCTCCGAGGAGTACCTGCACTCGGAGAAGTACGAACTGCGCCCGCGCGACTGGAGCCGCACCGACACCCTGGCCCCGCTGCTGACGGTGCTGAACCGGCTGCGCCGCCGCCACCCCGCCCTCCAGCAGCTGCGCGACCTGCGCTTCCACCCCACCGACAACGACCAGGTGCTCGCCTACTCCAAGACCGCGACCACCCCCGAGGGGTTCACCGACCAGGTCATCACCGTGGTGAACCTCGACCCGCACCACGTCCAGGAGGCCACCGTCACGTTGGACGGCGACGGCCCGTACGCGGTGCACGACGAGCTCACCGGCGCCGTCTACACCTGGGGCCGGCACAACTACGTCCGGCTCGACCCCTCAGCCGAGCCGGCTCACCTCCTCACGGTTCGGAGGAACCCAGCGTGACAGTGAACGAGCCCGTCCCCGACACCTTCCCCGAGACCTCGAAGAAGAAGCTCGACCCCGAGTGGTTCAAGCGTGCGGTCTTCTACGAGGTGCTGGTGCGGTCCTTCCAGGACAGCAACGGCGACGGGGTCGGGGACCTCAAGGGGCTCACGGCCAAGCTCGACTACCTCCAGTGGCTCGGGATCGACTGCCTCTGGCTCCCCCCGTTCTTCGCCTCGCCGCTGCGCGACGGCGGCTACGACGTCTCCGACTACACCTCGGTGCTGCCGGAGTTCGGCGACCTCGCCGACTTCATGGAGTTCGTCGACGCCGCCCACGCCCGCGGCATGCGCATCATCATCGACTTCGTCATGAACCACACCAGCGACCAGCACCCGTGGTTCCAGGCCTCCCGCTCCGACCCGGACGGGCCGTACGGCGACTTCTACATGTGGGCCGACGACGACAAGCAGTACCCGGACGCCCGGATCATCTTCGTCGACACCGAGACGTCCAACTGGACCTACGACCCGGTCCGCAAGCAGTACTACTGGCACCGGTTCTTCTCGCACCAGCCGGACCTCAACTACGACAACCCCCGGGTCCAGGACGAGATGATCGCCGGGCTGCGGTTCTGGCTCGACCTCGGCATCGACGGCTTCCGGCTGGACGCGGTGCCGTACCTGTTCGCCCGCGAGGGCACCAACTGCGAGAACCTGCCGGAGACCCACGAGTTCCTCAAGCGGGTCCGCAAGGAGATCGACGCCAACTACCCGGACACCGTGCTGCTGGCCGAGGCCAACCAGTGGCCGGAGGACGTCGTCGACTACTTCGGCGACTTCGGCTCGGGCGGCGACGAGTGCCACATGGCGTTCCACTTCCCGGTGATGCCGCGGATCTTCATGGCGGTGCGCCGCGAGTCCCGCTACCCGGTCTCGGAGATCCTCGCCAAGACCCCGCAGATCCCCGGCGGCTGCCAGTGGGGCATCTTCCTGCGCAACCACGACGAGCTGACCCTGGAGATGGTCACCGACGAGGAGCGCGACTACATGTACGCGGAGTACGCCAAGGACCCGCGGATGCGCGCCAACGTGGGCATCCGCCGCCGGCTCGCCCCGCTGCTGGAGAACGACCGCAACCAGATCGAGCTGTTCACCGCCCTGCTGCTCTCCCTGCCCGGCTCCCCGGTGCTCTACTACGGGGACGAGATCGGCATGGGCGACAACATCTGGCTCGGCGACCGGGACGGCGTGCGCACCCCGATGCAGTGGACCCCGGACCGCAACGCGGGTTTCTCCTCCGCCGACCCGGGCAGGCTCAGTCTGCCGCCCATCATGGACCCGGTGTACGGCTTCCAGGTGACCAACGTCGAGGCGCAGCAGAGCAGTTCGAGCTCACTGCTGCACTGGACGCGTCGCATGATCGAGATCCGCAAGCTCAACCCGGCGTTCGGCCTCGGAAGCTACGCCGAACTGCCCTCCAGCAACCCCGCCGTGCTGGCGTTCGTGCGCGAGTACGAGGGGGACCTGGTCATGTGCGTGAACAACTTCTCGCGGTTCGCGCAGCCGACCGAGCTGGACCTGCGGCAGTACGGCGGGCGGTACCCGGTCGAGCTGATCGGCGGGGTGCGCTTCCCGTCGATCGGCGAGTGGCCCTACCTGCTCACCCTGGCCGGGCACGGCTTCTACTGGTTCCAGCTCAGGCAGCCCCCGCGCCTGAGCGGGACCAGGCGGTCGAAGTAACGATCCGTCGCACGCCGCACACCAGCATGGACAGCACCACCAGACCCTCCGGGGGCGCGAGTTGACCCCCGCGCCCCCGGTGTTCTCTGCACCACCGCGTACGGAGAACAGCCCAACGGCCACCCACACGAAGGCGTGACACCCGAGCCGTGCTCGCGTGCCGCGACCGCCGCGCCGCCGCAATCCGGAAGACTGACGGACCCGGCCACGACCCGTCGGGCAGTCCGCGTGCTTCCGGGGAAAGGGAGCCATGTCCGAAACCTCCCGTTCTCAAGCCCACCTCCCGGGCGACGCCCCCGCCACCGCGGCGGGCCCCCGGGGCACCGGGGCCCGGAGAACCACCCTGGGCGTCAGCGAACTCGTCCAGGCGGCCCTGCCACTGATCGCCGCGTGGCTGCCCACCCAGCGCTGGTACGCCGGCAAGGGGCGGCCGATCACCGGCCTCACCCCGGTGGTCGGCACCCCGCTGCAGGTCGGCGACCCGGCCCTGCTGCACCTGCTGCTGCGGGTCGAGCACGCCACCACGGCCGGCGCCCCGCACGGCGACATCTACCAGCTGCTGCTCGGCATCCGCTCCGGCGGGCTCGGGGACATCGGGCCCGGCGCCGTGCTCGGCCGGCTCACCCAGGGCCCGTACGACGGCGCGACCCTCTACGACGCGGTGCACGACCCCGAGCTCACCGGGCGGCTGCTGGAGCACCTGGCCACCGGCGACCGCTTCGGCGCGCTGTCCTTCCGCCGCACCCCCGGCTCCGGACTGCCCACCAACCTACCCGGCCGCGCCTCCACCGCCGAGCAGTCCAACAGCTCGGTCATCTACGGCACCTCGTACATCCTGAAGCTGTTCCGCCGCATCCACCCCGGCACCAACCCCGACCTCGAACTCTCGCTCGCGCTCTCCCGGGCCGGCTCCACCCGCATCCCCCGGGTCGCCGCCTGGTTCGAGAGCCGGATGGAGCGCGCCGAGCCCGCCACCCTCGGACTGCTGCAGCGCTACCTGCCGGACGCCGAGGACGGCTGGGAGCTGGCCCTCGACCAGGTCGGCCGGCTCAAGGGCGACCGCTCCCCCGGCAACTTCGCCATCGAGGCCCACCGGCTCGGCCGGGCCACCGCCGAGGTGCACCGGGTGCTGGCCCGCTCGATGCCGGTCGCCCGGCTCGACCGCACCCAGACCGGGCGGCTGGCCGGCGCGATGGCCGACCGACTGGACAGCGCCGTCGCCGCCGTCCCCGGGCTGCTGCGCTTCCGGGCCGCGCTGCGCACCGCCTTCCAACAGCTCGCCGACGCCCACCCGGACGGCCTGCCGGTCCAGCGCATCCACGGCGACCTGCACCTCGGCCAGGCGATGCGCACCCCGCACGGCTGGGTGCTGCTGGACTTCGAGGGCGAGCCGGCCAAGTCGGTCAACGAGCGCCGCGAGCCCCAGCCGGCCCTGCGCGACGTCGCCGCGATGCTGCGCTCCTTCGACTACGCGGCCGCCCACCTGCTGGCCGGCGGCCCGGTCGACCCGGAACTGGCCCACCTCGCCGCCGCCTGGGCCCAGCGCAACCGCACCGCCTACTGCGCCGGCTACACCGCCGGCGGGGGCGCCGACCCGGCCGCCTCGCCGGAGCTGATGCGGGCGCTGGAGATCGACAAGGCGGTGTACGAGGTGGTGTACGAGGCCCGGCACCGGCCGAGCTGGCTGCCGATCCCGCTGGCCGCGATCAGCCGGCTGGCCCTGTCCGTCTGAGTCCTGTCCGTCTGAGTCCCGCTTCCCGACCGCCGCTTCCGATCACCGCTTCACCACTGCTTTCCGAGTCCCGCTTCCTGACCACCGCTTCCTGACCACCGTTTCCTGTTCCGCCCGCAGGAGTTCGCCCACCCCCGTCGCAGGAGGACCCCGCCGTGACGCCGATCGACCCGACCGGCCGCCCCACCCGCCCCGTACCGGCCACCTTCCTGGCCGGACCGCTCCCAGCCGAAGGGCGGGCAGCCGAAGGGCGCGCCGGCCGCGGGCGCGGGGCGCACCGGGCGGCCGAGGAGGAGGAGGAGGGGAGTGCCGGCACCGGCGCGGAGCCCCCGGCAGCCCTCCCATCCGCAGCCGCGGACCCCCTGGAACCCGGGCGTCCGGCCCCCAGCGGGGCGCTGCGGCTGCCCGAGGCGCCGCTGCCGCCGGCCGAGGTCGACCGGCTGGTGGGCGGGCAGCACCACGACCCGCACGCCCTGCTCGGCGCGCACCCGGTGCACGGCGGCACAGCGATCCGGGTGCTGCGCCCGTTCGCCGAGCGGGTGGTCGTCGAGACCTCCCAGGGGCCGGCCGAACTCACCCACCAGCAGGGCGGGTTGTTCACCGGACTGGTGGCCGGCGGCGACCTCCCCGAGTACACCCTGCTGGTGACGTACCCCGGCGGCGAGCCGCTGCGCCAGTACGACGGCTACCGCACCCCGCCCACCCTCGGCGAACTCGACCTGCACCTGATCTCCGAGGGCCGGCACGAGCAGCTGTGGCGGGCGCTCGGCTCGCACGTGCGCACCGTCGACGGGGTGCCGGGCACCGCCTTCGCGGTCTGGGCGCCGAACGCCGTCGGGGTGCGGCTGATCGGCGACTTCAACCACTGGGACGGCACCGGGCACCCGATGCGCTCGCTCGGCTCGTCCGGGATCTGGGAGCTGTTCGTCCCCGGCCTGGCCGAGGGCACCACCTACAAGTACGAGGTGCACACCCGGCAGGGCTGGGTGCTGGACAAGGCCGACCCGCTGGCCCGGTCCGCCCAGTGCCCGCCCGGCACCGCCTCGGTGGTCACCTCCTCCGGCCACGTGTGGCGGGACGGCGAGTGGATGGCCCGCCGGGCCCGCGCCGCGCACCACCGGGCGCCGATGTCGGTGTACGAGCTGCACCTGCCGTCCTGGCGGCCCGAGCTCACCGACTACCGCGCCATCGCCGAGGAACTGCCGGGCTACCTCAAGGAGTTGAACTTCACCCACGTGGAGTTCATGCCGGTGATGGAGCACCCCTTCGGCGGCTCCTGGGGCTACCAGGTGTCCGGCTACTACGCCCCCACCGCCCGGCTCGGCAGTCCTGACGACTTCCGGTACCTGGTGGACACCCTGCACCGGCACGGCATCGGCGTGATCGTCGACTGGGTGCCCGCGCACTTCCCCAAGGACGACTTCGCGCTCGCCCGCTTCGACGGCGAGCCGCTGTACGAGCCGGCCGACCCGCTGCGCGCCGAGCACCCGGACTGGGGGACGCTGGAGTTCGACTACGGCCGCAAGGAGGTGCGCAACTTCCTCGTCGCCAACGCGGTGTACTGGTGCGAGGAGTTCCACATCGACGGCCTGCGGGTGGACGCCGTCGCCTCGATGCTCTACCTCGACTACTCCCGCGAGGGCGGCGACTGGACGCCCAACCGGTACGGCGGCCGGGAGAACCTGGACGCGGCCGCCTTCCTCCAGGAGATGAACGCCACCGTCTACCGGCGCTGCCCGGGCGTGATCACCATCGCCGAGGAGTCCACCGCCTGGGACGGGGTCACCCGCCCCACCGACGCCGGCGGCCTCGGCTTCGGGCTGAAGTGGAACATGGGCTGGATGCACGACTCGCTGGTCTACATGTCCAAGGAGCCGGTGCACCGCAAGTACCACCACAACGAGATCACCTTCTCGATGGTGTACGCCTACTCCGAGAACTACGTGCTGCCGATCTCGCACGACGAGGTGGTGCACGGCAAGCAGGCACTGGTCTCCAAGATGCCGGGCGACTGGTGGCAGCAGCGCGCCAACCACCGCGCCTACCTCGGCTTCATGTGGTCCCACCCGGGCAAGCAACTGCTGTTCATGGGACAGGAGTTCGCCCAGGGCGCGGAGTGGGACCACGAGCAGGGCCCGCAGTGGTGGGTGCTCGACGAGCAGTGGCCGGCCCACGGGGACCACCTCGGGGTGCGCCGGCTGGTCCGCGACCTCAACCGGTGCTACCTCGACACCCCGGCGCTGTGGGAGCTGGACAGCGTCCCGGACGGCTTCCGCTGGCTCGACGGCGGCGCCGCCGAGGACAACCTGCTCTCCTTCGTCCGGTACGCGACCGACGGCTCGCCGCTGGTCGCGGTCTGCAACTTCTCGCCGGTCGTCCGGCACGGCCACCGGGTCGGCCTGCCCCGACTGGCGGGCCGCGAGCAGCTGTGGGAGGAGGTGCTGAACACCGACGCCGAGGAGTACGGCGGCAGCGGCGTCGGCAACTCCCATCCGGTCAAGGCCGAGCCGGTGGAGTGGGACGGCCAGCCCCGGTCCGCCGAACTGGTCCTCCCGCCGCTCGCCACCGTCTGGTTCCGCCCCGTCCGCTGAGCGCGCACCCCGCCGAACACCCCGGGTGTCCGCCCTTCCCGGCGGGCCCCCGGGCGGGACCTCCGTCCCTTGCCCGAACCCCGCCGTTCTGCTCGCGGACGGCCGTTCGGGGTGCGAAGGTATGGTCGATATGACCACTTTCCGAGACGACGGGACGGAGACACCCACGTGGCGCGCAGCGTGTACGTGACCGGCATCGACCGAGGGGACGGCCGGCAGGCGGTCGAACTCGGGGTCATGGAACTGCTCACCCGCCAGGTGGACCGGGTCGGGGTGTTCCGTCCGCTGGTGCACGCCGCCGCGCCCGGGAAACCGGGCACGGACCACGTGGTCGAGCTGCTGCGCGGCCGCTACCGGCTCGACCTGCCGAGCACCGAGCTGTACGGCCTCACCTACGAGGAGGCCGCCGCACTCCGGGCCGCCCTGGGGCAGGACGAGCTGGTCTCCGTCCTGGTCGACCGCTTCCACGCGCTGGAGCGGCGCTGCCAGGCGGTGCTGGTGCTCGGCACCGACTTCGCCGACACCGGCATCCCGGACGAACTGGCCTTCAACGCCCGCCTGGCCAACGAGTTCGGCGCCGCCGTGCTGCCCGTGGTCGGCGGGCACGGCGCGGACGCCGAGACGGTGATCGCCGAGGTGCGCAACGCCCACCGGGCGTACACCGACCTCGGCTGCCAGACCCTGGCGATGGTCGCCAACCGGGTCGCCCCCGGCGCCAAGCAGCGCATCCAGCGCACCCTCACCGACAAGCTGCCGATCCCCGCCTACGTCATCCCGGAGGAACCGGCCCTCGCCGCGCCCACCGTCGCGCAGCTGGTCGAGGCGACCGGCGCCGAGGTGCTGATCGGGGACGCCGCCGGCCTCGCCCGGGACGTGCGCGGCTACGTCTTCGGCGGCGCCATGCTGCCCACCTTCCTGGACGCGCTGACCGAGGGCGCCCTCGTCGTCACCCCCGGGGACCGCGCCGACCTGGTGATCGGCTCGCTGGCCGCGCACGCCGCCGGCGCCCCGCCGATCGCCGGCGTGCTGCTGACGCTCGGCCAGCACCCCGGCCCCAACGTGATGGCGCTGGCCGCCCGGCTCGCCCCCGGCACCCCGGTCGCGGTCGTCCCCGAGCGCAGCTGGCCCACCGCCGCCCACCTGACCCACCTGGAGGGCAAGCTCACCTCGGCCAGCCCCCGGAAGGCCGAGATCGCCCTCGGCCTGTTCGAACTGCACGTCGACACCGCCGAGTTGACCAACCTGATCGAGGTCGGCCGGTCCGAGCGGGTCACCCCGATGATGTTCGAGCACGAGCTGCTGGAGCGCGCCCGGGGCGCCCGCCGGCACGTCGTGCTGCCGGAGGGCACCGAGGAGCGGGTGCTGCGCGCCGCCGAGATCCTGCTGCGCCGCAACATCTGCGACCTCACCCTCCTCGGCGAGGTGGACGCCGTCCGCCGCAAGGCCGCGAGCCTGAGCATCGACCTCCCGACCGAGCCGCCGACCGCCGACCGCGCGCAGGTGCGGATCGTCGACCCGGCCACCAGCCCGCTGCGCCGCCAGTTCGCCGAGCTGTACGCGAAGCTGCGCGCCCACAAGGGGATGACCGTCGAACTGGCCCTGGACGTGGTCACCGACGTCTCGTACTTCGGCACCCTGATGGTCCAGGAGGGCATCGCGGACGGCATGGTCTCCGGCGCGGTGCACTCCACCGCCGCGACCATCCGGCCCGCCTTCGAGGTGATCAAGACCTCGCCGGGCGCCTCGATCGTCTCCTCGGTCTTCTTCATGTGCCTGGCCGACAAGGTGCTGGTGTACGGCGACTGCGCCGTCAACCCCGACCCGGACGCCCGGCAACTGGCCGACATCGCCATCCAGTCCGCCGCCACCGCCGCCCAGTTCGGGGTGGAGCCGCGGGTCGCGATGCTCTCGTACTCGACCGGCACCTCCGGCTCCGGCGCCGACGTCGACAAGGTCCGCAAGGCCACCGAGCTGGTCCGCGAACTGCGGCCGGACATCCTGGTCGAGGGCCCGATCCAGTACGACGCGGCGGTGGACGCCCACGTCGCGGCCACCAAGCTGCCGGGCTCCGCGGTCGCCGGGCGGGCCACCGTGCTGATCTTCCCGGACCTCAACACCGGCAACAACACCTACAAGGCGGTCCAGCGCTCGGCCGGCGCCGTCGCGGTCGGCCCGGTGCTCCAGGGGCTGCGCAAGCCCGTCAACGACCTCTCCCGCGGGGCGCTGGTGCAGGACATCGTCAACACCGTCGCGATCACCGCGATCCAGTCGCAGGACCACAAGGAGCCCCAGGCATGAGCGAGCGAAACGAGCTAACGATCAGAAGGTGCGTGTCTCGCGAAGCGACTGCCGGGCGCGGCGAGGTGGGCGCATGAGCGAGGGTACCCGCGTTCTCGTGCTGAACGCCGGCTCCTCGTCGGTGAAGTACCAGCTGATCGACATGCTGGACGGGGCCAAGCCGGCCTCCGGCCTGGTCGAGCGGATCGGCGAGGCCGGCGGGCGGCTGGTGCACACCCCGCGCGGCGGCGAGGCGCGCGAGCGCGTCCAGGTCTTCCCGGACCACTCCGCCGCGCTCAAGGCCGTCGCCGAGGAGCTGTCCGCCGACGGCCTCGGGCTGGACTCCCCCGAGCTGGCCGCGATCGGCCACCGGGTCGTCCACGGCGGCCTGCGGTTCACCGAACCGACCGTGATCACCGACGACGTGCTCAAGGAGATCCGCCGGCTGATCCCGGTCGCCCCGCTGCACAACCCGGCCAACATCACCGGCATCGAGGTGGCCCGCGCGCTGCGCCCCGACCTCCCCCAGGTGGCCGTCTTCGACACCGCCTTCCACGCCTCGATGCCCGAGTACTCGGCCCGGTACGCGATCGACAGGGCCGTCGCCGACCAGCACCGGGTGCGCCGCTACGGCTTCCACGGCACCTCGCACCAGTACGTCTCGCGGGCCACCGCCCGGCTGCTCGGCAGGGACCCGGCCGAGGTCAACGTGATCGTGCTGCACCTGGGCAACGGCGCCTCCGCCTCGGCGGTCAGCGGCGGCCACTGCGTGGACACCTCGATGGGCCTGACCCCGCTGGAGGGCCTGGTCATGGGCACCCGCTCGGGCGACATCGACGCCGGCGTGGTGTTCCACCTTCACCGGGTCGGCGGGCTGTCCGTGGACGAGATCGACGACCTGCTCAACCGCCGCAGCGGCCTGCGCGGGCTGTGCGGCGAGAACGACATGCGCGAGATCATGCGCCGGGCCGACGAGGGGGACGAGGACGCCAAGCTGGCGTTCGACTCGTACGTCCACCGGCTGCGCAAGTACATCGGCGGCTACTACGCGGTGCTCGGCCGGGTGGACGCGATCGCGTTCACCGCCGGTGTCGGGGAGAACGCCGCGCCGGTGCGCGCGGCGGCCACCGCGGGGCTGGAGGAACTGGGCATCGCCGTCGACCCTGAGCTGAACTCGGTGCGGTCCGGCGAGGCCCGGATCATCTCCCCCGAGTACGCCCGGGTGGCGGTCGCCGTGGTGCCCACCGACGAGGAGCTGGAGATCGCCCGACAGGCCTTCGCGCTGGTGCACCGGGAACGCCGGGTGTCCGAGGACTGATACGGATCCGTCCTACTCCTCGGAACATTTCGTCGGCGATTCCTCCCGGTGCATGCCGAATGCACGTATAACACGAACGGATAGACTGATCCATATGCGCCGAGCGAAAATTGTCTGCACCCTGGGTCCGGCGACGGACTCCTACGAACAGCTGAAGGCCATCGTCGAGGCGGGCATGAACGTCGCCCGACTCAACATGAGCCACGGCAACCACGCGGACCACGAGGAGCGGTACCGCAAGGTCCGCCAGGTCTCGGAGGACACCGGCAAGGCCATCGGCGTCCTGGCCGACCTCCAGGGTCCGAAGATCCGTCTGGCGACCTTCGCCAACGGCCCGGTGACCGTCGACAACGGCGACGAGTTCACCATCACCACCGAGGACGTCCCCGGTGACCAGTACATCTGCGGCACCACCTACAAGGGCCTGCCCGGCGACGTGAAGCCCGGCGACCCGATCCTGATCAACGACGGCGTCATCGCCCTGGAGGTCGTCAGCGTCGACGGCCCGCGGGTGAAGACCGTGGTGGTCGAGGGCGGCGTGCTCTCGAACAACAAGGGCATCAACCTGCCCGGCGCGGCCGTGAACGTGCCCGCCCTGTCCGAGAAGGACAAGGACGACCTGCGCTTCGCGCTGCGCCTGGGCGTCGACATGATCGCCCTGTCCTTCGTCCGCAACGCGGACGACATCAAGGACGTCCACGAGGTCATGGACGAGGTCGGCATCCGGGTGCCGGTCATCGCCAAGATCGAGAAGCCGCAGGCCGTCGAGGCCATGGAGGAGATCGTCCTCGCCTTCGACGCCATCATGGTCGCCCGCGGCGACCTGGCCGTCGAGTACCCGCTCGAGCGGGTGCCGCTGGTCCAGAAGCAGCTGGTCACCCTGGCCCGCCGCAACGCCAAGCCGGTCATCGTCGCCACCCAGATGATGGAGTCGATGATCCACGCCTCGCGCCCGACCCGCGCCGAGGTCTCCGACGTCGCCAACGCCATCCTGGACGGCGCCGACGCGGTCATGCTGTCCGCCGAGTCCAGCGTCGGCAAGTACCCGGTCGAGACCGTCCGCACCATGAGCCGGATCTGCGAGAAGGCCGAGGAGGAGCTGCTCTCCCAGGGCCTCCAGCCGCTCAACCCGGGCCGCAAGCCGCGCACCCAGGGCGGCTCCGTCGCCCGCGCCGCGTGCGAGCTGGGCGACTTCCTGGACGGCAAGGCGCTGGTCGCCTTCACCAAGTCCGGTGACACCGCCCGCCGGCTGTCCCGCTACCGTTCGCCGATCCCGGTGATCGCCTTCACCCCGGACTCCGCCACCCGCAACCAGCTCTCGCTGAGCTGGGGCGTCGAGGCGTACGTCACGGAGCAGGTGGCCACCACCGACGCGATGGTCGCGCAGGTCGACCGGGAGCTGCTGAAGATGGGCCGGCTCGGCGAGGGCGAGACCGTCATCGTCACCGCCGGTGTCCCGGTCGGCGTTCCCGGCACCACCAACATGGTGCAGGTGCACCACCTGGGCACCCGGAGCGAGTGAGCACCCGTACTGCCCGAACGCCCGTGGGGCGGTCCTCCTTCCCGGAGGGCCGCCCCACGGGCCTTGTGGCGCCGGGTACTCACTGCCGCCCGGACTACTTGTCGCTGTACGGGGCGTCGTCGTTGAACAGGCGCATCCCGGGGATGCGCAGGGTGCCGCCGAACTGGCCGGCCTGCTTGGCGGTGACGCCGGTCAGCTCCAGCTCCAGCGGGATCGGGATGGCGCCGATCAGGTCGTACAGCCAGCGCGGCAGGGTGTCCGGGGTGAGGGTGATCTCGCCCAGGTCGAACACCGGGATGCCGAGCACCTTGGAGAGGTGGCCGGACAGCCGCTCCACGTACATGGTGACCGGGCCGTTGCGCATGGTCGAGGTGGAACCCGGCGCGCCCTGGACGTGGAAGGTCACGCCGTTGCCCTCCAAGGTGGACATGTCGAGGTTGTCGATGTCCACGCTGTCGACCACGAACTTCAGGACGCGCTTGGTGCCGGTCGGGGTCCGCACGTCGTAGACGCCGTGGAAGGCCGCGCCGTGCAGGGCGAGCCGGCTGGTCTTCAGCGTCCAGTTCTGCTCCGGGACGACGTGTCCGGGGGCGGCCGCGGCGGCGGTCAGACCCCGGGTGTCCACATCGCAGTCCGGGTCCTCGGTCGGCGTGGCGGACGGGGTGCCGGAGGCGCCCTCGGAGGGCGTCGCCGAGGCGTCCGCGGACGGCTTCCCGGAGGGCGCCGGCTTGCCGCTCGCCCCGCCGCTCGGCGTGGCGGCGGGCGAGGGCTCGTCGGCGGTGGGCGGGGCCGTGGACGGCGCGGCCTGCGGGGCGGCGGCCTTGGCCCGCGGCTGGGTGGCCTGGGTCGGAGCGCCCGTGCCCGGGGCCGGGGTGGCGGGGGCGGCCGGGGTGGTCGGAGCGGCCGGGCTGCCGGGCGCCGCCGGGGTGGTGGTGGGGGCGCCGATCGGGCTCTGGCTCGGCGAACCGTTCGGGTTGAGCAGCCGGCTGACGCCGCCGACGAGGTCGTCGATCAGCCCGGCCTGGGCCGCCGTTCCGGTGCCGCTGCCGGTTCCGGTGCCACTGCCCTGCAGGACCGCGCTCGACACGTCCGCGCCACCGGTGGCGGCGGAACGGACGGCGGACTGCTGGGCGGGCGTGCCGGTGGCCGACGGCTTGACCGGCGAGGTGGGCTGCCCGGTCGGCGCGGCGCTCGGCACCTGGCCCGGCACCGAGCCCGGGTCGGTCGACGGGCCGGCCGGGGGCGCGGTGGCCGGCGGCGCGGTGGCCGGGGCCGAACCCGGCGCGCCGGACGGGCCGGGCGGCGGCTCGGGCAGCTCGCTCTTGGGCACCGGCGTCTCGACCGGCGCCACGTCCGGAACCGCGGCCGGAGCGGTGCCGCAGGGCTTGCCCGCCGCGGACTCGGCGACCGCCGGGTTGGGCGTGTAGGCGGCGGCCATCAGCAGTGCGGTCGGCACCGCCGCCATGGCCAGCGCCCGGCCTCTCAGCCGGGCCCGTACGGGCGTGCGCGGGGCCGCGTGCCGGCCGGAGCGCTGCGCGGGAACGGTCGTACCGTCGGCTTGCTCGGCCGGCCCGGTCACCGTGCCTCCTCCTGGTCCACGGTGCCGGCCTGCCGCGGCGCGGCCTGGGCGGGCAGCTCGGCGGTGGGCGCCTCGACGGCGGGCCCGGCGGCGTCCTCGGTGGCGCTCTCGGCAGCGACGCTCTGTGCCACGGTGTTGTCGGCCGCCGCGTCCTCGGCGCCGCCCTTGCCGCGGCGTCGGCGCCGGCCCCTGGCGGCCTCCGCCTGCGCCGTCTCGGGCAGCGGCGCCCAGGAGACCATCAGCCCGCCGCCGATCAGGCCCGGCAGCAGGGCCAGCCCGAAGCCCGCCAGGTTGGAGACCGGGATCGAGACCAGCGTCAGCAGGGTGGTGGCGATGCCGGCGAAGACCCGCACGGCCGGCTGGAACCAGGCCGTCAGCCCGAGCACGATCAGCAGCACGCCGATGATCAGCGCCCCGGCGCCCCCCGTGGTGGCCATGGCCACCGTCATGCCGCCCAACGAGAGGTGGGCGTAAGGGAAGTACATGATCGGGACGCCGGCGATCATGGCCAGCAGACCGCCGTAGTACGGCCGCGTCCGGCGGAACGTACGGAACACCCGGCGCAGCCACTGGGCGGGGTTCTCGTGCTCGGCGGGCCGGTAGGAGGCAAGGGCGCTGGACACGGTGCAGCTCCTCGATGGTGTGAACGAGGGATGGACGAGACGCGGGATCCGGGGACGGCGTACGCGCCGCCCCCGGTCCCGCAGGTGCCGTCACGGCGGGCGGGCCGGGTTCGGTCCGCCCGCCGTCAACGGCCTAGTAGCACTCGCCGGTACCGTCGGTGTGCAGCGCGAGCTTCAGGCCGGAGAGCCGGAAGGTGCCGGCCGAGGTGGCCCAGGCGGTCTGCTGCACGTTGTACAGGTCGGCCTTCTCGGCGGCCTGGGCGAAGCCGGTCGCGCCGGTGGGCAGGCCGCCGAGCTTGGACTTCCAGCCCTGGGTGGCCTCGCCCTTGAGGGTCGAGGCGTCCTGGCCGATGTTGATGTTGCTGAACTCGGCGTCCGCGTTCAGCTGGTCGAGGTCGATCAGCAGGTTCTTGGCGTAGACCTGCTTCTTGACGTCGTCGCTGTTGCCCGCCTCCAGGCGCAGGATGATCTTGGGCAGCTTCCACGGCAGGCCGGGGATGACGTTGGGGTCGGTCACCACGGACTGGCACAGGCCCTTGATGGTGGCCTCGTCGAAGGCCGAGACGGCGACCGGGTGCGGGGTGCCGTTCTGCTCCGCGTCGATCGAGCCGAACTGGGCGAAGTTCTTGCCGTGCAGCTCCGGCGTGGTGACCTTGAAGCTCTGGCCGGACACGCTGAACGAAGCCGCCAGCGCGTTGTTGGCGATCGACATGCCGACCATCGCGGTGGCCGCGACGCTCGGGACCATCACCAGTGCGAAGCGCTTCCAGCGGGTCTTGCCGTAGGTCTGGGACATGCGAGTCCTCCTTCTAGGACGTACATCTCCGGCTCCCGGCGGTGCGTCCCGCACCGGTGGGGGCCTGGGATGGGAGAGAGCTACGTCCTCGGTAGCGGAGAGCGCCTTGGGCGTCGTCGGACGCGGGAACGGCCTGCCTGCGGCGGGCCTCCCGTCCAAGCACCGGCCGTCCTTGCGGGGCGGCGGGCAGGACCGACGACATCGGCGATCACCCCCGAGCGACAACCAGCGACCGCGCAGGGCCGCGCGGCCGGTCGAAGGACAGGAACCGCCGTGGGACCGCGGATACCCCCCTGCCCTCCCTCCCGCCGGCCGGGGCCGGCGGATCACCCGGTGGGGATCCCGCGCTCCGCGTGGCCGACCGGGTCGGCGGGTGTGGAGTCTGGGACCGGGCGTGGCCGATCGTGCTTGAATCCCGGGCGAAGCACAAGAGGTTCCTTACTGACGGGTAATGCAACATCAGGTGGAGTTGATCATGGGATCGGCCCCAGTTGCACCCTGCGTGACGCCTTGAAGGAATCGTGACGGCTGAATCCACCGGAAACAGAAGCGAAACACCCGCGGATGGTCACACATGGTGACCATCCGCGGGTGAAATCAAGATTTGGTAAACCTCTGTCCGGTTGACCGGATTGTCGCCAAATCACCAGGCGACACCGCAGGTCATCCGCCGTGCCAGACGCCGCGCCCCGGCCGGGCACCGAACGGACCCGGGCCCGGCCTGAACCGGCGTCAGAACAGCACGCGCGCCAGCGCCGTACGGGCCGCGACGACCCGCGGGTCCTCCGGGCCGATCACCTCGAACAGCTCCAGCAGGCGCAGCCGGGCGGCGTCCCGGTCCTCGCCGGCCGTCCGCCCGACGGTGGTCACCAGACGCCCGAAGGCGTCCTCGACGTGACCGCCGACCAGGTCCAGGTCGGCCGCCTTGAGCTGGGCCTCGACGTCCTTCGGGTCGGCCGCGGCCGCCGCCCGGACGGCCTGGAGGTCCAGACCCTCGATCCGCTTCAGCAGCTCGGCCTGGGCCAGGCCCAGCTTGGCCTCGGTGTTGCCCGGCTGCTCGGCCAGCACGTTCTTGTACGCCTGGATGGCGCCGCCCAGGTCTCCGGCGTCCAGCGCCTCGTGGGCGGCGGACAGCGCCGGATCCTCGGGGCGCTGCGGGGCGGCGGCCCCGGCCTCGCCCGGGGCGGCCGCACCACCGGCCACGCCGGCCACGCCGAAGCGCTGCTCGGCGACCAGGATCAGCTGGTCCAGGATCTTGCGGATGTTGGCGGCGCTCTCCGCGCCCTGGAACAGCGGCACCAGCTGGCCGGCCACCACGGCCATCACGGCCGGGATGCCCTGGATGCCGAACTGCTGGGAGAGCAGCGGGTTGGCGTCCACATCGATCTTGGCGAGCACGAAGCGGCCGGCGTACTCCTCGACCAGGCCCTCCAGGACCGGGCTCAGTTGCTTGCAGGGCCCGCACCACTCGGCCCAGAAGTCGATGACGACCGGCACCTCGGTGGAACGCTGGACGACCTCGGTCTCGAAGGTGTCCTCGGTGACGTCGATGACGAGCTGGTAGGCGGACGGGGCCGGGGCGGCTCCGCCCGACTCGGCGGCGGCGGCCTGGCGGGCCCGCTCGGCCCTGGCCTGCTCGGCCTTCTGGGCGGCTTCGCCGGCCGCCTTCACTGCGGCGAGGTCGACCGCGCCGCGCAGGGCGGAGCTGTTGAGACGCGAATTCCGTGGCTGCATGGCACCATCCTCCCCCGTCCGCGCTGCTCGCGGGCACCAACCTCCGGAAAGTCGCCCCGCGCGGGGCGCGCGGTGCTGGTTCCCCGGCGTCGCGCCCGTCCCCCGGTAGCCTGGACCGTTCGGCGCGGATCCCCACCCGCGCCCGCGCCGCTCCCGTCCCACGGGACGCGGCGCCTGGTTGTCACTGCTTTCGCTACGAGTCGTAGCGTAACTGGAGGCGGTGCCCCGCCCGCAAGCCCCACCGGCGGTTCGGGGACGTGAGCTGCCCCACTTTCCCGGGCCGCCCCGCTGCCCGAACGGGCGAACAGTCGCTACCGTTACCAGCCCCACCCAAGTTACTTACCAGTAAAGCGCAAGGAGGCCCGGTGCCGGCCGCCCAGCCCCCAGCGACCCCGGACCGCACGGAGAGCACGGAGAGCACGGGCCGGGTGCGGCCCGACCCGGCCGGCCGGGCCCCCGAAACGGCGGGCACCGCCCGGGCCAAGGGCCGCCCGCGCAGCGCCGCCGCCGACCTCGCCATCCTCGACGCCACCCGCGAGGCACTGGCCGAACTCGGCTGGGGCGGACTGACCATGGGCCACGTCGCGAGCCGCGCCGGGGTCGCCAAGACCACCCTCTACCGCCGCTGGCCGTCCAAGAACGAGCTCGTGGTGGACGCCGTCGCCAGCCTCTTCGACGAGCTTGTGATGCCCGACCTCGGCAGCCTGCGGGCCGACATCGAGGCCGTGGTCGCCCAGTTCGCCGACCTGCTGGCCCGCCCGGAGACCCAGACCGCGCTGCTCGCGCTGTTCGCCGAGGGCACCCGCGACCGGCAACTGCGGTGCCGGATCCGCGAGTCCATCGTGGACCCGCAGAAGCGGCTGGTCCGCCAGGGCCGGGCGGCCGCCCAGGCGCGCGGCGAGCTGGACGGGGACACCGACAGCGCGACGGCCCGCAAGGAGGTCGACATCATCTTCGACACCATCGCGGGCGCCGTCGAGCACCGCGTCCTGGTCAGCGGCGAGCCGATCACCCCGGAGTGGACCCGCCGCTTCACCGACCTGCTGCTCGGGCCGCTCACCACCTGCTGAGGACGCCCGGGCACGGCGCGGCCGCCCGTACGGGGTTCCGTACGGGCGGCCGCTCGTCGGCCGCGGCCTCGGAAGGCCACCGCCGGGGCCCTCAGAAGGCCGCGTTCTCCTGGTACGTCCCCCACTCCTGGCGCAGCGCGTTGCAGATCTCGCCCAGCGTCGCCTCGGCGCGCACCGCGTCCAGCATCGGCGGGATCATCGACTCGCCCGAGCGCGCCGCCGCCAGCATGGCGTCCAGCCCGGCCCGCACGGCCGCCTCGTCCCGGGCCGCCTTGCGCTCCCGCAGCACCCGGACCTGCTCGCGCTCCACCTCGTGGCTGACCCGCAGGATCTCCAGCTCCGGGGTGACGCTGCGCGGGTGGCAGTTGACGCCGACCACGCGCTTGTCGCCCTTCTCCACCGACTGCTGGTACTGGAAGGCCGCCTCGGCGATCTCCCCGGTGAACCAGCCCTCCTCGATGCCGCGCAGGATGCCGGAGGTGATCGGGCCGATCTCGTGGTCCTCGCGGCCCTTGTCCAGGATCCGCTGGAAGATCGCCTCGGCCTGCTCCTCGATCCGGTCGGTCAGCGCCTCGACGTACCAGGAACCGCCCAGCGGGTCGGCCACGTTGGCGACGCCGGTCTCCTCCATCAGCACCTGCTGGGTGCGCAGGGCGATCTCGGCGGCCTGCTCGGAGGGCAGCGCCAGGGTCTCGTCCAGGGCGTTGGTGTGCAGCGAGTTGGTGCCGCCGAGCACCGCGGCCAGCGCCTCGACGGCGGTGCGGACCACGTTGTTGTACGGCTGCTGCGCGGTGAGCGAGACGCCGGCGGTCTGGGTGTGGAAGCGCAGCCACTGCGCCTTGTCGGTCTTGGCGCCGAAGCGCTCGCGCATCCAGCGGGCCCAGATCCGGCGCGCGGCGCGGAACTTGGCGATCTCCTCGAAGAAGTCCACGTGCGCGTCGAAGAAGAAGGACAGGCCGGGCGCGAAGACGTCCACGTCCAGGCCGCGGGACAGGCCCAGCTCGACGTAGCCGAAGCCGTCCGCCAGGGTGTACGCCAGCTCCTGCGCGGCCGTCGCCCCGGCCTCGCGGATGTGGTAGCCGGAGACCGACAGCGGCTTGTACGCGGGGATGCCCTCGGCGCAGTAGGCCATCAGGTCGCCGATCAGGCGCAGGTGCGGCTCGGGGGCGAAGAGCCACTCCTTCTGCGCGATGTACTCCTTGAAGATGTCCGTCTGGAGGGTGCCGTTGAGCACCGCCGGGTCCACGCCCTGGCGCTCGGCGGCGACCAGGTACATGCAGAAGATCGGCACGGCCGGGCCGCTGATCGTCATCGAGGTGGTGACCTCGCCGAGCGGGATGCCGTCGAACAGCACCTCCATGTCGGCGGCCGAGTCGATGGCCACACCGCAGTGGCCGACCTCGCCGAGCGACTTCGGGTCGTCCGAGTCGTAGCCCATCAGGGTGGGCATGTCGAAGGCGACCGAGAGGCCGCCGCCGCCCGCGTCCAGGATCATCCGATAGCGCTCGTTGGTCTGCTGCGCGTTGCCGAAACCGGCGAACTGGCGGATGGTCCAGGTGCGGCCCCGGTAACCGGTCGGGTGCAGACCGCGGGTGTACGGGTACTCGCCCGGCCACCCGATCCGCTCGAACCCCTCGTAGGCCTGCCCGGCGTGCGGGCCGTAGACCGGCTCGACCTCGTCGCCGGAGAGGGTGGTGAAGTCCGCGTCGCGCTTGCGGGCCTTGTCGTAGCGCTGCTGCCAGCGCTGCCGGCCGCGCTCGATCTCCTCGGCGTCCATGACCCCGAACTCCGCTCCGTACGGCCGCCACTGCGACGGGCGGCAAGCTAGTAGGACGTCCTAACAATTTACTCGGACGTCCTAGTACTTGTCGATGGATGATCGCCCGCGCGGCCCGAAAAGCACCGAAAAGCACCCGGAAGGCATCCGGAAACCACTCGGACGGCCGGGAAGCCTCCGGGGCCCGGGAGGCCCGGGAACGCCGGAGCGCCCCTCCCCCGTGGCCGGGGAAGGGGCGCTCTCGGAACGCGCGGACGGTCGGGATCAGACCCCGGCCGGCTGGCGGGCGCCGTCGGCCGCCGGGAGCTTCCCGGCGGCCTCGCGGGCCACCTTGCGCTCGAAGACGAAGGAGAGGAAGGGGATGCAGCCCGCGGCCAGGGTGAGCACCAGCCGGCCCATCGGCCACTTCAGCTTCTGCCCGAGCATGAAGGTCACCACGAAGTACCCGATGTAGAGGTAGCCGTGCAGCATCGCGACGTACGTGGTCACGTCCTGGGCGGCGTCGAAGCCGTACTTCGCGACCATGAAGCCGCAGAACACCAGCAGTGCCACACCGGTCGCGACGGCCAGGGCCCGGTACCAGCCCAGCAGGGGGGTCGCCTTCATGATCTTCCTCGACTCGCTCGGCAGTATCGGCCGGTACGCCCGGATCCGCGCACCGCTCACACGAGGGTAGCCGCCTTCACGCGCTCCCCTTCCCAGCCCCCTCGTCGGACTCGATGAAGTCGCCGGCGGCCACCCTCAGCGGCCGGAGCAGGTCGAAGACCTCCCGGCACTGCTCGGCGCCGTACCCCTCCAGCCCGAACTCCATCGCCATCAGCTCCCGGGTCGCCTCCTCGACCACCTCGCGGCCGCGCCGGGTGATCGTGGCCAGCACCCCGCGGCCGTCCAGCGGGTTGGGGCGGCGGGCGACCAGGCCGGCCCGCTCCAGGCGGTCGACGGTGTTGGTGACGCTGGTCGGGTGGACCATGAGCCGCTCGCCGATCTTGGAGAGCGAGAGCTCGCCGGTCCGGCTGAAGGTCAGCAGCACCAGCGCCTCGTAGCGGGCGAAGGTCAGCCCGTACGGCTTGAGCACCGCGTCCACCCGGGAGAGCAGGATCTGGTGGGCGCGCATGATCGAGGTGATCGCCGCCATCGAGGGGACTCCGCCCCAGCGGCGGGTCCACAACTCGTCGGCGCGGGCGATCGGGTCGAAGTCGAGAGCGAGGGGCTTGGCCACCTCCTTACCGTACCGGCGGACGGGGCGCGCGTTACCAGGCGTCCCTGATGGTGGACAAGCGCAGCACGTGGCGGGAACCCGCCAATGGGACGGCCAGGTCCATACCAGGACATTGCGCCGGTGTGAACGCACGGCACCCGCCCCCCGACGCATCGGGGTTGGCCTCCGATCGGTCCGCCGCCCCCGCCGGCAGGCGTCGGTTCGGACGGTAACCCATTGCGGGAACGGGCGATCCGCCCCCTTTGTCCGTCCGTTCACAATTCTTCGCCCTGGCGGGACTTGGCCAATTCATGAGCGAGACCTGTCATTTGAATTGCTTGATTGTCATGCTTTCGGCCAACCCCGTTCGGTAGCCACCACCCCCACCCACCGGTGGCGCAGCCGCCCCGACCGCACGGGACCCGCACGTCAGCGCCCGTTCCGCCCCGCAGGTGCCGATCCCGGCCCCCGGAGCGCGGCGCGACCGCGTCCGCTCGCGGTTTCCCGGAAGGACTCGTTCGTGAAGCGAAAGCTCGCCGCAGTCGCCGTACTCTCCGCTACCGCCCTGCTCACCGGTGTCGTCCAGGTGAGCACCGTGGCCGTCGCGGACCCCGCCCCGCACTCCTCCGCCGCGCAGCGCGCCGACCTGCTGGCCCTCGCCAACGGGCAGGCCGGCAAGGTCGCGCACGCCCTGGCCCTGGGCGGCCAGGAGCAACTGGTGGTCAAGGACGCGCTGGTGGACGCCGACGGCACCCGCCACCTCCGCTACGAGCGCACCTTCGCCGGCCTCCCCGTCCTGGGCGGCGACCTGGTGGTGCACCAGAAGGCCGACGGCACGACCACCTCCGTGGACAAGGCCACCGGCGCGACCATCGCCCTGCCGAGCCTCGCCCCGCAGATCCCGGCCGACCAGGCCGCCGCCCAGGCGACCGGCGCCGTGCAGTCCACCGTCGGCATCGCCGCCGACGAGGACGAGTCCCCGCTGACCGCCGTCCACCAGACCGGCAAGGCCGAACTGGTCGTGTGGGCCACCGACGGCAACCCGCGCCTGGCGTACCGCACCACCGTCGAGGGCGAGCGCGCCGACGGCACCCCGAGCCGCCAGCTGCTGGTCACCGACGCGGCGAGCGGCGAGGTGCTCTCCAGCCACGAGCAGGTGCGGACCGCCGCCGGCACCGGCAAGGGCGTCTTCGTCGGCACCGTCCCGCTGACCACCACCCAGAGCGGCAGCTCCTACCAGCTGAAGGACGCCACCCGCGGCGGGCAGGCGACCTACACCCTGAAGGGCAAGACCTCCGGCTCCGGCACGCTGGTCGCCAACACCACCAACAGCTTCGGCAACGGCCTGGCCTCCAACGCGGAGTCCGCCGCGGTGGACGCCCAGTACGGCGCGGCGGCGACCTGGGACTTCTACAAGAACACCTACGGCCGCAACGGCATCAAGAACAACGGCGTCGGCGCCGCGAGCCGGGTCCACTACGGCTCCAACTACGTGAACGCGTTCTGGGACGACTCCTGCTTCTGCATGACGTACGGCGACGGCACGAGCAACACCCACCCGCTGACCGCGCTGGACGTGGCCGGCCACGAGATGAGCCACGGCGTCACCTCGGCCACCGCCAACCTCAACTACTCCGGTGAGTCCGGCGGCCTCAACGAGGCCACCTCGGACATCTTCGGCACCATGGTCGAGTGGTACGCCAACCTGCCCGCCGACAAGCCGGACTACCTCATCGGCGAGCAGATCAACATCAACGGCGACGGCACCCCGCTGCGCTACATGGACAAGCCCTCCAAGGACGGCGCCTCGGCCGACTACTGGTCCTCCACCGTCGGCAGCAAGGACGTCCACTACTCCTCGGGCGTCGCCAACCACTTCTTCTACCTGCTCGCCGAGGGCAGCGGCGCCAAGACCGTCAACGGCGTCAGCTACAACAGCCCGACCTCCAACGGCTCGACCCTCGCCGGCATCGGCCGGGACAAGGCCGCGGCCATCTGGTACCGCGCTCTGACCACCTACTTCACCTCCACCACCAACTACGCGGGCGCCCGCACCGGCACCCTGAAGGCCGCCGCCGACCTGTACGGCGCGACCAGCGCCGAGTACAACGCCGTCGCCGCGACCTGGAGCGGCGTCAACGTCAACTGACGCACCGCGCAGGCGCATCGGGCGCCCGGGTCCTCCTGCCGGAGGGCCCGGGCGCCCGCCCGTTCCGGACGGCCGGGGCGGACGGGCGGGGCCGACGGGCGGGGCCGACGGGCGGGGCGGACGGGCAGGGGCGGACCGCTGTCAAGGCCGTCCGGCTGGCGGAGTCCCGCCAGGGGGACGAACCACCCAAACCGGGCAGCGGGCGGCAACCGAACCATCCGTACCGGGGCTGGCGATTCCTGGCCAATCCCCGAACACGCCTGTCCATCCCTGCCAACGATTGTCATGCTTCTGACCAAGTCCCGTCCGACGCGTCGCCGCCCCACCCACTTCCGGCGGAGCGTCAGGAACCGCGCGGGACCGGCACGTCCGCGCCCTACCGCCCCCAAGGTGCCAACCCCGGCGCCCCGGTACGCGGCGCACCCGCACGCACCCGCGGGTCTCGTGGAAGGAACCCCGTACGTGAAGCGAAAGCTGACTGTCGGAGCCGTACTCTCCGCCACCGCCCTGCTGGCCGGCGTCATCCAGATCGCCGCCGCCCCCGCCCAGGCCGCCGCCCCCTCGCCGGCGCAGCAGCAGTCCGCGCTGCTCGCGCTGGCCTCCGGGCAGAGCGCCCCGGTCGCCCGGGCCCTCGCCCTCGGCGGCCAGGAGCAGCTGGTGCCCAAGGACGTGGTGGTCGACCAGGACGGCACCCGGCACCTGCGGTACGACCGGACCTTCGCGGGCCTGCCGGTGATCGGCGGCGACCTGGTCGTCCACCAGAAGGCCGACGGCTCGGTGAAGTCCGTCGACCGGGCCTTCGCCGGGCAGCTGTCGGTGCCCAGCCTGACCCCGGGCCTCGCCGCACCCCAAGCCGCAGAGGCGGCCACCGCCGCGGTGCGGGCGACCGTCGGCATCGCCGCCGACGCGGACGGGGCGGCGCTCAGCCGGGTCGACGGCGCCGGCGCGCCCGAGCTGGTCGTCTGGGCCGCCGACGGCAGCCCGCGGCTGGCCCACCGCACGGTGGTCCAGGGCCAGCGCGCGGACGGCACCCCGAGCCGCCAGGAGGTGATCACCGACGCCGCCACCGGCCGGCTGCTCGCCACCGACGAGAAGGTGCAGACCGCCACCGGCACCGGCAAGGGCGTCAACGTCGGCACCGTCACGCTGACCACCACCCAGAGCGGCACGAGCTACCAGCTCAAGGACGCCTCCCGGGGCAACCAGTCCACCACCGACCTCAAGGGCGGCACCTCGGGCAGCGGAACGCTCTTCGCCAACACCACCAACAGCTTCGGCAACGGCCTGCCGTCCAACCGCGAGTCCGCCGGCGTGGACGCCCAGTTCGGCGCGGCGGCCACCTGGGACTACTACAAGAACACCTTCGGCCGCAACGGCATCAAGAACAACGGCGTCGGCGCCGCGAGCCGGGTCCACTACAGCACCAACTACGTCAACGCGTTCTGGGACGACTCCTGCTTCTGCATGACGTACGGCGACGGCTCCGGCAACACCCACCCGCTGACCGCGATCGACGTCTCCGGCCACGAGATGAGCCACGGCGTCACCTCCGCCACCGCCGGCCTGATCTACTCCGGCGAGTCCGGCGGCCTCAACGAGGCCACCTCGGACATCTTCGGCACCATGGTCGAGTGGTCCGCCAACCTGTCCGTCGACCCGGGTGACTACCTGATCGGCGAGAAGCTCAACATCAACGGCAACGGCACCCCGCTGCGGTACATGGACAAGCCGTCCAAGGACGGCGCCTCGGCCGACTACTGGTCCTCCACCGTCGGCAACAAGGACGTCCACTACTCGTCCGGCGTCGCCAACCACTTCTTCTACCTGCTGTCCGAGGGCAGCGGCGCGAAGGTCATCAACGGGGTCAGCTACAACAGCCCGACCTCCAACGGCTCGACGGTGACCGGCATCGGCCGTACCAAGGCGGCCGCGATCTGGTACCGCGCGCTGACCGTCTACATGACCTCCACCACCAACTACAAGGCGGCCCGCACCGCGACCCTGAAGGCGGCGTCCGACCTGTACGGCGCGACCAGCACCGAGTACAACACGGTCGCGGCGGCCTGGAGCGCGGTGAGCGTCAACTAGCCATCCCCGGTAAGAAACGGCGACAGGCTGCCGCGGCCCTTTGGGAGAGGAGGCCGTGGCAGCCTGTCGACCGTCCACGAGGGGGTCGGGATCAGGCGGTGGCGGGCTTCGGCTCGCCCCGCTCCTCCTTGGCCAGCATCCGCTCGGCGAAGAAGCCGCCGGTGGGCAGCACCGCGAGCACGAACAGCAGGACGCCGCGCTTGGCGTCCCACTTCTGCGTCTGCCAGGCCTGGATCCAGAAGACCACGTACAGGATGAACAGGATGCCGTGGACCATGCCCATCACCGGGACGGCGTCGAACGAGGTGGTCCGCTTCAGCACCGAGCAGATCAGCAGCAGGATGAAGGAGACCCCTTCGGGGCCGGAGACCAGGCGCAGGCGGTGGACGGCGCTGCTGTTCACGATGGATACCTCGATACGGGGGTGGGCGGCGCGGGCGCGCTTGTGAAGCGACTCACAAGCATTCGGCCATTATCGCCGAGCGGACGTGCGGCCTCCCGGCCGGGGGTGGCCACCGTGCCCGATCTCACAGTGCTCCGGCCGGGGGTGGCCACCGCGCCAGTCGCACAACGCTCCGGCCGGAGGCGGCCACCGCGCCGATCGCACAACGCTCCGGCCGCCTGTCACAGCTCTGTGCCGGAACGCCACCGAGCACGACCGCCCGTCCCCGGGAACCCCTATCCTGCTGCCCGCGCGCCCACCGATCCGGACGCGCGACGCAACGCACACGGGGGTGCCACCACATGTTCAAGCGCGACTGGGACCGCAGGACCTGCGCCAAGCGCGGGCACATCACCTACGCGCCGACGGAGCCCGAACTCGCCTCCCGGCTGCACGCCTCGACCGCCCTCGGCGACGCCTGGCGCTGCCTGCGCTGCGGCGACTTCGCGCTGGGCGCCCCGCACGGCTCCGGCCCGGCCGAGGACGCGCCGCTGGTGCCGCGCGGCAAGGCGCTGCGGGACCTGTTCATCCTGCGCTTCCTGGCCGTCGAGCGGGTACTGCGCGGACTGCTGATCATCGTGATCGCCTGGGCCGTGTGGAAGTTCTCCAACAGCCAGGACGCGGTGCACCGGGTGTTCGACGAGAACCTCACGGTCTTCCGGCCGGTCACCGACCACTTCCACTGGGACCTCGAACACGCCCCGATCGTGGAGACGATCCGCAAGACCTTCGACTTCAAGAAGAGCACCCTGCTGATCGTCGCGGGCGCACTGGTCGCCTACGCGGTGGTCGAGATCGTCGAGGCGGTCGGCCTCTGGCTGAACAAGCGCTGGGCCGAGTACCTGACGGTGGTCGCCACCGCGGCCTTCCTCCCGCTGGAGGGCTACGAGCTGAGCCACCACGTCAGCGCGCTGAAGATCTGCACCCTGGTGCTGAACATCGCGGCGGTGCTCTGGATCATGCTCTCCAAGCGGCTGTTCGGGCTGCGCGGCGGCGTGGTCGCCTTCGAGGCGGAGCGCCACTCGGCCTCGCTGCTGGAAGTCGAGCAGGCGGCCGGCACCGTTCCGCGCCCCGGGCACGGGGCGCACGCCCGGGCCTGACCGGGGGCGCGCGCGCCGTGCCGGCCGGCGCGTTTGTCGCAGGCTGGTACCAGTTGGCCCGCGCGCTCTCCCCCAGCCACGGCCGCAGCGGCTAGATTGCGGCCGTGGCACAGTTCAGACTCCAGGGATCACGCGTGCTCGCCGTCGAGTTGGGCGGGGACGCCGTCAAGGCGCGACACGGTTCGATGGTCGCCTACACCGGGCAGATGGCCTTCAAGAAGCTGACCGGCGGCGGGGACGGCCTGCGCGGCATGGTCACCCGCCGGCTGACCGGCGAGAAGATGACGGTCATGGAGGTGAAGGGGCAGGGCACCTGCTACTTCGCCGACAAGGCCACCGAGATCAATCTGGTCCGGCTGAACGGCGAGACGCTGTACGTCGAGTCGGACAATCTGCTCTGCACCGAGGCCACCCTGCACACCGGCACCAGCTTCACCGGGCTGAACGGCATGTCCTCCGGCAACGGCCTGTTCACCACCAAGGTGGAGGGCCACGGCTGGGCGGCCGTCACCTCCAACGGCCCGGCCGTCATCCTGCGGGTCGACAAGAGCATGCCGCTGCGGGTGGACCCGGGCGCGTACGTGGCGCACACCGGCACCCTGCAGCGCAGCCTGAAGTCGGGCGCGGGCTGGACCACGTTCATCGGCGAGGGCGGCGGCGAGGCCGTCCAGATCGAGTTCACCGGCGAGGGCCTGGTGTACGTCCAGCCGTCCGAGAAGGTCACGGTCGGGGGCGACGTCTGATGGGCTTCACGAAGATCAACGGCAAGATGGTCGAGGCCCAGGTGGTGCCCGGCCAGCGGCTGTTCAGCCAGCGCGGCGCGATGCTCGCGTACAGCGGCGACGTCCGCTTCACCCCGAACATCACCGGCGGGCAGGGCGGGGTGATGTCGATGATCGGCCGCCGGGTGGCCAACGAGGACACCCCGCTGATGACCGTCGAGGGCCAGGGCCGGGTGATGTTCGGCCACGGCGGCCACCACGTCCACGTGATCGACCTGTTCGGCGACACCCTGTACGTCGAGGCGGACCGGCTGCTCGCCTTCGAGGGCACGCTGCGGCAGTCCACCATGTTCATGGGTTCGCAGGGCGGGGTGATGGGCATGGTCCGCGGCCAGGTCACCGGGCAGGGCCTGTTCACCACCAAGCTGGAGGGCCAGGGCTCGGTCGCGGTGATGGCCCACGGCGGCGTCTTCGAGCTGCCGATCGGCCCCGGCCAGTCGGTGCACGTCGACCCGCAGGCCTACGTGGCGCACCGCGGCGACGTGCGCAACAAGCTGTCCACGGCGCTGGGTTGGCGCGACATGATCGGCCGCGGCTCGGGCGAGGCGTTCCAGCTGGAACTGTCCGGGCAGGGCGCGGTGTACGTCCAGGCGAGCGAGGAGAAGCTCTGATGTCCTACCCGCCGCAGCCCCCGTACGGCTCGCCGCACGACCAGCCGACCCAGCCCGGCTTCGCCGTCCCGCCGCCCCCGCCGAACTACGGCCCGCAGCCGGGGCAGGGCTACCCGCCGCCCCCGCCCGGGGGCTACCCGCCCCCGCCGCCCCACCAGCAGCCGTACGCGCAGCAACAGCCGTACGCCCAGGAGCAGTTCGGCGGACCGGTGGCCCCGCTGCCGACCGGCCACGGCGGCACCGGGCCGGTGGTGTGGGACGCCCACAGCCTGCCGGCCGGCGACAACGTCAACCCGTACGCCTTCTCGGTCGAGCTGAACGGCTCGTACTTCCTGCAGAAGGGCAAGATGGTCGCCTACTACGGCGACATCACCTTCAAGGGCGTCGGCGCCGGGGCGGTCGACCGGCTGCTCGGGCAGCACTTCAACTCGCCGATGCACGCGGCGGACTGGGTGGTCGCCGAGGGCCGCGGCAAGCTGGTGCTGGCCGACCGGGCGTTCGACCTCAACTCCTACGATCTGGACGACGGCAACCTGACCGTCCGCTCCGGCAACCTGCTGGCCTTCGACCCGACGCTGCGGCTCAAGCAGTCGATCATCCCGGGCTTCCTGACACTGATCGGCACCGGCCGCTTCGTCGCCGCCTCCAACGGCCCGGTGCACTTCGTCGAGCCGCCGATCCGGGTGGACCCGCAGGCGTTGGTCGGCTGGGCGGACTGCCCGGCGCCGTGCCACCACTACGACCACGACTACATGCACGGGCTGATCGGCGGCCTGCGCCGGCTGACCGGCATCGGCGGCGCCTCCGGCGAGGAGCACCAGTTCGAGTTCATCGGCGCCGGGCAGGTGCTGCTGCAGTCGAGCGAGAAGCTGATGGCGGAGCGGTCGGTCGGGCAGGTCGGGGCCGAGGCGGGAGTGCCGGTCGGCGGCGTTCCGACCCAGCCGGCCGCGCACGGCGGCGGGAATCCCAACCTGCCGGGCCTCGGTAACCTGGGCGACCTCGGCCGACGTTTCGGCCTGTAAACTTGTACAAGATTGAACTAAATCGGCTATGCTAGTGGCCATGGAATCGCACACGATCGACACTGCGGACACCCCTCCGTCGCAGCCCGAGGAGGAGACTCCCTGGCTGACCGCCAGGGAGCAGCGGATGTGGCGCGCCCATCTGGAGGTCGCCAAGCTCCTGGAGTACCAGCTCAGCCGCGAACTCCAGCCGCACAACCTCGCGATCAACGACTACGAGATCCTGGTCGTGCTCTCCGAGGCCCCGGAGCACCGGATGCGGATGACCGACCTCGCGACCGCCACCCTCCAGTCGAAGAGCCGCCTCTCCCACCAGATCACCCGGATGGAGAACGCCGGCCTGGTCCTGCGCCAGGACTGCCCGGGCGACCGCCGCGGCCTCTACGCCCACCTCACCGAGCAGGGCTGGGAGACCATGCAGCGGGTCGCCCCGGACCACGTGCGCAGCGTCCGGGCCCACTTCATCGACCGCTTCAGCCAGGAGCAGCTCGACGACATGTACCAGGCCCTCGCCCCCATCGCCGAACACCTCCGCGGCCTGCGCGGCAAGCCGTAGCACCCGCGCGCACGACGACCGCCCCGCCGCGATCCCGATCGCGACGGGGCGGACCGCGCCACCGGGCCTGCCGTTCGCGCGCTCAGCTCGCAGTGAGCCCCGCGACCAGCTCGTCGGCTGCGCCGTACGGGTCCAGGGCGCCCTCGGCCACGCGGTCGGCCAGGGCGGCCAGGTGGCGGTCGCCGCGCAGGTCGCCGATCCGGGCGCGCAGTTCGGCCAGCGCGATCGCCTCGATCTCCTCGGCGGCCCGGCGGCGGCGGCGCGCGGCCAGTTCGCCGTGCTCCTCCAGCCAGGCGCGGTGCTTCTCCAGCGCCTCGACCACCTCGTCCACGCCCTCGCCGCGGGCCGCGACGGTCTTGACGATCGGCGGCCGCCAGTCCCCCGGCTCCCGGGCCTCGCCGAGGCCCAGCATGTGGTTGAGCTCCCGCGCGGTGGCGTCGGCGCCGTCCCGGTCGGCCTTGTTGACCACGAAGACGTCGCCGATCTCCAGGATCCCGGCCTTGGCGGCCTGGATGCCGTCGCCCATCCCGGGGGCCAGCAGCACCACGGTGGTGTCGGCCTGGGCGGCGACCTCGACCTCGGACTGGCCCACCCCGACCGTCTCGACCAGGATCACGTCGCAGCCGGCCGCGTCCAGCACCCGCAGGGCCTGCGGCGCCGCCCAGGAGAGCCCGCCGAGGTGGCCGCGGGTGGCCATCGAGCGGATGAACACCTCGGGGTCGGTGGCGTGGTCCTGCATCCGGACCCGGTCGCCCAGCAGCGCGCCGCCGGAGAACGGCGAGGACGGGTCGACGGCCAGCACCCCGACCCGCTTGCCGAGCCGCCGGTAGGCGGAGACCAGGGCCGAGGTGGAGGTGGACTTGCCGACCCCGGGCGAGCCGGTCAGGCCCACCGTGTACGCCCGCCCGGTGTACGGCGCGAGCGCGGCCATCGCCTCCCGCAGCTGCGGCGCGGCGTTCTCGACCAGCGTGATCAGCCGGGCGACCGCCCGCGGCCGGCCCTCCCGGGCCTGCTCGACCAGCGTGGCGACATCGATCATCAGGAGCTCCTAGCGCAATGCCGTCGAAATGCCGAAAGGGGCTACGGACCGCAGTGACGCGGTCCGCAGCCCTGGGGCTCAGATCCCGCCGGTCAGGCCTTCGGGACGCGCACGATCAGCGCGTCGCCCTGGCCGCCGCCGCCGCACAGCGCGGCCGCGCCGACCCCGCCGCCACGGCGCTGCAGCTCCAGCGCCAGGGTCAGCACCACGCGGGCGCCGGACATCCCGATCGGGTGGCCGAGCGCGATGGCGCCGCCGTTGACGTTGACGATGTCGGAGGAGACGCCCAGGTCCTTCATCGACTGGTGGGCGACGGCCGCGAACGCCTCGTTGATCTCGATCAGGTCGAGGTCGGCGACCTCCAGGCCCTCCTTGGCCAGCGCGTGCTTGATCGCGTTGGACGGCTGCGACTGGAGCGAGTTGTCCGGGCCGGCCACGTTGCCGTGGGCGCCGATCTCGGCGATCCAGCTCAGGCCCAGCTCCTCGGCCTTGGCCTTGCTCATCACGACCACGGCGGCGGCGCCGTCGGAGATCTGCGAAGAGGTGCCGGCGGTGATCGTGCCGTCCTTGGTGAAGGCCGGGCGCAGCTTGGCCAGGCCCTCGACGGTGGTGTCCGCGCGGATGCCCTCGTCCTGGCTGAACAGGACCGGCTCGCCCTTGCGCTGCGGGATGGCGACCGGGACGATCTCGGCGTCGAAGACCCCGTCGGCCTGCGCCTTGGCGGCCCGCTGGTGGGAGGCGGCGGCGATCTCGTCCTGCGCCTCGCGCGGGATGCCCAGGCGGGTGTTGTGCTTCTCGGTGGACTCGCCCATCGGGATGTTCTCGTAGGCGTCGGTGAGGCCGTCGTGGGCCATCGCGTCGAGCATCGCGATCGCGCCGTACTTGAAGCCCTCGCGGGACTTCGGCAGCAGGTGCGGGGCGTTGGTCATCGACTCCTGGCCGCCGGCCACCACGATGTCGAACTCGCCGGCCCGGATCAGCTGGTCG